>NZ_JBSZKT010000007.1:0-291041 GCF_055690525.1 Streptosporangium sp. H13245 | reverse complement strand
CCGCTCGTCCACGCTGACGCGCGCCGCCGGTACAGCTATCGAACCCTCCTGGGCCGCTCCGGTCTCCGGCGCGGGTTCGGAGGCGGGGGTCTCCTTCGCCGCGACGGGCTTCTCCGCTGCCGAGGAAGCCTGCTCGGTGGCCTTTCCGGCCTCGGGGGACCGCTGGTCGGCGGGATCGGGCAGGACGGCGGCCGGAGCCACCGTGACCGGCTCCGGCGCGGTCGCGGCGGGGGGCGGCGAGGGCTCCGTGCTTTCGGCGACGGCCTTCACCGCCTCCGGGACCTTCTCCACCTCCGGCGCCCTGACGACGACGGGCTCGGTGACCGCTTTCTCAGGGGGAGCGGCCGGTTCCCGCGGAAGGAGCTCCTCCCGCGCGACGGCGGTTTCCCGCGCCATGGACTCCCGCGCCACGGACTCCCGCGCGGCGGGTGCCGGTTCCGGCGCGGTCACCGCGGGCGGCTCGGCGGCCGTCGCGGCGGGCTGGGAGGTGACGGCGGGCCGCGGTGCGGGCTCGGGTCGCGGCGCGACGGGCGCCGGGGAGGGAGGCGCCTCGTACGCGGCCGGTGTGACCGGTTCGTACGCGGCCGGTTCGTACGTGACGGGCTCGTGCGCCGCCGGGGTGACCGGCTCGTACGGAGGTGGGTACGGAGCGAGGGGCTCGGGCAGCACGGGCTCGGGAGGCCCGACCCGCGTGCCGGGGCCCTGGGCCACGGGGGCGGCGGGCTCCGGGGCCCTTTCCTGCTGGTATCCGGCGGGGTCGGGGGCGCGCAGCGGCGGCACCGACACCCTCGGCGCCTCGTATCCGGCCGGGAGCGGGGGCATGGGCGGCTGCTGGTAGGCGGCCGGGGACGCCGAGGGCGCGGGGGGCGCCGGGGGCGAGGCGGTCTCGGCCTGCGCGTAGGCGGGCCGGGGCTGGGCCGGGGTCTCGTGCCGCAGGACCGAGGGGAAGGCGACCGGCGGCTGGTTCAGCGGCTCGGGTGCCAGCGGCGGCACCGGCGCGAGCTTGGCCACGCGCGGCACGAACGGGGTGACCGTGGTGTCCTCGAACGGCTCGACGTCCTCGCCGCTGGACAGCCGCAGGGCCTCGTCGTCGTGGGGTGTGATGTGGCGCCGTCGCGGGTCGAAGAGCCACTCGGCGTTGCGCGTGTGACCGTTCCACACGAACCCGAGTTTGATGCGCCACAGGTTGTCGTCCCGCTTGGCGGAGTCCCACTCGATCTCGTCGGCGGGGACGCCACGGCGGGTCAGCCGCTCGGCGACCAGGTCGCCGAGGGTGGGACCGGGAGCGGAGTCGCCCGGCAGGCGTACGGCGCAGCGCTGCGCCTGCTGTGCCATGTACTCACGTTCCTGGAGCACGGGGCCCTCGAACCACCGCACGCGCTCGACCGGGATTCCCGCCGTGTTGGCGATCTCCTCCGCGGTCTCGCCGGCACGGATCCGGGCCTGGATCTCCTTGGGGCGCAACGGACTCTCCACTTCGATCTCGTACTGGCCGAGACGGGAGAAGTTGCCGCGGACGGCAGCACGGAGCCGGTCGTCGACGGGCAGCGTGAACCGGGTACCCCGGCCGGCTGTCGCCAGCACGAGATAGGTCCCGTCCTCACTCACCGCGACGAGTCGGAGCTCCTGCATGCGAGTCCCTTCGTCGTCGTGCTCAATCTTCCCCCGGACCCTTGAGTCTCTCGCGTGTGCCGGTTGCCTGCCAGCACCGTACCCGGCATGTCCGAACATCGCCTTCCTGGATGGGGCTCGCAGCGATGTGACGCCGGTCACATTTGCTCCATTCATCTAATTACAGGGCACCGGGCTGGAGCAGCAACTTCGGGGTCCTCAAGGGATTCTCACGGATAACTCCGGGAACCGCTGCGGACTTCCACCAAGAACCGGGAGATGGCGGTGAGGCCGGTCCGCCGGTCCGGGGAGGGTGTGCCGCGGTCGCGGCGTTGTGCGGGGGCCGGTCGTCGCGGTCCGTGACGACGGGACGCGGCGGCGGCTGGCATGGACGGCGGGAGAAGGTCATCTCCAGCGGACTCCCTCGGGGTCGAGCGGCGCGGGCGTTTGCGAATCTGCCCCCCGTACGCGCCCGGGGAACGACGGGACACGCGGACGCGTCACTCTTCGAGCGAGCCTTTGCGCCACCCTTTACCGAAAGCTGGTGAGAAGCGGCCGATTCGGGGGAACGGGGCCGTGCGGCCGGAGGTGCCCCCCCTCAGCCCAGGACGGTGTCGAGATGGTCGTTGGCGAAGGCGCGCCCCGGGTCGAGAGCATCCCGTACCGCCAGGAAGTCCCTGAAACGGGGATAGACCCCCGCCAGGTAGGACGCGTCGCGGGTGTGCAGCTTGCCCCAGTGCGGCCGCCCGCCGAGCCCCGTCATGATCTCCTCGACGCCCTCGAAGTAGGCGGGGTTCGGGGTCGGCCGGTAGACGTGGCAGGCGACATAGGCCGACTCCCTGCCGTGGGCGGTGGACAGCCAGGCGTCCGAGGCCGGGGTGACCCGCACCTCGACCGGGAAGCTGATCTTCCAGCCTCGCCGTCCCAGCAGGTCGCGGACCTCGCACAGGGCCTGGCCGAGGTGCTCGCGCGGGATGGCGTACTCCATCTCCAGGAAGCGCACCTCCCGCACGCTCGTCAGGATCCGGTACGAGGCGTCGGTGCTGGCCGAGGCCGACAGCGTCGCGGCCGAGAGCGCGTTGAGCCGGGGGATGGCGCCCGGGTAGCGCCCGCCGACGCCGCACAGCGCGCCGAACAGGGTGTTCTCCATGAAGCGGTTGTCGAACCAGTGTCTCAGCGCGCCCGCGGGCCGGGGCGGTCCCGGGCTGCGGTTGTTGCGCTTGGTCAGGCAGGCGTCGGTGTGCGGCATCCAGAAGAAGTCGAGGTGCTCGTTGCCGGTGACGAGCGTGTCGAGGGTGCCGAGGATCGTGGTCAGTCTCATCGGCTCGCGCACGCTGTGCAGCAGGAAGGCGGGCTCCACCCGGAAGGTCACCGCGGTCACCACGCCGAGCGCGCCCAGGCTCACCCTGGCGGCGTCGAACAGGTCCCGCTCGGCCACCCCGCGGATCTCTCCCCCGCCGTCGCCGCGGACCGTGACGATCTCGCCGTCGGCGAGCACCATCTCCAGCGCCAGCACCTGGTCGGCCAGCCCGCCGACGTCCCTGCCGGTGCCGTGGGTGCCGGTCTGGATCGCCCCGGCCAAGGTCTGCGCGTCGATGTCGCCCATGTTGGCCAGCGCCAGGCCCATCCGGTGCAGCTCCCGGTTGAGCGCGCCGACCGTCGTCCCGGCCCCGGCCGTCACCCAGCCGTCTCCGGTCTCGCGGATCCCGGTCAGCGCGCCGGGCCGCAGCATGAGGCCGTCGGTCAGCGCCACCGGGGTGAACGAGTGGCCGGTGCCGGTCATGCGGATCCGGCGGCCCGCCGCGACGGCGTCCCGTACGGCCAGGGAGACCTCCTCGGCGCAGGAGGGCGCGCGGACCTCGGCGGGGGTGACGGACTGGTTCCCGGCCCAGTTGCGGAAGGTGCGGAAGGTCTCGCCCATGGTCACTCCTGCCCCGCGGGCGGCGCCCGGCCGTCCGGGGCGCCAGCACCCCGCCCACGGTCAGGCGGGCCGCCGCCGGTTCATGTTCGCGCGCTTCGCCAGCGAATATGAACGATACTCACGATTGCTGCCGGGCAACAGGGGTCCGCAGCCAGGCGGAGCCGCCGACGCCGATCGCCACGGCCAGCAGGGCGCAGGCGAAGGAGAACCCGTAGGCGTTGGAGGCGCCGAACGTGTCGGTGAGCCTGCCCCCCGCCCACGCGCCGATCGCCACGCCGAACCCGACCGAGGTCGAGATCCACGCCATGCCCTCGGTGAGCAGACCGGCCGGGACCAGCCGCTCGGTCAGGCTGTAGCCGGTGATGACGGTCGGGGAGATGGCCAGCCCGGCCAGGAACAGCGCGCCCGCCATCACCCTGATGTCGCCGATGAGCATGATCGGGATCATGCCCGCCGCGAACACCGCGAGCGAGCGGACGAACCTGCTGCTCAGCGGGATGCTCCACTGCCGCGCGCCGTACCAGAGCCCGGAGACCAGGCTCCCACCGGCGAACGAGGCGAGCAGCAGCCCGGCCGCGGCCTCGGCGCCCCGCTCCTCGGCGAACGCGACCGTGATCAGGTCGACCGAGCCGAACACCGCTCCCATCGCCAGGAAGGCGCACGACATCAGGGCGACGCCGGGGATGGTGATCGGGGTGCCCGAGCCGCTCTCCCTGGGGCGCGGGGGCGGCTCCGTGCCGCGCTGCAGCGCGAAGGCGACGGTGCCCACGACCGTGCAGGCCAGAGCCACGATCAGGCCCGCGTACGGGTTGACCGCGGTGGCCAGCGCGGTGACCAGCGCCGGGCCCGCGACGAAGATGACCTCGTCGGCGACCGACTCGAAGGAGAACGCCGTGTGCAGCCTCCCCGACCCGGCCAGCAGGTGTGACCAGCGGGCCCGCACGAGCGAGCCGAGCGAGAGCGCGGTCGCGCCGACCACGACGCCGGTGGCGAAGAGCGTCCAGCGGGGGGCGCCGTACTCGGCGCAGAGCATCAGGCCGGTCAGCGTGGCGCCGTGCGCCAGGGTGAGCGGGATGACTATCCTGGCCTGGCCGAACCTGTCCACCAGGCGTCCCGACAGCGGGGCCGCGACGGCGAAGGAGACGCTGACGGTGGCCGCGACCGCGCCCGCCGTCGCGTAGGAGCCGGTGAGTTCTTTGACGAGCACCACGATGCCGATGCCGAGCATCGACATGGGCATCCGCCCGAAGAACCCCGCGATGACGAAACCCTTGACGCCGGGCGTGCTGAAGAGCTCTCGATACGGCCCGACCACCGGTAATCCCCTTGCTGATCCGCGCGCGTGGAACATGCCGACGATTTCGCACAGAACCGCCGATCGGCAAGTGATTTTCCAGGCAACGGCTCATGGAGCGGTCCGTTGGAGCTAACGTGAGCGCGGTGTCACGTCTTCCCGGGTTGCGGCTGTTCGTCCCAGTGGTGGTCGCCCTGACCGCCCTCCTCGCCCTCGGCGGCGTCGCGCTCGCGGTGATCAACGCCGGTCGCCCCGCCGCTCCGGCGGCCTCCGGCGGGAGCGCCGTCGTGGAGTCCCGCGTCCGGGACCTGTCGGCGATCGCGCCGGTGGCGAGCCCTCCCGCGATCCCGGACCCCGGCGTCGTGACCGGGGAGGACCCGGACCCGTCGGCCTCCCTGGGGCCGACCCCCGAGCCGGGGGCGACGGGCGCCTTAGGGCTCACCCCCACCCCGCCCCGGCTGCTGGTCATCTCGCCCTCGACGCTGACCGAGCAGACCAAGGAGGACATCTCCCGGCTCAAGTACGTCCAGAAGATCGACTCCTTCGACGGCGGGGCGGTCAAGGTGTCCGGGGTCGGGCTCAACCTCATCGCGGTCGACCCCGGCCGCTTCCGCGCGTGGGCCCCCAGGGCCGTCGCCGACCAGCAGGGGATCTGGGACGCCCTCGACAGGGGGGAGTTCGTCGCCGACAACGCGGCGGCGCGCCGCCTCGGGCTGGTCCTCGGCTCGGAGTACCAGGTGGACGGCGGCCCCCGGCTGCGGGCCGCGGCCTCCGCCGCGTTCGGCCTGCCCGGCGTGGACGGCATCGTGGGCGAGGAGACCGGCCGCAGGCTGGGCCTGCTGCCGGGCGTGGCGCTGCTCGTGCACAGCCCCGAGAAGGCCGCCGGTGTCCTCAGGACCCGGGTGGGCAGGCTGCTGAGCCCCGGCTCCCAGGTGGTCGCCGTCGGCGGTCCCCGTACGGCGAAACCCACCCTGAGACCCACCGCGAAGGCCACCGCCGCCGGGACGACGGGAGCCGGCCGGGTACGGCGGGTCACGGTCGGCAGGCCCGGCAGCTATCTGGAGCTCTACCGCAAGGCGGCCGAGGTCTGCCCGGGGCTCTCCTGGACGGTCCTGGCCGCGATCGGCCAGGTGGAGAGCTCGCACGGGCGCAACAACGGCCCCTCCTCCGCGGGCGCGCAGGGACCGATGCAGTTCATGCCCGCCACCTGGCGGGCCTACGGCGTGGACGGCGACGGCGACGGCATCGCCGACATCTGGAACCCGTACGACGCGGTCCCCGGCGCGGCCAACTACCTGTGCGCCAACGGGGCGGGCCGGGGCGGCAAGAAGCTGGAGAAGGCCATCTGGTTCTACAACCACTCCTGGTCGTACGTCGCCAAGGTCATGGGCATCTCCCGGGGCTACGCCGCCGCCTACCCCTGAGACACGCGCGGAGACCCCCGAGGCCACCGGCGGGCTCCGTGGTCACCCGTGGCTCGGGACCGTCACCCGATCACCCGTGGTTACCCGTGGCGGCGGGGCGGGGCCGGGCAGCAGGTGGCCGCGCACGCGGCGGGCTCCGGCTCGGCGAGCAGCTCCCCGACCATCGAGACGAACCGCGGGTGGGTCCCGGCCGTGGCGGCCCTGACCAGCGGCAGGCCGATCTTCCTCGCCGTCTCCGCGGCCTCCACGTCGAGGTCGTAGACGACCTCCATGTGGTCGGAGACGAAGCCGATCGGCACCAGCACCACCGCCGGGGCGTCGACCTCCAGCAGGTGGTCGCAGACGTCGGGTTCCAGCCACGGGATGTGGGGGGCGCCGCTCCGGCTCTGCCAGACCAGGTCCCACGCCCTGCCGCCGTCGCCGCCGCCCACCTCGGCCGTGACCAGCGCCGCCGCCCTGCGCAGCTGCGCCTCGTACGCGCCGCCGCCTGGCCCGGCCGTCGCGGCCATCGAGACCGGGATGCTGTGCGCGGTGAAGATCAGCCGCGCGGAGTCCCGGAGCCCGGCGGGCAGCCGGTCCAGGGCCTCACGGGTGTGGTCGGCCATCGCCGCGACGAACCCGGGGTGGTCGAAGTAGTGCCGGAGCTTGACGACCTCCGGGGCGCCCTCGACCGCGGCCCTGGCGAGCGCGATGTCGTCGATGTACTGGCGGCAGGCCGAGTACGAGCTGTACGCGGCGGTGACGAAGGCCGCGGCCCTGCGTACGCCGTCCGAGGCCATCCGGCGGAGCGTGTCCTCCAGGTAGGGGTGCCAGTTGCGGTTGCCCCAGTAAACCGGGAGGCCGACGGTCGGTTCCACGGCCGCGATCAGGTCGCGGCACTGCTGGTTGATCGGGCTGGCCCCGCCGAAGCGCTGGTAGTGCGCCTCGACCTCCAGCAGCCGCTCGCGCGGGATCCCCCTGCCCCGGACCACGTTCTCCAGGAACGGCATCACGTCGTCAGGTTTCTCCGGGCCCCCGAACGAGACGACGAGAAGTGCGTCGTAATTCCCCATGGCATTTATCAAACCGCATGCCGGGGTGTCCTCTCGCATGGTCACCTTGAGGAGTTCGTTATCAACAAGGTTTGTGGATGCATGTTCGGATGCATGTTCGGAGACGATCGCCGGGGTAAGTTCGAAACCGTGACCCCATTTAACGACATCCGCGATTATGTCGGCGTGCCGCGGGTGGCATCCCTGCGGCTATCCCCCGATGGAGCGCGCCTGGTCAGCGTGGTGCAGGCGCTTAATCCCGACGGAAGATCCTATGGGACCTCCCTGTGGGAGATCCCTCTCGACGGCCGCCGGCCGTACCGGCTGACCAGATCCGTCAAGGGCGAGGCCGGGGCCGATTTCACGCAAGACGGCGACCTGCTCTTCGGCTCGCGCCGCCCCGACCCGACCGTCAAGGAGGCGGAGGAGGAGGTTCCCGCGCTCTGGCTGCTGCCCGCGGCGGGAGGCGAGGCCCGGCAGATCGCCTCCAGACCGGGAGGCATCACCGGATTCGTGACCGGCGGCAGGACCGTGGTCTTCTGCTCCGACGTGCTCCCCGGGGACGAGGCGGGCGAGGCCGAGCGGCGCAAGACACGCAAGGACGCGGGGATCAGCGCGATCCTGCACGAGAGTTACCCCGTCCGCTACTGGGATCACGACCTCGGTCCCGGAGAGCCCCGGCTGTTCGCGGGCACCCTCGGCGACGGCGAGCGGCTGACCGAGGTCAGGGACCTCACCCCGCAGCCGGGCAAGGCGCTGTCGAGCCACAGCGCGTGCGACGTGACGCCGGACGGCTCCACGGTCGTGACCACCTGGGGCGTGTCGATGCCGCAGGGCGAGCTCCGCTTCGAGCTGGTCGCCATCGACACGGCCGACGGCGGCGCCCGGCGGGTCCTGGCCGCCGCCGACGACCACGACTTCGACGGGCCGGTCAGGATCTCCCCCGACGGGCGCCTGGTCGCGTGCGTCAGGAACAACCACGCCGACATCGACCGGATCCCCGAGAGCACCCTGTGGATCGTCGACCTGGCCACCGGAGAGGGCCACCCGGCGGGCGGCGCGCTCTGGCCGTCCGACATCGTCTGGGCGCCCGACTCCCGCTCGCTGTTCGTGGTCGCCGACGACCACGGCCGCCGCCCGGTCTTCCGGGTCCCGGCCGACGGGGCGGCGCCGGAGCGGCTCACCCTCGACGACGCCGCGTACGGCTCGCTCAACGTCGCGCCCGACGGCGCCGTCTACGCGCTGCGCAGCGCCGTGGACGCGCCCGCGGCCCCGGTCAGGGTGGCGCCGGACGGCGCCGTCGAGAGGCTCGTCTCTCCCGTTCCCGATCTTGAGCTGCCCGGCACGCTCACCGAGGTCACCGTGACCGCCGACGACGGCGCGGAGATCAGGGCCTGGCTGGCGCTGCCCGAGGGAGCCTCCGCGGAGAACCCCGCCCCGCTCCTGCTGTGGATCCACGGCGGCCCGCTGTCCAGCTGGAACGACTGGTCCTGGCGCTGGAACCCGTGGATCATGGCCCAGCACGGTTACGCCGTGCTGCTGCCCGACCCGTGCCTGTCCACCGGCTACGGGCCCGACATGATCCGGCGCGGCTGGGCCGACTGGGGCCCGCGTACCCACGCCGACCTGATGGCGATCACCGACGCGGCCCTGGAGCTCCCCGAGGTCGACCCCACCAGGACCGCCGCGATGGGCGGCTCGTTCGGCGGCTACATGGCCAACTGGGTCGCCGGGCACACCGGCAGGTTCAGGGCGATCGTCACCCACGCCTCGCTGTGGAACCTCGACCAGTTCGCCGGGACCACCGACGCGTCCATGTACTGGCAGCGCGAGTTCGGCTCCCCGGGCACCGGCCTGTACGCCAAGCTCTCCCCGCACCTGTCGCTGGAGAACATCTCCACCCCGATGCTGGTCGTCCACGGCGACAAGGACTACCGGGTCCCCATCGGGGAGGCGCTGCGCCTGTGGTGGGACCTGCAGCGCTCGGAGGTGGAGTCGAAGTTCCTCTACTTCCCCGACGAGAACCACTGGGTGCTCAAGCCGGGCAACGCGGTCGTCTGGTACGAGACCGTGCTGGCCTTCCTCGACCAGCACGTCCTCGGGCGGGAGTGGAAGCGCCCGGAGTCGCTGTCGTGAGCCCGGCGCGGCGAGCGGTGTTCGCCGTGGGCCGGGAGCGGCGGGAAAGGACCCGGGGTCCGGCGGGACGGGCGGGGATTGCCGCACGCCCGGCCGGGCACGGGAGAGGGCGGGCGCCGTCGCGGGCCCGCCGGAACGAGCGAGGAGTGGTGAGGGGATCGTGGACAGCGCCGTGACCTTCGGGCGGCTGGCGGAGGAGATCGCCAGGGAGGCCGGTGAGATGCTGCTGGCCAAGCGGCCGGCCAGGCCGGAGGTGCTGGTCACCAAGTCCAGCCCCACCGACGTGGTGACCGCCCTCGACCGGGCCTCGGAGGAGCTCATCCGAGACAGGATCAAGGCGGTCAGGCCCGACGACGCGATCCTCGGCGAGGAGGGCGGGCCCACCGGAGAGGGCAGGGTCCGCTGGATCGTCGACCCGATCGACGGGACGGTCAACTTCCTGTACGGGGTGCCCGAGTGGGCGGTCAGCATCGCGGTCGAGGTGGACGGCGAGGTGATCGCGGGAGTGGTCAACGTCGTGCCCCGCGGCGAGGTGTTCACCGCCGTCAGGGGCGGGGGAGCGTGGCTGGCAGGGGAGCGGCTGACCTGCAACACCGGCGTACCGCTGGAGCGGGCACTGATCGCCACCGGTTTCGGCTACGAGAGCGGGCGGCGCGCGGTGCAGGCGGAGGTGCTCCGCCACGTGCTGCCGCGCGTGCGCGACATCCGCAGGGGCGGTTCGGCGGCCTCCGACCTGTGCGCGGTGGCGGCGGGGCGGGTGGACGGCTACTACGAGCGCGGCCCTCACTACTGGGACTACGGGGCCGGTGGCCTCGTCGCCTCGGAGGCCGGGGCGAGGGTCGGCGGGCTGGAGGGCAGGCCGGCCAATCCCGGCCTCATCCTGTGCGCGGCCCCCGGCCTGTTCGAGGAGCTGCACGACCTGCTGCTCCCGCTCGACCCGGAACGCGACGCCTGATCCGCGTCCCCGGGTGTCCCCGGGTGTCCCCGGGTGAGGGGACGGGCCAGGGCGTGAAAAAGCCCCCCGGCGGTCGGCCGGGGGGCTCCTTCCCATCAGCGCCGAACGGAGACGCCGTTGTCTGTGGCTAGACGATGGAGATCCTCGATCTCGGCGGTGAAGGTGTCGGCGAGGTAGTCGTCGCCGGAGGACCTGGCCTCCTGCAAGTTCCGGTATGCCTGGTCGAGGCGGTGTTCGATTGTGGCGGTGAACTCGCCCATCATCACCTTCTTTCTCACGGGCTCATGGGGACGGAAGATACCGCGACAGAGACTGGAACCGGCTGTACCCAGGGTGAACCGGGCACTAAACCTGTGTGTTTCCGACATCACACGGAGTGCCCGCTCTAGTGAGGGCCTTACCGTGTGCTTACAGGTGGTGAGGGGACAATGGGGAGCCGTCCCAGCGGCTGCTCTGGGAATGTGACGGGAGGTGCCATAGGCCGTGCGAGTGCTTGTGGTTGAGGATGAGCGGGTGCTCGCCGACGCGATCGCGACCGGGCTCCGGCGCGAGGCGATGGCCGTGGACGTGGCCTACGACGGCGCGGGGGCGCTGGAGCGGACGGGGTACATCGACTACGACGTGATCGTCCTGGACCGGGACCTGCCCAAGGTCCACGGTGACGAGGTCTGCCGCCGCCTGGTGGCCTCCCGTACCGCGTCCAGGATCCTCATGCTGACCGCGTCCGGCGACGTCGACGACAAGGTGGAGGGGCTGGGGCTGGGCGCCGACGACTACCTGGCCAAGCCCTTCGTGTTCATCGAGCTGGTGGCGCGGGTGCGGGCGCTCGGCCGTCGTTCCGCCCCGGCGCTGCCGCCGGTGCTGGAGCGCTCGGGGGTCCGCCTGGACCCGGGCAAGCGGCTGGTGACCAGGGACGGCGGGGAGATCGCGCTCACCAAGAAGGAGTTCGCGGTCCTGGAGGAGCTGATGCGCGCCGAGGGCGCGGTCGTCAGCCAGGAGGACCTGCTGGACAAGGCCTGGGACGAGAACATCGACCCGTTCACCAACGTGGTGCGCGTCACCATGATGACGCTGAGGAAGAAACTGGGCGAGCCTCAGGTGATCGAGACCGTGCCAGGGGTCGGGTACAAGTTGTGAGCGCTCCGGCAGGCGGGGGAGAGGAACGCCCGACGTTCGTCCCGGTGGGCGAGAGCCGCGAGTCCGTGCCGACCCACCCGATGATCAGTCCGCACTCCGAGCGGGGCGTCTGGAAGAGCGAGCGGCTGGAGTCAGGGCCCCCCGAGAGGGAGGGGAAGCCGGGTGAGCGGCCCCCGCCGCCGACCGGCCCGCCCGCGTGGGACGGGCCGCCCCCGGTGGGCGCCGCCCCGGTCCCGCGGGCCCCGCTGGACCGGCTGCGGTCGATCATGGACAGGCTCAGCATCCGGTGGCGGCTGACCATCACCTACGCCGTGCTGTTCTTCATGGCCGGTGCCCTGCTGATGGCCGTGATCTACCTGATGGTGGGCTGGGCGCTCTACGCGGCCTGGCCGCCCTTCCCGTACGACGAGCTGAGGGAGCTCGTGGGGCCGGAGGCGGCGGCGATCTTCAAGCAGCAGTGGTTCTGGCAGCAGCACACCGCGATCTCCGGGGCGCAGCGGGAACTGCTGGCCCGCGCGCTGCTGGCCCTGCTGGGGGTCGGCATCCTGGCCGTCATCATCGGCTACATCGTCGCCGACCGGGCGCTCAAGCCCATCCAGCAGATGACCGCCACGGCCCGCAAGCTGTCGGGCACCACGCTCGCCCACGAGCGGATCGACCTCAAGGGGCCCGACGACGAGCTGAAGGAGCTGGCCGACACCTTCGACGCGATGCTCACCAGGCTCAATGTGGCCTTCGACACACAACGAAGATTCGTGGCCAACGCCTCGCACGAGCTCCGCACCCCCCTGACGATCAACCGGACGGTCCTGGAGATCGCCCTGGGCGACCCGGAGGCGTCGGGTGACCTGAAGGCGCTGGGCCGCACGCTCCTGGAGGTCAACGCCCGCAACGAGCGCCTGATCGAGGGCCTGTTGCTGCTGGCCCGCAGCGAGCGCGAGCTGAGCGTGCGCAAGCCGGTGGACATGAAGGACGTGGCCGAGACCGTCGTCGACCAGCTCGCCGCGCGGGCCGAGGAGGCCGGGGTCACCGTGATCCCCGAGCTTCGCGGGGCCGAGACCGTCGGCGATCCGGTGCTCCTTGAGCGGTGTGTGGCCAACCTGGTCGAGAACGCTATAAAACACAATCTCTCCGATTCGGGACGTCTGTGGGTCAGGACGGGAATGGTGGAGGGTGCGTTGGTTGTTCAGGTGGCCAACACGGGGCCGCATGTGCCCGCGTACGAGGTGAACAGCCTTTTCGAGCCGTTTCGGCGGCTCAACGCCGACCGGGTCGACTCGGACAAGGGGGCGGGGCTCGGGCTGTCCATCGTCCGCGCGGTCGTGCGCGCCCACGGGGGCAATGTGACCGCCATACCCAGGGACGGAGGAGGTCTGGTGGTCACCGTGCGACTTCAGTCACGTTGATCCGGCGGGGGGCGTCTCGTTCACGCCGTACATGTGGTTGGATGTGCCGTCGAACACGGTGGTGCATGCCGCCGATGCTGTGGTTTACGCCATATTTGGCTAACCGTGGCCATTGGCAGTACGTCCCTCACGTGTAGGGAGGTTCAGTGACCATTCCGGCGGGGTACCGAAGCAGGAATCTCTCTGGCGGATCGGGCACAAGTCGTGCCTCTCGAACGTTACACACGCGCGAGTTAGCGCAGACAGATAGATGAGGGGGATGGAGCAGACCGATGGCTACCGATTACGACAGCCCACGCAAGACCGACGACGACCTCAGCGAGGACAGTCTTCAGGAACTGCAGGCCCGCCGTACCGACAAGTCCTCGGGCAGCATCGACATCGACGAGACGGATCTCGCCGAGTCGCTCGAACTGCCGGGCGCGGACCTGTCCAATGAGGAGCTCTCGCTCCGGGTGATTCCTCGTCAGGCCGACGAGTTCACCTGCGCGCGCTGCTTCCTGGTGCACCACCGCAGTCAACTCGCCGTTGAGAAGAACGGCCAGCAGATCTGTCGGGAATGCGCGGCTTGAGATGATTCCGATGGCCTGTCCGAGGTGTGCTCTTCCAAGTATGGGTAGGGCCTCAGGACAGCCTTGAGGAGGTTCCGAGACATGACGTCAGAGAACAGGCAGACCGGTGCCGCGCCGGACGACTCCACGGCCGAGGAGTCGGACGGCGCGCCTGATCACAAACCTGATCACCAAGTGGCCTCGGACGACGGTTCCGACCACAAGGTGACCGCGGACGGCACCCCCGACCGTAAGGTGACCGCGGACGGTGCTCCCGATCACAAGGCGACCGCGGACACCGGATCTGATCACGAAACAGCCTCGGACGGCGGTCCCGATCACAAGGCGACCGCGGACACCGGGTCTGATCACGGAACGGCCGTGGACGGCACCCCCGACCGTAAGGTCGCCGCTCCCGGTCACGAGGTGGCTCCGGACGGCGACTCCGACCGGGAAACGGCTGAGATCGTCGGCAGGCTCACCGAGCCGGGCGACATGGACGGGGCCGAGCGGCGACGGCTGCTCGGCCGTCTCACGGCATCACTGGCGCGAGGGGCCAAGCGGGCCAAGGCGTCGGGAGAGGGCCGGGGCCGCTGGCTGACCGACGTGTTCATGGCCGTGGCGCCCCGCATCCCCATCCGCGACCTGCAGACCCTCTCCGAGCACCACCACGGCCTCACCTCCGAGGCGCTCGCCGACGACCTGGTACGCGCCGCGACCAAGGGGACCATGACCGTCGGGGCCATCGGCGGAGCCGTCGCCGCCGCCGAGTTCGCCGCGCCTCCCCTCCTGCTCTCCGCCCCCGCCCAGCTGGTGGCCGAGACCCTCGTCGTGGCCGCGATCGAGGTCAAGCTCATCGCCGAGCTCCACGAGGTGTACGGCATCCAGGTGCCGGGCACCGGCTCCCAGCGGGCGATGGCCTTCGCGATGGCCTGGTCCAAGCAGCGCGGCGTCGACCCCATGGCCCCCGGCACGATGACCGTCGCCCTGGGCACCGCGGCCAAGACCGCCCTGCGCAACAGGCTGATGCGCACCCTCGGGCGCCACCTCACCACCTTCGGCCCGTTCCTCACGGGCGCCGTGGCCGGAGGGTTCCTCAACCGCGCCGCCACCAAGAAGCTCGGCGAGGTCGTACGGGCCGATCTGAGGGTCCACCGCGCCCTTCCACCTGGGAAGTCATAGAAACCTCTCGAACGGGTAGTTAATTCAGTAAGCCCCCGACTACCTGGAGGAATTTGTGCTGGGCCGCAGCGCATTTGTGATCGTCGCCAACCGTCTCCCCGTCGACCGAGTCGGGGAGGACATGTGGCGGCGTAGCCCCGGCGGCCTCGTCACCGCGATCGCCCCCGTCCTGCAGCGCAGGGAGGGGGCCTGGGTCGGCTGGCACGGCGCCCCGGAGGAGAACCTGGACCCCTTCGAACACGACGGGATGCAGCTCGTCCCCGTCCCGCTGTCGGAGTCCGAGGTCGAGCTCTACTACGAGGGCTTCTCCAACGCCACCCTCTGGCCGCTCTACCATGACGTGGTCGCCGCTCCCATCTACTCCCGGGTCGCCTGGGAGGCCTACCGCACCGTCAACGAGCGCTTCGCCGAGGCCGCCGCGGAGGAGGCCGCGGAGAACGCCGTCGTGTGGATCCAGGACTACCAGCTCCAGCTGGTCCCGGCCATGCTGCGCAAGCTCCGCCCCGACCTGCGCATCGGCTTCTTCCTGCACATCCCCTTCCCGCCGGTCGAGCTGTTCTCCCAGCTGCCGTGGCGGCGCGAGATCGTCGAGGGCCTGCTCGGCGCGGACATGGTGGGGTTCCAGCGCCCCGGCGGCGCGTCCAACTTCATCCGGCTCTGCCGCCGCCTGCTCGGCCTCCAGCACCACAAGCACGAGATCTACGTGGGGGACCGGGTGGTGCGCGCCGGGGCGTTCCCCATCTCCGTCGACTTCGGCGAGCTCGACTCCCTGGTCAGGGAGCCGCACATCATCTCCAGGGCCAGGGAGATCCGCGCGGAGCTGGGTGATCCCGAGTGCGTGCTGCTCGGCGTCGACCGGCTCGACTACACCAAGGGCATCGGCCAGCGGCTGAAGGCGTTCGGCGAGCTGCTCTCCGAGGGGGCGATCAAGCCGGGCGAGGCGGCGTTCGTGCAGATCGCCACGCCGAGCAGGGAACGCGTCGAGGAGTACATGCGGCTGCGCGACTCGATCGAGCTCCAGGTCGGCCGGATCAACGGCGAGCGGGGGGAGCTCGGCCAGCAACCCGTGCAGTACATGCACCAGTCGTACGGCAGGGACGAGCTCGCCGCGCTCTATCTCGCGGCGGACGTGATGGTGGTGACGCCGCTGCGCGACGGGATGAACCTGGTCGCCAAGGAGTACATCGCCTGCCGCAACGACCTGCGCGGCGCGCTGGTGCTCAGCGAGTTCGCCGGGGCCGCCGACGAGCTGCGCCAGGCGTTCATGGTCAACCCCTACGACGTCGACGGCCTCAAGCGGGCGATGCTGACCGCGATGCGGGCCACCCCGCACGACCTGTCACGCCGGATGCGGTCGCTGCGCCGCAGGGTGTCCACCTACGACGTGGACCGCTGGGCCAAGGAGTTTCTCAACTCACTGGAGTCCTCGGGTTCCTCGGGCGCCCATGGTGCCTCGGGCGCCTCGGGTTCTCCGGAGTCCCCGGGTTCTTTGGAGTCCCCGGCTTCCCCGGGGCCCTCAGGTGCCCCGGAGTCCCCGGGTTCCCCAGAGTCCTCCTGACACCGATGCCCCGGACCGCCCCGGTGCCCCCGGTGCCGCCCGCCGGGGCGGTCCGGGGGAGTCCGGCCCCCACGTCACCCGTACGACCGGGATCGCCCGTGAGCGCCGGGGCACCGCGGACGAGCCCGGTGGCGGGGCTAGGTGGTTCTAGGTGGCTCAGGTGGTGACGTCCCTGGCCGCGTCCTTCACGGCCTTCCACGCGTTGTAGCGCTTTCTGGCGGTGCGGGCGACCACGATCTGCGTCACCTGCATGCCGACCCCCATCACCACGGCGTAGCCGATCGCCTCGCCGAGGCTGATCTCCAGGGACTCGTTGTCGACGGGCGGCTTCCTGCCGGTGGTCTTCTCCCAGGCGAAGCCGATGGCCTTCTTCGCCCCCCACGCGGTGGCGAGGCCCAGGAGGCCGCCGATGGCCTTCCACGCCATGTCCTGTTTCTCGTTCTTGTCGGCCATGTGGTCCTCCCGTTCGCGGTTCGCCCCAAGAACACTAGTCTCCCCGAGCGTCGCATCGCGTGAAGCCATACCATAGGGAGGCATGACACAACAGCGACCGCGCCCTGCGCCCATGCCCGAGAAACCGACTCTCGATGGCCTGGAAGCCGTATGGTCGGGCCGCTGGGAGACCGAGGGGACCTACCGTTTCGACAGGTCGCGCACGCGCGAGGAGATCTACTCGATCGACACCCCGCCACCGACCGTCTCCGGTTCCCTCCACGTCGGCCACGTCTTCTCCTACACCCACACCGACACCGTCGCCCGCTTCCAGCGCATGCGCGGGCGCGAGGTCTTCTACCCCATGGGCTGGGACGACAACGGCCTGCCCACCGAGCGCCGGGTGCAGAACCACTTCGGCGTGCGCTGCGACCCCTCCATCGCCCACGACCCCTCGTTCGAGCCCCCGGCCAGGCCCGACCCCAAGCGGCAGATCCCGATCTCGCGCGGAAACTTCATCGAGCTGTGCGAGCGGCTCACCGTCGAGGACGAGAAGGCGTTCGAGGAGCTCTGGCGCCGCCTGGGCCTGTCGGTCGACTGGTCGCTGACGTACGCCACCATCGGCGACGCCGCGCGGGCCGCCTCCCAGCGCGCCTTCCTGCGCAACCTGGCCAGGGGGGAGGCGTACGTCGCGCAGGCGCCCACCCTGTGGGACGTCACCTTCCGCACCGCCGTCGCCCAGGCCGAGCTGGAGGACCGCGAGTGGCCCGGCGCCTTCCACCGGCTGGGCTTCAGCCTGTCGGAGGAGCAGCGGGCCAGGGGGTTCGGCGACCGGGTCTGGATCGAGACGACCCGCCCCGAGCTGCTGCCCGCCTGCGTCGCGCTCGTCGCCCACCCGGACGACGAACGCTACCGGCCGCTGTTCGGCACCACGGTCAGGACGCCGCTGTTCGGCGTCGAGGTGCCGGTGCTCGCCCACCACCTGGCCGAGCCGGACAAGGGCTCGGGCATCGCGATGATCTGCACCTTCGGCGACGTCACCGACGTCGTCTGGTGGCGCGAGCTCGACCTGCCCACCCGCGCCGTCATCGGCTGGGACGGCAGGCTGCTGCCGGACGCCCCCGGGGACGTGCCCCGGGAGCCGTACGCGGAGCTGGCGGGCAGGACCGTGCACGGCGCCCGCGAGCGGATCGTGGAGCTGCTGCGCGCGTCGGGCGACATGGAGGGTGAGCCCCGGCCCGTGAGGCGCGCGGTGAAGTTCTACGAGAAGGGCGACCGGCCCCTGGAGATCGTCACCACCCGCCAGTGGTACATCCGCAACGGCGGGCGCGATCTGGCCCTGCGCGACGCGCTCCTGACGCGCGGCGCGGAGCTGTCCTGGCACCCGCCGCACATGCGGGTCCGCTACGACAGCTGGGTGCAGGGCCTGGCGGGCGACTGGCTGATCTCCCGGCAGCGGTTCTTCGGCGTGCCCATCCCGGTGTGGTACCCCCTGGACGGCGAGGGCGAGCCCGACCGCTCCGCGCCGATCGCGCCGCCGGAGTCCGCGCTGCCGATCGACCCGTCCGCCGACGTCCCGCCCGGCTACACCGAGGACCAGCGCGGCAAGGCGTTCGGTTTCATCGCAGACCCGGACGTCATGGACACCTGGGCCACCTCCTCGCTGACGCCGCAGATCGCCGGGGGCTGGGAGCGCGACCAGGACCTGTTCGAGCGGGTCTACCCGATGAACCTGCGCCCGCAGGCCCACGAGATCATCCGTACCTGGCTGTTCTCCACCGTGGTCCGCGCCCACCTGGAGGGGGGCACCCTGCCCTGGAGCGACGTCGCGATCTCCGGGTGGATCCTCGACCCCGACCGCAAGAAGATGTCCAAGTCCCAGGGCAACGTGGTCACCCCGCTCGGCCTGCTGGAGCAGTACGGCTCCGACGCGGTCCGCTACTGGGCGGCCAACGGCCGTCCCGGCACCGACACGGCGTTCGACACCGGCCAGATCAAGGTCGGCCGCCGTCTGGCCATCAAGATCCTGAACGCCTCCAGGTTCGTCCTGGGCCTGGGCGAGGGGGGCGGGGAGGTCACCGAGCCGATCGACCTGTCGATGCTGGCCCGGCTGTCGGAGGTGGTCCACGAGGCCACCGAGGCGTTCGAGGGCTACGACTACACCCGCGCGCTGGAGCGGACCGAGCGGTTCTTCTGGGAGTTCTGCGACGACTACCTGGAGCTGGTCAAGGCCAGGGCCTACGACGACGCCAGCAGTACGGGGGAGGCGAGCGCGGCGGCGCGTTCGGCGCACGCGGCGCTGCGCGAGGCGCTCGACGTCATGCTCCGGCTGTTCGCCCCCTTCCTGCCCTTCGTCACCGAGGAGGTCTGGTCCTGGTGGCGTGAGGGCTCGGTGCACCGGGCCGCCTGGCCCGAGGCGCGCGAGCGCGGGGGCGACCCCGAGCTGCTGCCCGTGGTGGCCGCCGTCCTCGGCCGGGTCCGCAAGGCCAAGTCCGACGCCCGCCTCTCCATGCGCGCCGAGGTCTCCCGGCTGACCGTCACCGGCGCGCGGGCCGCCCTGGTGCGCCGGGCGCAGGACGACCTGTGCGGCGCGGGCGTCATCGACGAGTTCGTGCTCCACGAGGGCGAGGGGGATCTGCTCGTGGAGGTCGCCCTCACCTGACGCCCCTCCGGGCGCGCACGCGAATCTGTCCTTCCCGTCGGGGAATCCTGCCGTACGGTCAAGACAGCAATACAGAAGGTGAGAGGAGGACAGGCATGCCGCCAGGATGTGGCAACTGCAGCTGCTACCTCGAAGACAGGGTGATCTCCCGCCCGCCGGACGAGCGCTGATCTCGGCCGGGTGAGCGCCGGTCCGTGACCGGGCGGGCGGCCGTCACTCCCGTCGGGGCGAGCGCCCACCCCGACGGGTGGGCGCCCCCCGGCCGGGCCGGTGTCCGCCTCCACGGGGTGGGTGCCGGCCCCTGACGCACACCGGTTGGCCCGGTCACCCGGCCGGGCCGCCGCTTTTCGCGTCCCGGCCGTGTGTCCCGGCGACAACCCCCGCGCATTTCCCTGCGCGGCGTGACAGTCTGAACACGTGATCTCCGATCGGGAACGCCTGACCAGCCTGGTGCCTCGTACGTTGCTGCGCATCGCGATGTGGAGCCTCTGCCTGATCATCATCGGCTGGGCGGTCTTCTACTTCGCCCAGTTCATCGCGACGCTGCGCATCGTGGTGCTGCCGGTGGCCGTCGCGCTGCTGCTGACCGCGCTGCTGTTCCCGCTCACCCGGCGGTTCGGCAAGATGGGCATGCGGCCCATCTACGCCACCTGGCTCACGATGATCATCGCGCTCACCGTGCTCGGCGGCACCGGCTGGATCATCGGGGTGCGCGCCAACGACGAGTTCCCCGGCCTCGTCGACCAGGTGCGCGAGACGGCCAAGACCGTGGAGAACTGGCTCTACACCGGCCCCCTGCACCTGCAGCCGACCCAGATCACCAGCTGGGTCGACGAGATCGGCAAGCAGATCACCACCCAGCGCAACCAGATCACCCAGACGGTCCTCACCGGCGCCACGGTGGCGCTGGAGGTGCTGGCCTCCATCGTGTTGCTGCTGTTCGTGACGTTCTTCCTGCTCAAGGACGGCGACCGGATCTGGTCGTGGTTCCTGAAGGGCTTCGGCGGGGTCGCGCCCCGTGTCGACCGGGCCGGCCGGGCCGCCTGGGTGACGCTCTCGCACTACGTGCAGGGCACGGTCGCGGTGGCCGCGGTGCACGGCGTGATCATGGGCATCGTGCTCGCGGGGATGGGCGTGCCGCTCTGGGCGCCGCTCGCGGTGATGATCTTCCTGGCCAGCTTCATCCCCATCGTCGGCATCTTCTTCGCCGGTGCCGTGGCCACCCTGGTCACCCTCGGCGCCAAGGGCCCGATCTACGCGCTGATCTTCCTCGGCATCCTGCTGGTGGAGCAGCAGCTGGAGAACCACGTGCTCCAGCCGCTGATCGTCGGCAGGGTGCTGCACTTCCACCCGCTGGCGATCATCCTGGTGCTGGCGGTGGGCGGCATCCTGGCGGGCATCGCCGGGGCCGCCGTGGCGGTGCCGGTGGCCGCGGTGATCTACCGTGCGCTGCCGGAGCTCAGGGGTGACACCCATCGGGCCCTGCCACCGGCCCCACCGCATCCCCCCGACCCGGGCGGGCCCGATCCCGGCGAGCCTCGCGACCCCGCTGCTCCGGACACCGGCCCCGGCGAGCCCGGACCGGCCGGTGCGGCGGGAAAGCCGGTGAATGAGGAATCACCGCAGCCCAGGGGGTAACGTTCTGCCCCGTGACCCGTTCCGCCCTGACCGACCCCCCGCCGGACGCGACCCGGCCGAGCCCGCTCCCCGGCGCGCCCGCCCCCGGCACCCCGCTCGGCCCCCACTACAGCGGCTGCTTCGGCTGCGGTGACGCCCACCCGAACGGCCTGCGCCTGACCGCCCTCACCCCCGACGGGATCACGGTGGTCGCCGAGTTCACCGTGGAGGAGACCCACCAGGGCGCCCCCGGCCTGGCGCACGGCGGCGTGCTCGCCGCGGCGATGGACGAGGTCATCGGCATGTCCGTGTGGCTCTTCCAGCGCCCCTACGTCACCGCACGGCTGGAGACCGACTATCTCGCGCCGGTCCCGGTCGGCACCGTCCTGCATCTGCGCGCCTGGTGCAACGGCATGTCCGGCAGGAAGGCGTACCTTGAGGCTGAGGGCCGGATCGGTTCCCCGGACGGCCCGGTCGCCGTGCGGGCCGCAGCGCTCTTCATCGAGGTGGGCATGGAGCACTTCGCCAAACACGGCGACATCCAGAAGATCACCGACGAGCACCACGAGTACGAGGTGAACCCGTGACCCACACCGTCGAGGTGTTGATCCACCGGCTCGACGCCGACCTGCCGCCGCCCTCGTACGCCCACCCGGGCGACGCGGGCGCGGATCTGCACGCCGCCGAGGACGTCGAGCTCCTCCCCGGAGAGCGGGCCGTGGTCGGCACCGGGCTGGCGATCGCCCTGCCCGACGGGTACGCCGCGTTCGTCCACCCGCGCTCGGGCCTGGCCGCCCGGCACGGCGTGACGCTCGTCAACGCGCCCGGCACCGTCGACGCGGGATACCGGGGCGAGATCAGGGTGACGCTGATCAACACCGACGCCAAGAGCGCCGTACGGTTGAGCAGGGGGGACCGCATCGCGCAGCTGGTGATCCAGAAGGTGGAGAAGGCGGCGTTCCACGAGGTGGACCGGTTGCCGGGTTCGGCGCGAGGCGCCGGCGGGTTCGGGTCCACCGGCCGCTGACAGGGAGTGACCCCGGCGGTGATCGGGGGCCGGGGCGCGCCTCCGGCCCGCAGGGCCACCCGCCGCAGTGCCCGGCGGGGGGCGAGTGACCAGTGAATCTTCAAGGAGCGTGAGGAAAGTGTTCGGACGCAGCCGTCGTGAGAAGTCCCCGGCCGCCAAGGCCGTGGTGGAAGAGGTCGAGCGGGTCCCGTCGCGGGAGTCGGGGCCGTGGGACGCCGACGAGGCCCATCCCGAGCGGGAGCGGGTCGACCTCGGGGGCATGCGCCTGCCGGTCGACCCCGGCTTCGAGGTGCAGCTCAACCTGGCCGGCGAGCAGATCGTCGGCGCCGTGGTCCTGTTCGAGGGGAGCGCCCTGCAGGTGCACGCCTTCGCGGCGCCCAAGCGGAGCGGGATCTGGGACGAGGTCAGGGCCGAGCTGGCCGAGGGGGTCAAGGGCGCCGGAGGCACCGCCGAGGAGCGGGAGGGCGAGTTCGGCGTCGAGCTGGCCGCCAGGATCCCCGCGGAGGGCGGCGAGCAGCCGGTCCGCTACATCGGGGTGGACGGGCCGCGCTGGTTCCTGCGCGCGGTGATCAGCGGCAAGGCCGCCGAGGACGCCGGGGTCGCCGCGACACTGGAGGGTGTCGTCCGGGACATAGTCGTGGTACGCGGCGACGAGCCGATGGCCCCCAAGGAGGCGATCGAGCTCCGGCTGCCGCCCGAGGCCAGGCAGGCCGCGGAACAGCAGGCCGCCGGAGGCGAGGTGCCCGATCTCAACCCGTTCGACCGGGGACCGGAAATCGCCGAGATTCGCTGACGGGCCGGATCGCGTACGCTGGTTCGACTCGTGTGTGAAGGAGAGGTCCGTGGGTTCTCAGGAGCCGGATAAACAGGGCGGTTTGCGGGGGTTCTTCCGCCGGTTGACCGCCGGTCAGGCCGAACTGGAGGCCGACGAGCTCCAGCAGGACCTCGATCGTCACGGCGCCACACCCATCGTCTCGTGTGGCGCGCGCCGACGCTTCTGTGTGACCGGAACCCTGCGGACGGTGACGCTGCGTCCTCGCGGGGGCGCTCCGGCGCTGGAGGCGGAGCTTTACGATGGTTCCGATGTGATCGACCTGATATGGCTGGGCCGCAGGAAGATCGCGGGCATCGAGCCGGGGCGCCTGGTGCTGGCGGAAGGGCTCGTCAGCGTGCAGGATGGCCGCAAAGTCATGTTCAATCCGAGATACGAGCTGCGCCCTGCGGGCGGTGCGTGAGTGATTGACGATCACGAGACGGTGAGCGAGAAGATGACCACCACCGGCGAGACCGCCGCGCACGACACGGTCGAGGCCGCGATCCGCAGCCAGCTTGCCAAGGCCTTCGGCGGAGTGCGGGGCGTCATCGAGGCCGCCGTGCCCACCATCGCCTTCACCGGCATGTGGATCACCACCTCGGACCTGAAGCAGTCCCTGATCGTCAGCATCTCGGCCGCGGTGCTGCTGCTCGTCGTGCGGCTGCTGCAGCGCTCGACGCCGCAGTTCGTGATCAACAGCCTGATCGGCATCGGCATCGGCGCGTTCTTCGCCTCCCGTACCGGCCAGGCGGAGGACGTCTTCCTGCCGGGCATCCTCTACAACGCCGGTTACTCCGTGGTGATGCTGCTGTCGATCGTCACCCGATGGCCGGTGGTGGGCTTCCTCATCGGGTCCGTCACCGGCGACCCGACCGCGTGGCGCGCGGATCCGGCCGTGGTGAAGCTGTGCACCAGGCTCACCTGGCTGCTGATGATCCCGTGCGTGGTCCGGGTGGCGGTGCAGCTCCCCGTCTACCTGATCGGGCGGGACGACGCGGTCGCCGAGCTGGGCATTCTCAAGATCGCGATGGGCTGGCCGCTCCAGGTCGCGGCGCTCGCCGCCATGGTGTGGCTCCTGGCCCGCGGCAGGACCCCGGTGCGGCCCGCGGTCTCCTGACCGGCGGGCCCGGTTCCGGGACCCGCTGTCCCAGGAGGCCGGGACCCGTGACACGCGCGGCCCGGTCGTGAGTCCTGAGGCCCGCCGTTTCCGGGAAGCCGGGATTCGCGGCCTGTAGTACGTGCGGCCCTGTTCCGGGATTCGCTCTCCGGGAAGCCGGGACCCGCGGCCCGGCACCTGAGGCTCGCCGTCTCCGGGCAGCCGCGGGTCCCGCGGCCACTGGCACGCGCGGCCCGGTTCCGGGGACCCTCCGCCCTCGCGGAGGGCTTTTCCGTACGCGGCCCTCCCATCCCCTCCCTCGCCGACCCGGCGAGGGAAGAAACGGGAGGGAACCCGGCTCAGTGGGGCGTGCGGTGCGGGGACAGGAGCTCGGCCAGCTCCTCCTCGACCTCCTGGCTGGCCACGAACATCAGCTCGTCACCGGCCTCCAGCGGGTCGTCGGCGGTGGGCACCAGCACCCGGCCCTCGCGCAGGATCGCGACCAGGGCGGTGTCGTTGGGCCACGGCACCGAGCCCGCGCGCTGGCCGACGACCGGCGCGTCCTCGGGCAGGGTGAGCTCGACCAGGTTGGCCTGGCCCTGGCGGAAGGTCATCAGCCGTACCAGGTCGCCGACACTGACCGCCTCCTCGACCAGCGCGCTCAGCAGGCGCGGGGTCGAGACGGCCACGTCGACGCCCCACGACTCGTTGAACAGCCACTCGTTCTTGGGGTGGTTGATCCTGGCGACCACGCGCGGCACGCCGTACTCCGTCTTGGCGAGCAGCGACACCACGAGGTTGACCTTGTCGTCGCCGCTGGCGGCGACGACCACGTGGCAGTCGGCCAGGCCAGCCTCGTCCAGCGAGGAGATCTCGCAGGCGTCGGCGAGCAGCCACTCCGCCCGGGGCACGGTATCGATCTTGATGGCCTTGGGGTCGATGTCGACGAGCAGGACCTCGTGGCCGTTCTCCAGGAGCTCGGCGGCGATCGACCGGCCGACCGCTCCCGCGCCGGCGATGGTGACGCGCATCAGTGCTCCTCCTCCGGCGCCCCGGACAGCACCTTGTTGATGCGGTCCATGTCGGCCTCGACCGCCATGACGTGCAGCACGTCGCCCTCCTGCACCACCGAGTCGTTCCTGGGCAGCAGGGTGTCGCCGATCCGGTTGATGAACGCCAGGCGGGTGCTCGCCGCCGCCTCCAGGTCCCTCGTCGGGGTGCCGATCCAGCCGGGGTGGTAGGCCACCTCCGCCAGCACCACGCACCCGCTGGGGTCGCGCCAGAGCGGCTCGGCGCCCTCGGGCAGGACGCGGCGCAGGATCTGGTCGGCGGTCCAGCGGACCGTGGCCACGGTGGGGATGCCCAGCCGCTGGTAGACCTCGGCGCGCCGGGAGTCGTAGATCCTGGCCACGACGTTGTCCACGCCGAACGTCTCGCGGGCGACCCTGGCGGAGATGATGTTCGAGTTGTCGCCGCTGCTCACCGCCACGTAGGCGCCCGCGGCCTCGATGCCGGCCTCTTCCAGGACGTCCCGGTCGAAGCCGATCCCGGTCACCCTGCGACCCCTGAAACCCGCCCGCAGGCGGCGGAACGCCTGCGGGTCACGGTCGATGATCGCGACCGAGTGGCCGCTGTCCTCAAGGATGTGCGCCAGGGTCGAACCAACCCGGCCACACCCCATGATCACGATATGCATGCTCCCCCGCCGGTCGCTGTGAGGCGGATCTTGTTCCCGATGTATTCAGCCAGTATGGACCGCCCCGGGAGTGCCGCGTGAGTGGGGCCAAGTAATAACGGCTAGCATCTGCAGACGTGTCGAAGGTGACGGACCTTGTCAAACGCCTTTTCATCGGGCGGGCGCTGCGCAGTACGCAGTTGCATGAGCAGCTGCTCCCCAAGCGCATCGCGCTGCCCGTTTTCGCGAGTGACGCCCTTTCCTCCGTGGCCTACGCCCCGCAGGAGATCCTGGTCATCCTCTCGCTCGCGGGAGTCTCCTTCTACCACTTCAGCCCCTGGGTCGCCGTCGCCGTCGTCGTGGTGATGCTCACCGTCGTGGCGTCGTACCGGCAGAACGTGCACGCCTACCCCAGCGGGGGCGGCGACTACGAGGTCGCCACCGTCAACCTCGGCCCGAACGCCGGTCTGACCGTCGCCAGCGCCCTGATGGTCGACTACGTGCTGACCGTCGCGGTGTCGGTCGCCAACGGCGTCGACTACGTGGGCGCCACCATCCCGTACGTCGCCGAGCACAAGCCGCTGGTCGCGATCGTGATCGTCGTGCTGCTGACGCTGGTGAACCTGCGCGGCATCCGCGAGTCGGGCGCGGCCTTCGCGGTCCCCACCTACGCCTTCATGTTCGCCGTCCTCGGCCTGGTCGCGTGGGGTGGCTTCCGCGTCCTCGTCCTCGGCGACGAGCTGCGCGCCCCCACCGCCGGGTACGAGATCATCGCCGAGCAGTCCAACCTGACCTCCTTCGCGGCGGCCTTCCTGATCCTGCGCGCGTTCTCCTCCGGCTGCGCCGCGCTCACCGGCGTCGAGGCGATCAGCAACGGCGTGCCCGCCTTCCGCAAGCCCAAGAGCAGGAACGCCGCGAACACCCTGCTGATGATGGGCCTGGTCTCGGTGACCATGTTCGTCGGCATCATCACCCTCGGCCTGGCCTCGGGCGTCAAGGTCGCCGACCCCGCCGTCGCCTACCGTGACGTCCTGATCGACGGCAGGCCCGCGGGGCCCGACTACTACCAGCAGCCGATCATCGCCCAGGTGGCCGACGCGGTCTTCGGGAATGGCTCGCTCCCCTTCTTCGTCATCGCCTCCGTCACCGCGCTGATCCTGTTCCTGGCCGCCAACACCGCCTTCAACGGCTTTCCGGTGCTCGGCTCGATCCTGGCCCAGGACCGCTACCTGCCCCGCCAGCTGCACACCCGGGGCGACCGGCTCGCCTTCTCCAACGGCATCGTGATCCTCGCCGCCGGGGCCTGCCTGCTGCTGTGGGGCTTCGACGCCGACGTGAGCCGCCTGCTCAACCTCTACATCGTGGGCGTCTTCGTGTCGTTCACGCTGAGCCAGATCGGCATGGTCAGGCACTGGACCCGGCACCTGAGAACCGAGAGCGACCCGAAGGTCCGGCACCAGATGTACCGCTCGCGGACCATCAACTTCTTCGGCGGCGTCATGACCGGCGTGGTGCTGGTGGTGGTGCTGGTCACCAAGTTCACCCACGGGGCGTGGATCGTCTGCGTGGCGATGCCGGTGCTGTTCCTGATGATGAAGGGCATCCACCGCCACTACGAGAACGTGGCGGCCGAGCTCGCCGTGGCCGAGGACTCCCAGGTGGACGAGTCGATGCTGCCCGCGCGCAACCACGCCATCGTCCTGGTCTCCAAGATCCACAAGCCGACCCTGCGCGCCCTCGCCTACGCCCGCGCCACCCGTCCCTCCACACTGGAGGCGATCACCGTGGGCGTGGAGGGCCCGGAGGCCAGGGCGCTGCAGGAGGAGTGGGAGCGGCGCGGCATCCCGGTGCCGCTGAAGATGCTCGACTCGCCGTACCGCGAGATCACCCGGCCGATCCTGGAGTACGTCAAGTCGCTGCGCCGCCGTTCCCCCCGGGACGTGGTGAGCGTCTACATTCCCGAATATGTCGTCGGCCACTGGTGGGAGCACATCCTGCACAACCAGAGCGCGCTGCGCCTGAAGGGCCGCCTGCTGTTCCAGCCAGGCGTGATGGTCATCAGCGTGCCCTGGCAGCTGCACTCCTCCGACCGGCTCAAGGGCCGCCCCGAGCCCTTCGCGCCGGGCGCCGTACGCCGTCCGCGCCAGGAGGCGGCACGGAACGACGACGTCAAGGCATAACCTTTCGTATGCGCTCCTGACGCGAGGAGGCTCGACCGACGACGGATTTATCTTGGGGGCGACGGCCATGGCGATCGAACTGACGGTGGGACCGGTTGCGCACGGTGGCTGGTGTGTCGCCCGCCATGACGGCCGGGTCGTCTTCGTACGGCACGCGCTGCCCGGCGAGCGCGTCGTCGCCGAGGTCACCGAGGAGACCTCCCGGTTCCTGCGGGCCGACGCGGTCGAGATCCTGGAGCCCTCCGCCGACCGGGTGACCCCGCCGTGCCCGTTCGCGGGCCCCGGCCGCTGCGGCGGCTGCGACTGGCAGCACGCCTCCCTCGACGCCCAGCGCCGCCTGAAGGCCGACGTGGTGGCCGAGCAGCTCAAGCGCCTGGCCTCGATCGACTGGAAGGGCACCGTCGAGGAGGTCCCCGGGGCCCCGGACGGGCTCGGCTGGCGTACCCGGGTCCAGTTCGCCGTCGACCGCGAGGGAGGGCTGGGCCTGCGCCGCCACCGCTCCCACGACGTCGAGCCGGTGGACGCCTGCCTGATCGCCCACCCCGAGGTGGAGAACGTCGGCGCCGAGGTCATGAACTGGCGCAACGCCTCCTCGGTGGAGGTCATCGCCTCCACTACCGGTGACCAGGCGGTCGTGGTCGCTCCCAAGCCCCGGCGCACGGTGGCCGTACCCGACCTCGACACGAGCGTGGCCGTCTTCGTCGACGAGGGCAAGGGCCGCAGCCGCGTCGTCCACGGCCGCAACCACCTCGTCGAGCGCGTCGCCGACCGCGACTTCCAGGTCACCGGCAGCGGCTTCTGGCAGGTGCACCCCGGCGCCGCCGCCACCCTGCTCGACGCCGTCCTGGAGTTCGCCGCCCCGCGGCCGGGCGAGTGGGCCCTCGACCTGTACTGCGGCGTCGGCCTGTTCGCCGCCGGGCTGGCCCAGGCGGTCGGTCCCGAGGGCGCGGTGTTCGGCGTCGAGTCCGAGTCCGTGGCCGTCCGCGACGCCGAGCGCAACCTCCGCGACCTGCCCCAGGCCCGTTTCGCCAGGGGACGCGTGGAGAACGCCCTCGACCGCTTCGGCATCGAGCGCGCGGACCTGGTCGTCGTCGACCCGCCCAGGGCGGGCCTGGGCCGCGACGTCGTCGACAACGTGGCCGCCCTCCAGGCGACCCGGATCGTGTACGTCTCCTGCGACCCGGCCACCCTCGCCCGAGACCTGGCCTGGTTCGCCGAGCGAGGCTACCGCCTCGCCGATCTGCGGGCTTTCGACGCGTTCCCGATGACCCACCACGTGGAGTGCGTGGCACACCTGGTCAAGGAGTCGGTCTAGCTCTCTGTCGGGCGGTGTTTCGGCGTGAGCCGGTGTTCTCCAAATCGTAGGAACGCCCGGTGCTCGCGTGCCGTCCGTGGGGAACATGTCCGACCGCGAGATTCCGATGCGCCCGCGGAAGGCCGCCAAGGCTCGAGTCGCACCGGCGGCCGGGGCTCGCCCGGCACACCTGGTGAAGCTCAGGGGATGTACACCTCGTAGTAGAAGCCCGGCAGCCAAGGGCCACCCCCGCGGAACCAGTGGCAGTAGACGAGCCCGGTGTAGTAACCGGTCTGCGCGGCGTCCTCGTAGGCGAGGTCGCAGGCGGCCAGGGTCTGGTAGGGACCCTGCAGGTACCAGTCCTGTGCCGGCCACATCCCGGCGGCCACGGCCGTGCTGGTCTGGGTGGCGGCGAGGGCGGGTGCGGTACCGGCCAGGATGCCGGCGCCCAGCGCCACGGCGAGTACGGCGGAGTGCAGTCGGCGGACCTTCGTCATGGGTGACTCCTCACATATGGGAAGGAGAACACCTTCAGCTGAGCATCGGCTACCGGGCCTGAGGAGATATCAATTCTCCATATTTCGGGCGGATGGTGCGTTTGTTAGGGTTATTTCGCCCGACCTGAACGCGTGAGCGCCCCGCTCCTCCTCGCGGAGGGCAGGCGGGGCGCTTCATGCGTTCGGAAGCCGCTGCAGATGACCTTCAGCCTTGAGCCACGCGTCCCACTCGGCGATGACCTCATCGGTCAGGTCAACGGCGTTGTATGAGGAGAAACATCCAGT
The DNA here is from genome assembly GCF_055690525.1 of Streptosporangium sp. H13245. Taxonomy (NCBI): domain Bacteria; kingdom Bacillati; phylum Actinomycetota; class Actinomycetes; order Streptosporangiales; family Streptosporangiaceae; genus Streptosporangium; species Streptosporangium sp. H13245. The sequence goes on along the minus strand of NZ_JBSZKT010000007.1, from coordinate 261,256 downwards.
TTTGATGGCGCTGGCGAGCTGCTTCCCCCTGGCTGGCACCGATAAGAATCCGCCGAACCTTCTCGGCCTGCTCCTGGTCGACGGCGTCGTACTGCTGCTCTTCAGGCTGGGCAAGGAGCATCTCCCGAGCGGCTTGTTGAGCTTCGAGATCACGGCGGAGTTCGTCCATCACCTCGGCCGCTTCACTCACCGCGTGGCTGACGAGGCGGACGAGGCGGCGAAGACGGGCGGCGGCGCTTTATTCACCGAAGATCTCTCGTTCGGTTTTCTCGTGCCGCCAGAGGCCCACACGACCGCCAAGGATCATTACGGCAGCAATGACCACCAAGAACCACCGGGAAGATTTGAATGGGGTAGGCAGTCCAAGCTGGTTGAACCCGCGATCATAATCAGGGTGGCGGCGTCTTTAATATCTAAATCCAGAAAGGTTTGGATGGTTTTGTGGTCACTCTGCAAGGTCACTCCGCAAGTGGACCGTGCCGAAAGCCGATCTTCACGTCATGCGATCGAATCGCTACCTACGACCCATGCGTCGCCGTACGCTGGCCCTGCCCCTCCCCTGGGGATGCTGCAGCTGACCCGCCCCGCGGGACACGGAGGCCCCGCCGCTCTTCGGAACGGCGGGGCTTCTTCGCGTGTGCGGTCAGCGCCGTCTGCGTATCCATCGCACAGCGAAGACAATGATGACGACCACCATGGCGATGAAAAGTAATCTCCCGACGACGGCACCCGCGGCACGCGCGGGACCTGCCAACGTCAATACGGCCTCATACATCGTTAATTCCCCCGTACGATCCAATGATCATCTTGTCACTGGCCCGAAATCGTACAATAACGAACGCTTGGCCCGCTGATCGATCGCAGGGGATCCCGGCCGGTCACGGGTCGTACGGCACGCCGACGGTCCTACCGGCGCTCCGGCGCGCTCGCGTCGTGGACCAGCAGGGCGATCTGGACCCGGTTGTTGAGGTCCAGCCGGGTCAGGATCCGCGACACGTGCGTCTTCACCGTCGGCAGCGCCAGATGCAGCTCCCGTGCGATCTCCGCGTTGGAACGGCCGCGCCCGACCGCCAGAGCCACCTCCCGCTCCCGTTCGGCCAGCAACGCCAGCCGGGCGCGGGCGGCGGCGGCCCGGTCGTCCTGCCCGGAGCCGTCCGCCACCTGCTCGATGAGCCTGCGGGTGACGGCGGGGGAGAGCGCCGGATCTCCGGCGACCACCGTCCGGATGGCCGTGACGATGTCCTGCGGCGGAGTGTCCTTGAGCAGGAACCCGGCCGCGCCGGCGCGCAGCGCCCGCAGCACGTGCGCGTCGGTGTGGAAGGTGGTCAGGACCAGCACCTCCGGGGCGCCGGGCCGGGCCCGGAGCCTCTCGGTGGCGGCCAGCCCGTCGACGCCCGGCATCCGGATGTCCATCAGCACCAGGTCGGGCTCGTACGCGGTGACCAGATCGGGCACCTCGGCCCCGTCGGCGGCCTCCGCGACGATCTCGATGTCCGGGGCGCCACCCAGCATCAGGCGCAGCCCGGCCCTTACGATCGCGTCGTCGTCGACCAGCAGGACGCGGATCACCTCATCCCCCCTTCGTCGCCGCCGGACCTCCTGGGTGCGGCGGACACGGTGCCCGTCGTGGGCCAGGGGAGCCAGGCGTGGACCAGGAATCCGCCGTCGGCGGGACCGGCCGTCAGCTCGCCGCCCGCCAGCCGGGCCCGTTCGGCCAGCCCGATCAGTCCCTGCCCGCCGCCTTCGCCCCCGCTCTCGTTTCCGCCCGTACCGGAAACCGGCGGCGGTCGTGTGTTACGGACCCGCACCGCCAGCCTGCCGGACGGGCTCCCGCTCACCTCCACCGCGACCGCCGCGCCGGGCGCGTGCTTGCGCGCGTTGGTCAGCGCCTCCTGCACGATCCGGTACGCCGTACGTCCCACCACGGGCGGCGGCGCCGGTCCGTCCGGCGGCCCGGTCAGCTCGATCCGGCCGCCCGTCGCCCGCGCCTCCGCCACCAGCCGGGCCAGGTCCGCCAGTTCCGGCTGCGGCCGTTCATCCTCCTCCGGCGAGGCCCGCAGCACCCCGATCACCTCGCGCAGGTCGCGCAGGGCCAGGTGGGCGTTCTCCCGGATCACCCCGGCGGCCCGTTCGATCTCCGTCCGGGGCGCGCCCGGATTGAACTCCAGCGCCCCCGCGTGCACGCTCAGCAGCGACAGCCGGTGGCCGAGCACGTCGTGCATCTCGCGGGCGATCTCCTCTCGCGTCTCCCGCCGGACCCATTCGGCCCGCAGCTCCGCGCCCGCCTCGGCGAGTTCCGCGCGCTCTCGCAGCGAGGCGATCAGCTGCTGCCGGGAGCGCCGGAACAGCCCCCACCCGAAGGCCCCGGCGATGAGCGCGAAGTACGTCAGCGCCGATCCAGCCCGTTCCCCGGGCAGCTCCGCCAGCCGCCACAGGAAGACGGGCAGCGGCGCGAAGGCCAGCGCCGCAACCCAGGCGGTGGCCCGCCACGGGCGGTTCGCGGCCACCGTGAACACCGCCACCATCGCCGGGCCGGTCAGGTAGTGCGCCCAGGTGCCCGCCAGCAGCAGCGTCACCGCCAGCGGCACCGGCCAGCGCCGCCGCAGCAGCACCGCCGCGCAGCCCAGCCCGCCGACCACCTGGTCGACGTCCCGCCACAGGGGATCGAGGTTCTCCGAGGCCGGTATGGACTGCGAGCTGACGGCGGCGAAGCAGGCGGCGAAGAGGAACAGCGCCATGTCGGCCACCCAGTCACGACGGGTGCGGTGGATGCGGCGCATAGTCCAGGAATTTACGCGCCCCCGCCCGCGACCGGGTATTCGCGGCGCGACCGGATACTTAAGTACGACTCCGAGGCCGCCGACGGCCGACTTCGGTCGTCGCCGGGCCATCTTGAGCCCGATGCCGCGCCCGGTACCGCGTGCCTAGCGTTGGGCCATGAGCTCCTCCCCGAAATCCGCCCTGTCCGCGCTGTCCGGCCTGTTTTGTTTTGTCTTCGTCGTCGGCGGCGCGAGCGGCCTCCTGCACGAGTGGTTCGACTGGATCCACTTCATGGGCTTCGTCCGCTTCCTCGCTCCCGACGGCTACGAGGTCTACAGCTACGTCATCATGATCGTCCTTGGCCTCGCGGTGGGCGTGGCCGGTGACACGATCGCCCGGCGACGCCGTTAGCGACCGCGAGGGCGCCCCGGCCGCCGGTTCCGTGGCCGGTGCGTCGCGGCTCCGGCGCACCGCGTACGAGATCGGGTGTGATGGGGATGCCGGTCATTGGGTCACTTTCTGGAGGAATCCGGTCACGTTGGCCGAGGTCCTGTCGATCTTCTCCTCGAGCGTGAGCGACTCGGGCATCCGCCCGCCGGGCCCGGCGTCCCTCATGCCGCGCAGGTAGAGGGAGCAGGCCAGGTCGGTGCAGATGTAGGCGCCCACGGAGTCGCCGTTGCCGCCGGTACGGCGGGCGGTCATCAGTGACACGCCGTCGCCGGTGTGCGTGGTCAGGCAGAGCGAGCACATGCTGCGCCGCGCGTGTCCAGCGTGCGGGGTGGCCCGCCGCAGCGCCACCCCGACCAGCCGGTCGCCCTGCTCGGCGACCAGGTAGGTGCGGCCGGGGGACGAGGGGTCCCGCCAGCCGAGGAAGTCCAGGTCGTCCCACGGCAGGGCGTCAAGATCCCTGGGCACGGAGAGGCGCCTGACCTCGCCCTTGGTGCAGTTGACGAAAGAGGCACGAATCTCGTGCTCGGAAATCGCTCTCATAGCCCAAAAGCTATCTCCCGTATGCTAGGACAGCAAACGATTATGTTTTTTCCTAGGACTTCTAGGATTCCTGGGAGGGGAGGACGGCAGATGGCACGTGCCGGGGTGAGTGTCGAACGGCTGGCCGAGGCGGCGGCGGAACTGGCCGACGAGGTGGGGCTGGAGAACGTGACCGTCTCGGAGGTCGCGCGCAGGTTCGGGGTGACGGACGCGAGCCTGTACTCGCACCTCGGGAACGCGTACGAGCTCCGGGTCCGGGTGGCCGTGCTGGCGCTGGCCGAGCTCGCCGACCGGGGCGCGGCGGCGCTGGCCGGACGGGCGGGCAAGGACGCGCTGGTCGCCTTCGCCAACGTCTATCGCGACTACGCCAAGGAGCATCCGGGCAGGTACGCGGCGACGCAGGTCGAGCTCGACCCGGAAACGGCGCGGGCGAGTGCGGGGCGTCGGCACTCGGACATGATGCGGGCCATCCTGCGTGGCTACTCACTGGGGGAGCCCGACCAGACCGACGCGGTCCGGCTGCTGGGCAGCGCCTTTCACGGGTTCGTGAGCCTGGAACGGGCGGGTGGCTTCCGTTACCACCCGCGTGGCGCGGACGAGTCCTGGAACCGGGTGCTCGACACGCTCGACGTCGCGCTCCGCAACTGGCCGTCCCATCCGGCCGACACCGACGCTGACGCGAGCCGCGCACCGTGACGGTGACGGTGGCACGACGAGACCGCACGCGGACGACGCTGACGCGAGCCGCGCACCGTGACGGTGACGGTGACACGACGAGACCGCACGCGGATGACACTGACGCGAGCCGCGCACCGTGACGGTGACGGTGACACGACGAGATCGTACGTGGACGACACCGGTGCGAGTCGCGCATCGTGACGGTGGCTACGACGAGACCGTACGTGGACGGCGCCGGTGCCACCCCGTGACGGCGGCACGGCGAGACCAGGGCCGTCCGGCCTGCGCCTTATCCCTCGCCCGTGCGCCGGGTACGGGCGAGGGAAAACTGTCGGTGGGGTCTGCCAGGCTGACGGGCGACCGGCTCAACGGTTCCGCCCCCGCGCGCGGCGGCCCGGAAGGCGGGTCACCGGCACGTGAACGCATCGAAGGAAGAGGCCATGCTCACCACCCGATATGTCCCCGGCGCCCCCAACTGGATTGACCTGGGCACACCCGACACCGAGGCCACCGTCGCCTTCTACGGCCCCCTGTTCGGCTGGCATTTCCAGTCGGCAGGTCCCCACGCGGGCGGCTACGGCTTCTTCCAGTTCGACGGCAAGACCGTCGCCGCCGTCGGGCCGCTCAGCGAGGAGGGAGCGGTTTCCGCCTGGATGCCGTATTTCCAGACCGCCGACGCCGACACCACGGCGAAGGTGGTCGAGCAGGCGGGCGGGACCGTGCGCGTCGCGCCGGACGACGTCTTCACCAAGGGCAGGATGGCCGGGTTCACCGACCCCGCCGGGGCGGAGTTCGCCGTCTGGCAGCCGGGCGAGACCAAGGGCCTGGAGCTCGTCACCGAGGACGGCTCCCTGACCTGGCTTGAGCTCTACGTCGCCGACCCGGACGCCGTCCGTCCCTTCTACCGGACGGTCTTCGACTGGAAGATCCAGGACATCACATTCGGTGACGTGCCCTATCTCCTGCTGTCGACCTCCGAGGGGGAGAGCCCGGACCTGGGGGGCGTCATGTCGCTCCGGGAGGGCGACAGGCCGCACTGGCTGCCGTATTTCGAGGTGGCCGACTGTGACGCGTCCGTCGTCCGGGTGCGGGAGCTCGGCGGCGACCTCGTCACGCCCGCCGCGGACATCGAGGGCGTCGGCCGTTTCGCCGTGGTCTCCGACCCCCACGGCGCACGCTTCGCCGTCATCACCAGCGTCGGCTGACCCGCGCGGGCACCCGGCCGGTATGAGACGGCCGGGTGCCCCGCGTCCGGTCGATGACCGCGGTGGCCTCGGACGTCGAGCGTGTCGACGCCCACCGGGGTGCCGGGGAACCGGGCGACGAGCAGGACCCAGGCCCTGGTGAGTTCCTCGGTATCGCCGCAGGTCAGTGCTGTCCTGGCGGGCCGGAGACCGTCGGGAACCGGGAGCCGTGCGACGCCGCCGATCACGATCAGGGGGCGGGCATCACGTTGTCCGGCAGGACCCGAGCCCGGCGAGGCCCTTGGCATCGCCGTCGGTCAGTGCTGTCCTGGCGGGCCGGGGACCGCCGGGCACCGGGAGCCGTGCGACGCCGCCGATCACGATCAGGGGGCGGGCATCACGTTGTCCGGCGCGGGCCGGAAGGGCACGGGACACGCACGAGCATGCCCGCGATCGTGCCCGCCAGCACCCCGGCGAGCACGCCCGGCCCCATCCCCACGAGCACGCCGACGGCCACCCCCGTGACCAGCCGCGCGATCACGCTCGCGACCAGGCACAGAGCCGGGCGCAGGGCCGGGCGCCCGGACAGGCGTACGGCCAGATGCTCGGCCACGCGTGTGGTCGCGCCCACGGTCACGCCTCGTCCGCCGGGCCGAGGCGCTCCTCCAGTCGTTCGAGCCTGAGCAGGACGGGGCGCAACTCCTCGCGTACGGCCGCCGACAGGGCGCTCGCCGCGTCGGCGGGCAGGGCCGGGGGAGGGGTGGCGGCCCGGGTCTGCGCGCGCAGGTGGACGTATCCGGCGAGGGCGGCCGAGACCGCGTGGCGGGTCAGCCGGTGCTCGGCGCCCAGCTCCCGCAGGATGCGCCCGGCCGCCCCGTCCGGCTCGGCGACCAGCCCGAGGAGCAGGTGCTCGCAGCCGACGTAGTTGTGGCCGAGCGAGGTGGCCTCGGTGACGGTCATCTCCAGGGCCGCCGCCGCGGGCCCCCCGAAGGCGAGCTCCGCCTCGGCGGCACCGGCCGGGGCCGGTGCGTCGAGGCTGAGCTGGTCCAGGCGGCGCCGCACCTCCTCGGGGTCGATCTCCAGGGCGCCGAGAACCTGGATCGCCAGATTGCCTCCTTCGGCGAGCATGCCGCCCAGCAGGTGCTCGGTGCCGACCTCGGCCGCGCCCAGGGCCCTCGCCTGCTCCACCGCCAGCTTCACCACCTCCCTGGCCCGGGGGGTGAACTGGGTGAGGCGCGCGGTCAGGTCGCCGAGGTCGGGGGTGCCGAGCGCCGTCTCGCGGATGGCGGTCACCCGCCGCACGGCCTGTTCCAGCGCCCGCTGGCACACGGCGGAGACCGGCACGCCCGCCTTCTTCACCGCCTCGGCCAGCTCGTCCGGCAGGTAGACATTGATCTTCGGCATTGCGTCTCCCCGGTGGGGTTATGGAAGGGGTATAACCCATTCATAACCCCAAAGGAGGTACTTGTCTAGCGGGTCGCGCCGGTGAGAAAGCGGGTGATGCCGGGGGAGAGGACCGCGCCCCTGGTGGAGAGCCATGCCAGGTGGTTGCGGCTGGTGAAGGCGGCGAGCCTGCGCGCCTCCAGCCGGGTGAGGTCGCCGGTCCCGGCCAGCACGGGCGTCAGGGCGATTCGGTCCCAGGCGGTGCTCTCGCCCAGGGAACGGGCGATCTGCGGGTGCGCGGCCCGGACGGCCGAGGCGATCGGGTGCAGGCGGTTCCCCGGGCCCGAGGCGGTGTCGACGGGCGCCAGGAGGTTGACGGCGGCGATCTCGGCGCCCGCCGACCGGGTGGCCCGGAGCATCTCCTGGTCGCCGGAGGACAGGCCCGCCCTCGTGACCGGGAGGGTGAAGCTCACCGTGAGGGAACGGCCCTCGCGGGCGGCCTCGCGCTGCAGGGCCGCGATCGCCATGGCCCGCCGCAGCACGGTGGCGTCGCCCGCCGGGGCGCGGACCTCGAAGTCGATGTACGTGGCGCCGAAGGTGCCGATCGCCCGGCGGTAGGCGGCGGTGAGCCTGGCGAGATCGGAGCAGGCCGCGGCGAGTTCGCGTCCCGCGGGGCCGCCGAAGGCGAGGCCCGCGTCCCCGCCCGCGGCGCGCAGCGGGGCGAGCCGGTTGGCGACCGGGTTGCCGCCCTGCTCCTGGAGCCCGCCCCACTTGGGCACGCAGCCCCTCTGCCCGGCGGTGAGGTGGCCCAGCGTGAACCAGCGTACGTGGCTCCTCCTGGCCTCCCTGGACAGGTTGAAGCGCGGCTCGCGGACCGCGTCCACGAACGTCACGAAGCCCGAGGGGCGGGCGACGACCGGGGTGGGCGACGGCCCGGCCGTGGGCCCCGGGGCCGTCTTCGAGGGCGTCGCCCCCGGCCCGGCCTGCCCTGCGGCCCACTCGCCCTGCGGCCTGGAGGGCAGCAGCCAGATCGCGACCCCGGTGCCCGTGGCCAGCACGATCGAGGCGAGCACCACGAGGGGGCGGGGCGGGGTGCCGGGCTCACGGGTCCGGTGGGTGTCGGGGCGGTCGGTCGCCACAGGCATGTGATCCCCTTTTCGACGTCCGAGGGGCGATCGCTGTGAGTGGTCGACCCGCTACCCGTTGCGTCAGAGGCCAGAACGTTAGCAAGCGTTCCCGCCACGGCGCGGGCTTTCTGCGGATGCCGTCCGGAGTGCCCGGATAATGGTTCTCATGAAGTTGAGGATCTTCACGGAACCGCAGCAGGGCGCCACATACGACGAGTTGCTGGCGGTCGCGCTGGCCGCGGAGCGGCTGGGGTTCGATGCCTTCTTCCGTTCCGACCACTACATGCGGATCGGTCCCGGTGACCCGGGACCCGGCTCCACCGACGCCTGGACGACCCTGGCGGGCCTGGCCAGGGACACCACCACGATCCGTCTCGGCACCCTGGTCACGCCGGTCACCTTCCGGCTGCCCGGCCCGCTGGCGATCAGCGTGGCGCAGGTCGACCAGATGAGCCGCGGGCGGGTCGAGCTGGGCCTGGGCACCGGCTGGTACGACGCCGAGCACGTCGCGTACGGCATCCCGTTCCCGCCGATCGGCGAGCGGTTCGGCCGGTTCGAGGAGCAGCTGGAGATACTGGTCGGGCTCTGGACCACGCCGGTGGGTGAGACGTTCTCCTTCGAAGGCGCCCACTACCGGCTGGCCGACTCGCTCGCGCTGCCCAAGCCCGCGCAGAGCCCGAAGCCGCCGATCATCATCGGCGGCACCGGCGCCACGCGCACCCCGCGGCTGGTCGCCCGGTTCGCCGACGAGTACAACGTGCCGTTCCGCACCCTTGAGGACACCTCCGAGGCCTTCGACCGCGTCGGGAAGGCGTGCGAGGCGGAGGGCAGGGAGCCGGTCCTGCTCTCCGTCGCGCAGACCGTCTGCGTCGGTTCCGACGACGCGGAGATCGCACGGCGGGCCGAGGCGACCGGGCAGGACCTCGCCGCGCTGCGCGCGACGGGCCTGGCGGGCACCCCCGCCGAGGTGATCGAGAAGATCGGCCGGTTCGCCGAGCTGGGCGCCGAGCGGGTCTACCTGCAGGTGCTGGACCTGGACGACCTCGACCACCTGGAGCTCATCGCGGACGAGATCCTGTCCCGCGTGTAGGTCGCGGGCCGCTCCCGGGCGAGCCGGTCGCGGACCGGCCCGCCCCACCGCGAACCGTCCCGCCGCGACCCGGGACATGTCGTCCAGCCGACGGCCGCTTCGTATGGTTTCGGGCCGTTAACCGATGGCCGTCCCGGCGGGCGTGCGGCACACTGAGCCGGGTGCTACTGACGATCTCCACCACCGTACGGCCCGCCACGGACCTCGGGTTCCTGCTGCACAAGCATCCCGACCGGGTCCAGGAGTTCGGGCAGTCGTACGGTACGGCACGCGTCCTCTACCCCGAGGCGGGCGAGGAGCGCTGCACGGCCGCGCTGATGCTCGACGTCGACCCGATCCGCCTGGTGCGCTCGCGCGACCGGTCCACGCCCGACTACACACTGGGCCAGTACGTCAACGACCGGCCCTACGCCGCGTCGTCGCTGCTGGCCGTGGCACTGGCCGACGTGTTCCGTACGGCGCGCACCGGGCGCTGTGACAGCCGTCCCGAGCTGGCCGCGGGACCGATCCCGCTGGAGATCGGCCTGCCCGTGCTGCCGTGCAAGGGCGGTCCCGAGCTCGCGCACCGGCTGTTCGAACCGCTGGGCTGGCGGGTCGAGGCGACCGCCCTGCCACTGGACGAGGAGTTCCCCGAGTGGGGCGACTCCCGCTACGTGCGGCTGGTGCTGCGCGGGGAGGTCCGCCTGGCCGACGCGCTCAACCAGCTCTACGTGCTGCTTCCGGTGCTCGACGACGCCAAGCACTACTGGGTGGCCCCCGACGAGGTGGACAAGCTGATCAGGGCGGGCGAGTCGTGGCTGGCCGCCCACCCCGACCGGGGGCTGATCACCCGCCGCTACCTCGGCCGTCGCTGGGCCCTCACCCGTACCGCCTTCGCCCGCCTCGCCGAGATCGGCGACGACGTGGAGGAGGACCTCGAACCCCCGGTCGAGGAGGACCCCGCGACCGACCCCGCCACGGAGGATTCCGCCGGGGAAGGCCCTGTCGCGGATGACTCCGCTGATTCCGCCGAGGAGAGCCCTGTCATGGGGAGTTCCACCGGGGAGAATCCCGTCGCGGGGACCTCCGCCGTGCCGGGAGACGCCCCCTTGCCCGGTACGGACGCCACCGCCACGACCTTCGGCGGGAGCGGTGTGCCGGACGGTGTCCTTCCAGCCGGTGAGGCCTCTCCCGAGGGTGCCGTCAGGCGTCCGTTGAACACCCTGCGCCTGGAGGCCGTGCTCGCCACGCTGGAAGGGCTGGGCGCGAGCACCGTCATCGACCTCGGGTGTGGTTCCGGCCGCCTGGTCGGGGCGCTGCTCGAACGGCCCCGCTTCACCAGGGTGGCCGGGGCGGACGTGTCCTCCCAGGCGCTGGCGCTCGCGGCCAGGCGCCTGAGACTCGACCGGATGCCCGAGCGGCGACGGGAGCGGCTGGAGCTGTTCCAGGGCGCGCTCACCTACACCGACGCCCGGTTCGCCGGGTACGACGCCGCGGTGCTGATGGAGGTCGTCGAGCACGTCGACCCGCCGCGCCTGGACGCGCTGGAGCGGGTGGTCTTCGGAGCCGCCCGGCCGGGGCACGTGATCGTCACGACCCCCAACGCCGAGCACAACGTCCGCTACGAGTCCCTGAGCGGCATGCGCCACCCCGACCACCGCTTCGAGTGGACCCGCGCCGAGTTCCGCGCGTGGGCGGCGAAGGTATGCGGCGAGTACGGCTACCGCGTCGAGTTCCTGCCGGTCGGCGACGACGACCCCGAGGTGGGCCCGCCGACCCAGATGGCCCTGTTCGGCCTCACGGGCACGCCAGGAGGTCCCGGGCGTACGGAGGGTCCCACGGGCGCGGAAAGACCGGTGAAGGCGGGAAGCGCGGAGGGGTCCGCGAGCGTGGGCGCGGGGGGCTCCACGCGTACGGAAGGCTCCGCGAGTGCGGATGGGGAAAGCGCGGAAGGCTCCGTGGGCGTGAGTGCGGGAGGTTCCGTGAGTGCGGACACGAACGCGGGAGGTGGAGATGACTGAGATCGCCGTACCGGAGATGTCGCTGGTCGTGCTCGTGGGGGTGTCCGGCAGCGGCAAGTCGACCTTCGCCGCCAGGCACTTCGCGCCGACCCAGGTGATCTCCTCCGACTTCTGCCGTGGCCTGGTCGCCGACGACGAGAACGACCAGGCCGCCACCCCCGACGCCTTCGACGTGCTCCACTACATCGTCGGCACCCGGCTGCGGCGCGGGCTGCTCACGGTCGTGGACGCCACGAACGTCCAGTGGGAGGCGCGTAAGCAACTGGTCGACCTCGCGAAGTCGCACAACGTACTGGTCGACGCGATCGTCCTCGACGTGCCGGAGGAGCTGGCGGTCGCGCGCAACGAGACCAGGCCCGACCGGGATTTCGGGGCGCGGGTGGTCACCAGGCAGCGCAAGGACCTGCGCCGTTCCATGGGCAAGATCGCGCGTGACGGCTTCCGCCGGGTCCACGTGCTGCGCGGAGCCGAGGAGATCGAGGCCGCCACGGTCGTCACCGAGAAGGCGTGGACCGACAGGCGCGAGCTGACCGGCCCGTTCGACATCGTCGGTGACGTGCACGGCTGCCGCGCCGAGCTGGAGACGCTGCTGCGCGACCTCGGCTGGGAGATCGGCCCCGGCGGCGCGGGGGCGGTGCACCCCGAGGGCAGGACGGCGGTGTTCGTCGGCGACCTGGTGGACCGGGGGCCCGACTCGCCGGGCGTGCTCCGGCTGGTGATGGGCATGGTCGCGGCCGGGACCGCGCTGTGCGTGTCGGGCAACCACGAGCAGAAGCTGGCCCGCGCGCTCAACGGCCGCAAGGTCAGGGTGGCCCACGGCCTCCAGGAGTCGCTGGACCAGCTGGCCGCCGAGCCCGAGGAGTTCAGGCGGGAGGCGCTGGCCTTCATGGACGGGCTGATCAGCCACTACCAGCTCGACGGGGGCAGGCTCGTCGTCGCCCACGCCGGGCTCAAGGAGGCGTACCACGGCCGCGCCTCCGGCAGGGTCCGCTCCTTCGCGCTGTACGGCGACACCACCGGCGAGACCGACGAGTACGGCCTGCCGGTGCGCTACCCCTGGGCGAGCGAGTACCGGGGCCGGGCCATGGTCGTCTACGGCCACACCCCGGTTCCCGAGCCCGAATGGATCAACAACACGATCTGCGTGGACACCGGGGTGGTCTTCGGCGGGCGGCTGACCGCGCTGCGCTACCCGGAGCGGGAGCTCGTCTCGGTGCCCGCCGAGCGCGCCTGGTACGAGTCGGTCAGGCCGCTGACCGCCCCCGGCTACCGCGACCCCGGCCTGCTCTCCGTCGACGACGTGCGGGGCACCCGCCACATCGAGGTGCGCCACGGCGGTGGCCACATCAAGATCCGCGAGGAGAACTCGGCCGCCGCGTTGGAGATCATGAGCCGGTTCGCGGTCGATCCGCGCTGGCTGGTCTACCTCCCGCCGACGATGGCGCCCCCGGAGACCTCCCGCCTCGACGGCTACCTGGAGCACCCGGCCGAGGCGTTCGCCGAGTTCGCGGCGGCCGGGGTGACCCGGGTGGTGTGCGAGGAGAAGCACATGGGCTCGCGGGCGGTGGCCGTGCTGGCCGCCGACCCGGAGGTGGCGGCGGCGCGGTTCGGGATCACCGACGGCAGCGCCGGGGCGGTCTACACCCGTACCGGAAGGCCGTTCTTCGCCGACACCACCGAGCTGGTCGACAGGCTCAGGCGGGTATGCGCGCCGCTGATGGAGGAGCTGGGGTCCGGCTGGATCGCCCTCGACTGCGAGCTGCTGCCCTGGTCGGCGAAGGCCGAGGGGCTGATCCGGGGCCAGTACGCGTCGGTGGGCGCCGCGGCCCGTACGGTGCTGCCCGAGGCGATCACGGTGTTGGAAGCGGCGGCCGGGCGCGGTTTGGATGTGGGCGATCTGTTGGACCGCACCCGACGCCGCTCCACCAACGCTGCCCGTTTCAGGCAGGCATATGCACGTTACTGCTGGCCTGTCTCCGGGCTGGAGGGTCTTCGCCTCGCACCGTTCCAGATCCTCGCCTGCGAGGGCCGGGCGACCGCGATCGAGGAGCCGCACTCCTGGCACCTGGACCTGCTGTCCCGGCTCGACGACCCGCTGATCGCGCCCACCCGGCACGTGTTCGCGGACCTGACCTCGCCGGAGTCGACCGAGGCGGCCACGGCCTGGTGGTCGGCGCTGACCGCCGAGGGCGGCGAGGGCATGGTCGTCAAACCGCTGGAGCTACCTGACGGGCGGAGCCGGGTGCAGCCCGGGGTCAAGGTGCGCGGGCGGGAGTACCTGCGGATCATCTACGGCCCCGACTACACCGAGAGCCTGGACGTCCTGCGCCGCCGGTTCCTGGGCCGCAAGCGCTCGCTCGCCCTGCGCGAGCACGCGCTGGGTCTTGAGGCGCTCTCCCGGCTGGCCGGTGGGGAGCCGCTGTGGAGGGTGCACGAGGCGGTCTTCGCCGTCCTGGCACTGGAGTCCGAACCGGTCGATCCCCGCCTGTAGCCCCCCTCCGCGAGCCGCGAGCCGCGAGCCGCGCCCCGGGGACCGATACCGGTCCCCGGGCCCGGAGGCGGAGACGGCGCCGGTGGAGATGCCCCCCGGGAGACCGCGCCGGGAAGGGGACCCGGCGCGCGGTCGTTCCCGGAAGGCGCGGTTGTTCCCGGAGGTTGGAGACGCATGTCTCAAGCCCCCCTCAGGGGGAAAGGGTCGTCATGGCCAGCACCACCCCTTCGGGGACCTCCGGTGAGAACATCGGGCACGTCGTCTTCATCACCGCCGCGGCGGCGATCGGCGGCTTCCTCTTCGGATACGACAGCGCGGTCATCAACGGCGCCGTCACCGGGATCGAGAAGAACTTCGACGTCGGCCCGGTCCAGACCGGCTTCGTCGTGGCGATCGCGCTGCTGGGCTCGGCGCTGGGCGCCTGGATCGCCGGAGGGCTCGCCGACCGCTGGGGACGCACCCGGGCGATGCAGGTGGCCGCGATCCTGTTCGCGGTCAGTTCCGTCGGCCAGGCCCTGCCCTTCGCGCTCTGGGACCTGGCCTTCTGGCGGGTGCTCGCCGGAGTGGGCATCGGCATGGCCTCGGTGATCGGCCCCGCCTACATCGCGGAGGTCGCGCCGCCCGCCTACCGGGGACGCCTGGGCTCCTTCCAGCAGCTCGCGATCGTGCTGGGCATCGCGGTCTCCCAGCTGGCCAACTACGCGATCGCGGAACGGGCCGGGGGAGACGTCAACAACGAGCTGCTCGGGCTCCAGGCCTGGCAGTGGATGCTCGGCGCCTGCCTGGTCCCCGCGCTGCTCTATCTGGTCTTCGCGACGGTCATCCCCGAGTCGCCGCGCTTCCTCGTCGCGGTCGGCAGAACGGACGCGGCGCGCAAGGTGCTGTCGGAGGTCGAGGGCGAGGGAGCCGACCTGGACACCCGGGTGGCGGAGATCGAGACCTCGCTGCGCAGCGAGCGCCGCCCCCGCCTGCGCGACCTGCGCGGCTCCCGGCTCGGGCTGATGCCGATCGTCTGGATCGGCATCCTGCTGTCCGTCTTCCAGCAGTTTGTGGGGATCAATGTGATCTTCTACTACTCGGCGTCGCTGTGGCAGTCGGTCGGCATCAACCAGTCGGACTCGCTGCTCATCAGTTTCTCCACCTCGATCATCAACATCGTGGGCACGTTCGTCGCCATCGCGCTGGTCGACAGGATCGGCCGCAGGCCGCTGCTGCTGGTCGGCTCGGCGGGCATGACGGTCGCGCTCGCCGTGGCCGCGTGGGCGTTCGGCGCGGGCGTCCCGAGCGGTGACGCGGTCAGGCTGCCCGAGGCGCAGGGTACGGTCGCCCTGGTCGCCGCGCACGTCTTCGTGCTGTTCTTCGCGCTGTCGTGGGGTGTGATCGTCTGGGTGCTGCTGGGCGAGATGTTCCCCAACCGCGTCAGGGCCGCCGCGCTCTCGGTGGCCGCCGCCGCCCAGTGGGTGGCCAACTGGCTGATCACCGTCTCGTTCCCGTCGCTGAGCGAGTGGAACCTGGCCGGGGCCTACGTGGGGTACGCCGCCTTCGCCGCGCTGTCCTTCGTCTTCGTGCTGTTCAAGGTACGGGAGACCAAGGGGCGGAAGCTTGAGGAGATGGGTTAGGTTCGCCTCGTGCCGTCCCAGGAGCAGGAAAGTACCCCGCCCGCGAGACGCGTGACCTCCGCGGGGCGGGCCGAGGCGCGGCCGAGCCGCGCCGAGCTCGCGGCGGCCGGGGACGCGACGATCGAGGATGTCCTCGGGCCCTCGCTGGACGTGCTGTTCTGCGGGATCAATCCCGGCCTGTACTCCGCGGCCACCGGCCACCATTTCGCCCGCCCCGGCAACCGCTTCTGGCCCGCGTTGCACCGATCGGGCTTCACCCCCCGGCTGCTGTCCCCCGGAGAGCAGGACCTGCTTCCCTCGTACGGGCTGGGGATCACCAACGTGGTGCGGCGGGCCTCCGCGCGGGCGGCGGAACTGTCCGCGGAGGAGTTCCGCGCGGGCGGGGAACGACTGGTGAGGCTGGTCGCCGAGGTCCGGCCGAAGGTGCTGGCGGTGGCGGGGGTGACCGCCTACCGGCAGGCGTTCGGCGTGCCCGGGGCCGTCATCGGGCCGCAGGGGTCCCGGATCGGCGGCGCGGCGGTGTGGGTGCTGCCCAACCCGAGCGGCCTGAACGCGCACTGGACGCTGGACGGGATCGCGGAGGAGATGCGGCGGCTGCGGGAGTCTCTCGCCTGACCGGCCGGGGGCATGCCCGTACCGGCCGGTACGGGTGCCTCGCGGGACGCCCGCACCGGCCGGAGCCGATCAGCGGCGGGTCAGGACGCGGCCGGGGGGCCGACCCGGCGCGAGCGCGTCCTGGAGCGTCCCCGCCCGCGGTGGAGCATGCTCAGCACGGCCATCACCAGCCAGGCGAAGAAGATGAACTTGAGCACCCCGAACCCGCCGATCAGCACCCCGGCGACCATCACCAGGATGATCATGGGGAAGAACGGCGGCCCGCCGTGACGGCCCCGGTGGTGACGGCGGCCCCCCGGCCCGTGATGGCCCCAGGGGTGGGTGTGCGCGCGATGCCCGCGCCCCGGGCCCCACGGTTCGCCGGGGCCCCAGGGGGCTCCCGCGCCCCAGGGACCCCGGGCGTTACCGGACTCCTCCGGCCGGGGGTCGGACGGGCCGGGAAGGTCCGCGCTCACCCGGGCCAGCTCGCCGCCGGTCCGCGCGGACATGGTCAGTTCGAGGCGCTCGTCGAGCTCCTCGCGGGTCAGGCGCCCCTGCACGTAGTGCTCGCGCAGGGACTCCATCGCCACGTCACGCTCGGCGTCTCCTATACGGAGGTCGTCTCGGGGGGTCATGGTCGGGTCACTCCTCGCCGGTGTCGCCGGGGTCGCCGTCGGCCAAGATCTGGTAGAGCTTGCGGCGCGTCTCAACTAGAGTCTGCTTCGCCTGGCGGATCTGCGCGTCACTTCCGGTCTGCAGGATCTGGAGCATGGCGAACCCCGACTGGCGGGTGATGTCCATCAGCTCCCAGGTGCTGTCGTCGACCTCGGGAGTCATCTCCTCCCACGGGGCGCGCACCTCGTCGGAGTGCTCGGCCACGTAGGCGCGCCCGGCGTCGGTGAGGCTGAAGGTCTTGCGGCCCTCGTTCTCCTCGGCCAGGACCAGGCCCTCGTCGGTGAGCTGCTGCAGGGCCGGGTAGACCGCTCCCGGGCTGGGCTTCCAGCCGCCCTCGCTGCGCCGCTCGATCTCCTGGATGATCTGGTAGCCGTTGCGCGAGGACTCGGTGAGCAGGGCGAGGATCGCGGCACGGACGTCGCCGCGCTTCGCCTTGCGCCCGCGCCCGAACGGCGGACCGCCGCCGAAGGGGCCCCCGCCGAACGGGCCTCTGCCCCCCCTGCCGCCCCGGCCGAGGTCCCAGGGGAACCCGCCGCCGAAGGGGAAGGGGCCGCGGTGACCGCGGTGGCGGTGCTCGTGGGGCCCGCCCTCGTGGTGTGTGTGGTGCGGCGGGTGGGGAGGGTGCCCCGGGCCGCGCTCCGGGCCGACCTCGTGCCATCCGGCGGCCATCTGCCGCCATGCCTCCCTGGCCGCGCGCTTCATCTCGCGCCTGACCTCCTGGGACCCGAATCCGGCCCAGGGGCCGCCCATCGCGTTGGACGGTGTCATGTCGTACCTCCATGCTGCGACCGTCTTTTGATCGCTCTCGATGCTTCAAAGATATATCGAGAACATTCTAACGACAACCCCGTGTCATGAAATAGGGGTTCTGGGCGGTCTGGGGTGTATCTGGGTGTTAGCGGTTTTTGGGATCCTGCTTCGCGGTTCGTGCCGGGCCCGGCCGTCTCGCCCCGCCCGTGCCGGGTCCATCCACCTTGCTGGGTAAGGCCCGTTGAGCTGGGAATACTCCGCGACCGAGCTGGGACGGCCGAGATGGCCGACGTGGCGCGCGGGGCCTCCGGCCCTCGTTCCGCCGTTCCGCGAACCCCCTCCAGGGGCCGTCGCCAACGGTAATCAGCCGTCACTCTCCGTAGAAGTGAGGCAGATCACGTAATTCTTGCCGGATTCTGGAACAAGTCCTGAGACCTGCACGTTACAAAGGACGTAGACGGGATTCGTTCCGCGCCGGAAGGGCTGGGGGGTGCTTTCGGCGCGGAACGGTCCCGTCTGTCGTTTCCGCACGTCCCCGCTTGATCGCGACCTTCCCGGGTGCCGTGTCCCCGTTCGGCCGCGACCCTCCCGGACGCGCGTCAGGACCTCCGGTGAGGATGCCCCGGAAAGTTCCCCGGACGAGACCCGCCCCGCGAGCCGCGCGAGGCTCTCCCGCGAGGACGATCACCGCGCCGTGACGCTCTCCGGCGGCCGTCCCCGGCACCATCCGCCCGTTCCATCCGTTCCCCATTCGTAGGAAGATGCGGATGGCAGTCACCTTTCGTGAAGGGACGGGAAGATCGAAGCGGACCGTCGTCGCCCCCGGGCGACCCTGGAACCGGCTGGAAACGATCAGCGCTCACGCGCCGGGGCCATCCCGCCCGCGCGACACGCCGACGGCGTGAAATGGCACGGTCCTCCATCAGGGGGAGGCTTTGACGTACAGTCTCCCGAGGTGATCTTGATGGGGGTGTTTGACCGATGATGGGGCATACGCATGCGTTGACGGGTGCGATCGCCTGGCTGGGGGTGGCGCCCGCGCTGGCCGCGCTGCCCTTGCTGACCGAGACGTCCAGGTTCATCGAGACCGGCGTCATGGTCAACGCGCTCAACCCGGCCGAGTTCGTCGCCGGGGCCATCATCTGCGCCGGTGCCGCGATGCTGCCGGACCTCGACCATCCGAGCGCGACGATCGCGCAGACGTTCGGGCCGGTCACCTGGGGTCTGAGCAAGGCGGTCTCGTGGCTCGCCGGGGGCCACCGCAACGCCACCCACTCGCTGGTCTTCGCGATCGCGATGGGCTTCGGCGCGCACTACCTGGCCAACACCTACCCGATCGGCCGCGACATCCTGGTGGTCCTGCTCATCGGCCTGGCGCTGCGGTCGATCGGCATCGGCATCCCGGGCAAGAAGTTCGCCTCGGCGATGCTCAACGTCGGCATGACGGCCGGGCTGTTCGTGGTGTTCCGCAGCGACAACGTGGAGTACGCCTGGCTGGGGCTGGCGGTCGCGATCGGATGCCTGACCCACGTCCTGGGTGACTGCTGCACCGAGAAGGGCTGTCCGGTGCTCTGGCCGATGCGGCAGAAGTGGCTGCTGCCGTGGAAGATCGGCATCAAGACGGGCCGCGCCTTCGAGCAGAAGTTTCTCGCCCCGGTACTTTCCGTCGTCGTTCTCGGGCTGCTGTATCTCCGCCTCGCCCCACAGTGATCATACTGGGGAGTAATTTGATGTCGAGATACCCGGAGGGATATCTTGATATCGAGACATCCGCCGCAACCTGTGAGTGACCTGCGAGTTAGGCATACCTAACAGTCAGGGGTGCTCGGGCGGTGCGGCAGGATTTCAATCGCGCCTTATGTGCCGGCGCGCCAGACATCAGGTGATGAGGGAGGCGAACCGTGTCCGCGAACAGCTTCGGCAGCCGTGACACGCTCCGCGTCGGTGACGCGGAATACGAGATCTACCGGCTGGACGCCGTGGAGGGCTCGGGGCGTCTCCCGTACAGCCTGAAGATCCTGCTGGAGAACCTTCTCCGCACGGAGGACGGCGCGAACATCACCGCCGACCACATCCGCGCGATCGGCCAGTGGGACCCGACGGCGGCCCCGAACGTGGAGATCCAGTTCACGCCGGCCCGCGTGATCATGCAGGACTTCACCGGCGTCCCCTGCGTCGTCGACCTGGCGACCATGCGCGAGGCCGTCCGCGACCTCGGCGGCGACCCCGCCAGGATCAACCCGCTCGCCCCGGCCGAGATGGTCATCGACCACTCGGTCATCGTCGACTTCTTCGGCGGGGCCGACTCCTTCCAGCGCAACGTCGACAGGGAGTACGAGCGCAACCGCGAGCGCTACCAGTTCCTGCGCTGGGGCCAGACCGCCTTCGACGAGTTCAAGGTCGTCCCGCCCGGCACCGGCATCGTGCACCAGGTCAACATCGAGCACCTCGCCCGGGTCGTGATGGTCCGCGAGGGCAGGGCGTACCCGGACACCTGCGTCGGCACCGACTCCCACACCACCATGGAGAACGGCATCGGCGTCCTGGGCTGGGGCGTCGGCGGCATCGAGGCCGAGGCCGCGATGCTCGGCCAGCCGATCTCCATGCTCATCCCGCGCGTCGTCGGCTTCAAGCTGACCGGCAAGCTCCCGGCCGGGGCCACCGCCACCGACCTCGTCCTCACGATCACCGAGATGCTCCGCAAGCACGGCGTCGTCGGCAAGTTCGTGGAGTTCTACGGCGACGGCGTCTCCAGCGTGCCGCTGGCCAACCGGGCCACGATCGGCAACATGAGCCCCGAGTTCGGCTCGACCTGCGCGATCTTCCCGATCGACGGCCAGACGACCGACTACCTCACGCTGACCGGCCGCTCCGCCGAGCAGGTCGCCCTGGTCGAGGCCTACGCCAAGGCCCAGGGCATGTGGCTCGACCCCGAGGCCGAGGAGCCGGTCTTCTCCGAGTACATCGAGCTGGACCTGTCCACGGTCGTCCCGTCGATCGCCGGTCCCAAGCGCCCCCAGGACCGCATCGCGCTGTCGGACGCCAAGAGTGCCTGGCGCGCGGCCGTCAAGGACTACGTGTCGAGCGAGCAGGGCCCGCTCGACGAGGCGTCCGGCGAGTCGTTCCCCGCCTCCGACTCCCCGGCGGTCTCCCACGACGACAACGGCGACAAGCCGCACCCGGCCGGTCTCAACGGCGAGCGCCCGCGCAAGGTCGTCCAGGTCACCCTGGCCGACGGCACCGCCTTCGAGATCGACCACGGCGTGGTGACCATCGCCGCGATCACCAGCTGCACCAACACCTCCAACCCGTACGTCATGATGGGCGCCGCGCTGCTCGCCAGGAACGCGGTCGAGAAGGGCCTGACCCGCAAGCCGTGGGTGAAGACCTCCCTCGCGCCCGGCTCGCAGGTCGTCACCGGTTACTTCGAGCGCTCCGGCCTGCAGCCGTACCTCGACAAGATCGGGTTCAACCTGGTCGGCTACGGCTGCACCACCTGCATCGGCAACTCGGGCCCGCTGCAGGAGGAGATCTCCGCCGCCATCCAGGAGAACGACCTCGCGGTCACCGCCGTGCTCTCCGGCAACCGCAACTTCGAGGGCCGGATCAACCCCGACGTCAAGATGAACTACCTGGCCTCGCCGCCGCTGGTCGTCGCCTACGCCCTCGCGGGCACCATGGACCTCGACCTGAACAACGAGCCGCTGGGCGTGGGCTCGGACGGTGAGCCGGTGTTCCTCGCCGACATCTGGCCGGAGCCCGAGGAGATCGCGGCGGTCGTCGCCTCGTCGATCGACCAGGAGATGTTCCTGCACGACTACGCCGACGTGTTCAGGGGCGACGAGACCTGGCGCTCGCTGCCGATCCCGACCGGCAACACCTTCGAGTGGGACCCGGACTCGACCTACGTCCGCAAGGCCCCCTACTTCGAGGGCATGCCGCCGGAGCCGGAGCCGGTGACCGACATCTCCGGGGCCCGGGTGCTCGCGAAGCTGGGCGACTCGGTCACCACCGACCACATCTCCCCGGCGGGCGCCATCAAGGTCGGCACCCCCGCCGCCGACTACCTCAAGGAGCACGGCGTCGGGGTCAAGGACTTCAACTCCTACGGCTCGCGCCGGGGCAACCACGAGGTCATGATCCGCGGCACCTTCGCCAACATCCGGCTGAAGAACCTGCTGCTCGACGGCGTGGAGGGCGGCTACACCCGCGACTTCACCGTCGAGGGCGGGCCGCAGTCCTTCATCTACGACGCCTCGGCCAACTACCAGGCCGCCGGTGTCCCGCTCGTGGTCCTGGCCGGTAAGGAGTACGGCTCGGGCTCCTCGCGCGACTGGGCGGCCAAGGGCACCGCGCTGCTCGGCGTCCGCGCCGTCGTCGCCGAGTCCTACGAGCGCATCCACCGCTCCAACCTGATCGGCATGGGCGTGCTGCCGCTGCAGTTCCCCGAGGGGGAGACGGCGGAGTCGCTGGGCCTGACCGGTGAGGAGACCTTCGACGTCGTCGGCGTCGAGGCCCTCAACGAGGGCGGCGTCCCGCGGACCGTGACGGTCAGGGCCGACGGCAAGGAGTTCCAGGCGGTCGTGCGCATCGACACCCCCGGAGAGGCCGACTACTACCGGCACGGGGGCATCATGCAGTACGTCCTGCGCTCCCTGCTCGCCAAGAGCTGAGCAGGGGGGCGGGGCCGCACGCAAGCCTCGCCCGCATGGGGACACACCCCAGACGAGAACCGCCCGGCGGGACACCATCCCGCCGGGCGGTTCCGTGTTTTCCGGGGATCCCCGCGGTCACGGAGGAACGACGGTTTCCGGGGCGGACCGAGGAGTCAAAGGGGCGGAACGAGGGTGTAAAGGGCCGCGGCGAGGGGAAAAGGACCGCGGCCGGGCGGGAGGGCGCCGGGCCGCGCCGGTGAACGGGCAGGTCAGGACCGCGATCCCCGCAACTGCGGGGGTATCGGCACGGTGGGGGACCGCACGGACCCGAGGCGGTTAAGAGCGCGTTTCTGGATTGTTACCGGCCACAACAAACTTTACCTCTGGAGGGTCTGGCGCTCCAGGCCAACAGCGGAATACGTTGCCGCAAACAACATTCAACGGAACGGTGAGCCGAGACCCGGCATAGCCGTACCCGCGAATTCGGCATGCCGCACGTCCGTACCCCCCACTTTCGAAGAAAGGACCCGTGCACCATGCGCAAGGGGATCCTCAGCCTTACCGCCGCCGCCGCGGCGATGACTCTCGGCCTCACCGCTTGCGGGAGCGACAGCCCCGACACCAGCGCCCAGAGCAGTGCCGCCCCTGCGGAGAGCACGGCGGCCGCCCCGGGCAAGGTCGGCGTCATCCTTCCCGACAGCAAGTCCTCCGCCCGCTGGGAGACCGCGGACCGCAAGTACCTGGAGGAGGCCTTCAAGGCCGCGGGCGTCGCCTACGACATCCAGAACGCCCAGGGTGACAAGACCCAGTTCCAGACCATCGCCGACCAGATGATCACCAACGGGGCCACGGTCCTGATGATCGTCAACCTCGACAGCGGCACCGGCAAGGCCGTACTCGACAAGGCCAAGGCGCAGGGCGTGGCCACCATCGACTACGACCGCCTCACCCTCAACGGCGGCGCCCAGTACTACGTCAGCTTCGACAACACCAAGGTCGGCACCCTTCAGGGTGAGGGCCTGGTGAAGTGCCTGACCGACAAGAAGGCCGAGAAGCCGATCGTCGCCGAGCTCAACGGCTCGCCGACCGACAACAACGCCACGCTGTTCAAGAACGGCTACGACGGCGTGCTCAAGGCCAAGTACGACTCCGGCGACTACGTCAAGGGTCCCGACCAGTCCGTCCCCGACTGGGACAACGCCCAGGCGGGCACGATCTTCGAGCAGATGCTCACCGAGCAGCCGAAGATCGCCGGCGTCCTGGCCGCCAACGACGGGCTCGGCAACGCCGCCATCGCGGTCCTCAAGAAGAACAGCCTGAACGGCAAGGTCCCGGTCACCGGCCAGGACGCCACCGTGCAGGGCCTGCAGAACATCCTCGCCGGTGACCAGTGCATGACGGTCTACAAGGCGATCAAGAAGGAGGCCGACGCGGCGTCCGCGCTCGCCATCGGCCTGGCCAAGGGCGAGAAGCCCGCGGCGACCGGGACGGTCAAGGACACCGAGAGCGGCGCCGACGTGCCCGCCGTCCTCCTCGACCCGCAGCCGATCTTCTTCGACAGCGTCAAGGACGTCGTCGCCGACGGCTTCGTGACCAAGGACGAGCTGTGCACCGGCGAGTTCGCCGACAAGTGCACCGAGGCCGGAATCCAGTAGGGCGTGGAGGGCGCGGCCGGTCGTTCCCCCGGGCCGGCCGCCCCTCGCGCTCGATCGCGGCACACCCCACCCTGTGACGCCGGGAGACGCGGCAGGCGAGCGTCTCCCGGCGACGGCGACAGGGCGGGACGCCGCCCGCAGGCGCCCGACCCGCGCGAGCTTCGCCGCGCGAAATGAACCAGGGAGCACAACCCCATGACCCCCGCACTGGAACTCCGCGGGATCGACAAGAGTTTCGGTCCCGTACAGGTCCTGCACGACGTCTCCCTCTCCGCGTACGCGGGAGAGGTGACCGCGCTGGTCGGCGACAACGGCGCAGGCAAGTCCACCCTCGTCAAGTGCGTCGGCGGCATCCACCCGATCGACTCCGGCGAGTACTTCTTCGACGGCAAGCCCGTCCAGATCGGCAGCCCGCGCGACGCGGCCGACCTGGGCATCGAGATCGTCTACCAGGACCTCGCGCTCTGCGACAACCTCGACATCGTCCAGAACATGTTCCTCGGCCGCGAGCACACGCGCGGCATCGTCCTCGACGAGGACACGATGGAGGAGATGGCGGCCAGGACCCTGGAGAGCCTGTCGGTCAGGACCGTCAAGTCCATCCGCCAGCTCGTCGCCAGCCTCTCCGGCGGCCAGCGCCAGACGGTGGCCATCGCCAAGGCCGTGCTGTGGAACAGCAAGGTCGTCATCCTCGACGAGCCGACCGCCGCCCTCGGCGTCGCCCAGACGGCGCAGGTGCTGGAACTGGTCCGGCGCCTGGCCGACCAGGGCCTGGCCGTCGTCCTCATCTCGCACAACATGAACGACGTCTTCGCCGTGTCCGACCGGATCGCCACCCTCTACCTCGGCCGGATGGCGGCCCAGGTCAAGACCTCGGACGTCACCCACGCGCAGGTCGTCGAACTGATCACCTCTGGCCGCAGCGGGGACCTCGGCCTCACCAACGGAGTCACCGTATGACCGCCACGATTTCACCGAAGACCGTCCACGAGGCACCCTCGATCAGGACCAACGTCCGCGGCTACGCCGAGAGGGTACGCGGTGGCGACATGGGCGCGCTGCCCGCGGTGTTCGGCCTCGTGGTGCTCTGCACGATCTTCGCCATCCTGAGGCCCGCCTTCCTGACCTCGGGAAACTTCGCCAACCTGTTCACCCAGGGCGCCGCGGTCACCGTGATCGCGATGGGCCTCGTCTTCGTGCTGCTCCTCGGTGAGATCGACCTGTCGGCGGGCTACGCCAGCGGCGTCTGCGCCGCGGTGCTCGCGATCATGCTCAGCAGCCAGGGACTTCCCTGGTACGTGGCGGTCGGCACGGCCATCCTCACCGGTGTGGTGATCGGCACCGCGATCGGCTCCATCGTCGCGAAACTCGGCATCCCGTCGTTCGTGGTGACGCTCGCGGCCTTCCTGGCCTTCCAGGGGCTCGTGCTGCTGCTCGTCAAGGGCGGCACCATCGTCGCCATCCGCGACGAGACGATCCTCGCGATCGCCAACAAGAACCTCCCGCCCACGGTGGGCTGGATCCTGCTGGCCGTGGGCGTCGCCGCCTACGCCGGGCTCCAGCTGCTGCGCTCCCGCAAGCGCGCCGGCCGGGGCCTGACCTCCGACCCGATCTCGCTGATCGCGGTCAGGGTCGGCGCCCTCGCGCTGCTCGGCGGTCTAGCCGTCTACTTCCTCAACATCGAGCGCAGCCGCAACGCCGCCGTCGTCTCCCTGGCGGGCGTGCCGCTCGTGGTCCCCATCATCGTGGTCCTGCTGCTGGTCCTGACGTTCGTGCTCCGCCGCACGGCGTACGGGCGCCACCTGTACGCGGTCGGCGGCAACGCCGAGGCCGCGCGCCGGGCGGGCATCAACGTCGACCGGATGAAGATCAGCGCCTTCGTGATCTGCTCCTCCATGGCCGCCGTCGGCGGCGTCATCGCCGCCTCGCGGGCCAGCTCCGTCGACCCCAACACCGGTGGCAGCAACGTGCTGCTCTACGCGGTCGGCGCCGCCGTCATCGGCGGCACCAGCCTGTTCGGCGGCAAGGGCCGGGTGCTGGACGCCATCCTCGGCGGTGCCGTGGTCGCGGTCATCGAGAACGGCATGGGCCTGATGGGCTACAGCTCCGGTGTGAAGTTCATGGTGACCGGTTCGGTCCTGTTGCTGGCCGCCATGGTGGACGCGCTGTCCCGCAAGCGGGCGGCCGCCACTGGTCTAAGGTGATCAGCGACTCCGATTCACCGAAGGAACACCACGCCATGCGGGCAGGCCCCTCCCAAGAGGAGATCAGGCGTCACAACCTTGGGGCCCTGCTCCGGCACGTTCATCTGAGCGGGCCCACCTCGCGTGCGGAGCTCACCAACCGGATGGGGCTCAACCGCAGCACCATCATGGCCCTCACCGCCGACCTGACCGCCGCAGGCCTGGTCAGGGAGGAACTCCCCAGGGAGACGGGCCGGGCCGGGCGTCCGTCCCTGGTGGTCCGCCCCGAGTCGGCGCGGGTCTACGTGTTCGCCCTCGACGTGGGCGTCGACCGGCTGGTCGCCGCCCGCGTCGGCCTGGGCGGCACCATCCTCGACCGCCGCGAGACGGTACGGCGGCGCGGGGAGTTCTCGCTGGAGGAGATCGTCGGCCCGCTCGCCGCCTTCGCCCGGCAGATGCACCGCAAAACCCGGCCCGACACGGTGTGCGTCGGGGTGGCGGCGGCCTTCTCCGGGGGAGTGGGCCGCGGGGACGGGGTCATCAGGTTCGGGCCCAACATGGTCACCCTGGACGACGTGCCGTTCGCCGACGAGATGACCCGCCGGCTGGCCTTCGGCCTGCCGGTCACCGTCGGCAACGACGCCAACCTCGCCGCCCTCGCCGAGCAGACCCGGGGCGTCGGCGTCGGCTGCCGCGACCTCGTCTATCTCCACGGCGACGTCGGCATCGGCGGGGGAGTGATCGTCAACGGCCAGCTGCTCGGCGGCCACCTGGGCTTCGGCGGCGAGGTCGGGCACATGATCGTCAATCCTGACAAGGGCCGCCTCTGCGGGTGCGGCTCGCACGGCTGCCTGGAGGCGGAGGTCGGGGAGCGCGCCCTCCTGGAGGCCGCGGGCCGTTTCGGCTCCCGGGTCGGCAGGGACGCCGTCCGCGCCGTGGTCGACGCCGCCGACCGGGGAGACGTCGTCGCGCAGGCGGCCCTGAGCCGCGTCGGCGACTGGCTCGGCCTGGGCGTCTCCAACCTCGTCAACCTGTTCAACCCCGAGATGGTCGTCTTCGGGGGCACACTCAGGGAGATCTATCTCGGCTCCGCCGCGCAGGTCCGCAGCCGCCTCGCCCTCGACGCCCTGCCTCCGTGCCGCGAGCAGCTGCGCCTGCGCACCTCGGCGCTCGGCGATGACGCCACCCTTGTCGGCGCCGCCGAACTGGCCTTCTCCCAGGTCCTCGCCGACCCCCTCGAAGTCCTCGCCCGCGCGGGCTCCTGAATTTTCCCTCGGTCATCCGGGGACGGTGCGTTTGTCCCGTTGGACGTGAGGCGGGGGCGTCCTGGTTTACGGCGATCCGGGTTCTCGGGGGATCGGTGTTCCGTGTGCTGTGGTGATCCGTGAGATGTCGCGTCGGCACCCGGGGCCCTGGGTGCCGACGCTGGTGCGGGTGTTACTTGACGAGACCGGCGACCAGGTGACGCAGATCGATGTGACCGGCCTTGAGCTCGGCGACGTCACCTTCGACGCGCTTCATGGAGAGTTCCAGGTTGCCGACGGAACGCTTGACCACGGAGACCTCCTCGCGAAGCTCAGTCATGTCCGTCCGGAGGCCGTTCACGTCCGCCCGGAGGCTCTCTTGTCCGGCCCGGAGGATGTTCTGTCCGGCTCGGAGGTCGTTCACGTCCGCTCGGAGGCTCTCTTGTCCGGCCCGGAGGTCGTTCATGTCCGCTCGGAGGCTCTCTTGTCCGGCCCGGAGACTGTCCTGTCCGGCTTGGAGGATGTCCTGCCCGGTCCGGAGGCCGGTCATCTCCGTCCAGAGGTTCGTCGTCACCGCCCGAAGGTCGTCCAGGGCCTCGAAGATGCGCGCATTGACCACCTTGTTTTCCTGGCTCTCCGCGCGGAGCACGGCGACGTCCGTTTCCAGGACGCGCAGGCGAGTATCGGTTGTGTCCATATCTGTTTTCTCCTTGCCGTCGACCAGCGGGGGGACCGGGCCTGGTGCCGTGGCGTGGAGGGCGCTCACGGAGAGGGTCGTTCAGGCGGCGTCGCCAGGTTACTGAACGTCAGGGGGTCGTCGCCACTCGTGGTCGCGATTCGAGGGAGACCGTTCGCGCCGGGCGGGGATGAGCCCCGGCACCCCCCGGAGGATGTGGCTTACACCGGGTGGAAAAGAACGACCACCCGGCGCGCGTCGGTGGGACGGCGGCGGGTGGTCGCGGGGGCGGAGGGGCCGGGAGGTCAGGTGACCCTGGACCTGGGGGCGGTGAAGGTGTTGCAGGAGCCGGGGGTCTCCTGCTGGAAGCCACGGGTCACCCAGTAGGCGATGTTCTTGGCCGTGCCGTGGGTGGCCGTGCTGTAGGCGGCGTTCAGGACGTACCGGAAGTCCGACTCGCGGCGGCCGAGGGAGCGCCAGATGCTGCCGATGAAGGCGCCGCTCAGGCACTCGGCCTGGAGCTCGATCTTGCGCAGCTCGGCGAGCACCGCCTTCTCGTTCTTGTAGTCCCTGGAGTTGAAGGCCGTCATGATCCCGGTGAGCTGCTGGACGTGGTGGCCGTACTCGTGGGCCAGGATCTGGAACAGGAACAGCTCGCTCGCCTCGGCGAGGATCCCCTTGCTGAGGTAGAAGGTGATCTTCTTGTTCGACGGGCAGTAGACCGCCTGGGCGCCCTTGGGGAACTTGCCGCAGCCGGTCGGGACGCCGAGGCGCGAGGTGACCGCGAACCTGGGCTTGGAGAAGGGCAGCTTCGTCTTGGAGAACTGGTACGCCCACCCCTCGTTGAGGCAGTCCAAGGCGAAGTTGAGATAGGCCTCGGCGAGCTCCAGGTCGTCGTTGTGGATGGACTGGTCCGGGCAGTCGTCCGGTTCGAGCTTGCCCGTCTTGTAGATCGGGTTGGCGGTCAGGGCCGCCTTGCCCGTGGGCACCGGCGCGAGTCGCTCGGTGGTGACCGCCGCGCCCGCCGTACCGGCGAGCAGCGTGCCGACGAGCACGCCGGAGAGCAGTGCGA
This sequence comes from Streptosporangium sp. H13245, assembly GCF_055690525.1. Taxonomy (NCBI): domain Bacteria; kingdom Bacillati; phylum Actinomycetota; class Actinomycetes; order Streptosporangiales; family Streptosporangiaceae; genus Streptosporangium; species Streptosporangium sp. H13245. The sequence goes on along the minus strand of NZ_JBSZKT010000007.1, from coordinate 232,430 downwards.
TAAGGGGGATGCGCATGATCCTCAACCCTAGGGGAGGCTGAAGGGGGGGTAAAGCCGATATGCGGCCACGCTCTGGGAGCATGGCCGCATATCGCGGGTTCGTGCCGGTGGTCGGGAGATCAGGCGACACGGCCGGTGGGGGCCGACCAGGTGTTGCACCCGGACGGGGAGCCCGCGTCGAAGCCGCGCTCCATCCAGTAGGCCTGGCTGCGGCCCTTGCCGTGGTCGTTCTTGGGCCAGTTCTTGTGCCCGTTGGCGTTGACCCAGCTGACCATCGCGTCCCACTGCTCCGGCTCGACCGGCAGGTCGTCGGCGATCTTGCGCAGGAAGGCGGAGCCGAGGCAGTCGGCCTGCAGTTCGAGGCGGCGGGAGAAGGCCAGCTTGGTGGACGAGGAGGCGCGCCAGATGCTGTTGCCGTAGTAGTCCATGATGCCCGCGAGGCGCTGCACGTGGTGGCCGTACTCGTGGGCGATGAACTGGGCGTGGTTGGCCGGGAAGGCGTTCTTCAGGACCTCACGCGTGACGCCGATGTAGATGGTGCGGTTGCTGGAGCAGTACAGCCCCCCGGCGCTGCTGGGCCACCGGCCGCAGGGGGTGTTCACCTTGGTGGTGGAGAAGCGCAGCTTGGGCTGGGAGAACGCGAGGTCGGTCTTCCTGAACTGGGTCTTCCAGGCCAGGTTCAGGCAGCGGATGAGCTTGGTCACGAAGGCTCGGTAGGAGGCCGCGCTCCCCGCGCGGATCTGTCCGGCCTGGCAGCTCATGGTGGGCAGGGTGCCGGTGCGGTAAAGGGGACTGGCCGTCGCGGCGGCCCGGCCGCGCGGGGGCGCCTGCTCCTTCTCCCTGGCGGAGGACTCCTTGGCGAAGGAGACGGAGGAGGTGGTCGTGACCGGCGCGACCTGCTGCGAGGCGGAGGTCGCGGCAGTCCGCGAGGCGGACGCGCTGGCTGTGCCCAGGCCCGTCACCAGGGCAAACGTCAACGAGACGGCAACAAGAGATGATAGTTGCCTAAAGGGGAGAGTTTTCATGGTGGGGCAAAGGTTATTGCAAGTGTGGATAAAACGTGCAGAATCGCCGCTCTCGGGGGTTGCGTCCCCCATCGCAACTAGACTCGTCGTGACGTTGACTGGACAGAGGGGATGATTCCGTGAGCGAGCGGACCGGGCAGCCTGGAAATCTTCTGGAGTCGGTCAAGGGACCAGGGGACCTCAAGCGCCTGGCGGCGGACGAGCTACCGGTCCTCGCCGCCGAGATCAGGGAGCTCCTGATCTCCTCCACCGCCCGCAGCGGCGGCCACCTCGGTCCCAACCTCGGCGTCGTCGAGCTGACGATCGCGATGCACCGGGTCTTCGACTCGCCGCACGACCGCATCCTGTGGGACACCGGCCACCAGGCCTACGTCCACAAGATGCTCACCGGCCGGGCCGGGCGGTTCGACACGCTCCGCCAGGAGGGCGGCCTGTCGGGCTACCCGAGCCAGAGCGAGTCCGAGCACGACGTCATCGAGAACTCCCACGCCTCGACCGCGCTGTCGTACGCCGACGGCCTGGCCAAGGCGTACCGGCTGCGCGGCGAGGCGGACCGCACGGTCGTCGCGGTGATCGGGGACGGGGCGCTCACCGGCGGCATGGCCTGGGAGGCGCTCAACAACATCGCGGCGCGCAAGGACCTGCCGCTGATCATCGTGGTCAACGACAACGGCCGCTCCTACTCGCCGACCATCGGCGGCCTCGCCTCCCACCTGGCCTCCCTGCGCACGAACCAGCGCTACGAGGACGTGCTCGACTTCGTCAAGGGCAACCTGACCAGGGTCCCGGTGGTCGGCCCTCCCGTCTACGACGCGCTGCACGGCGTCAAGAAGGGTCTCAAGGACGTCTTGGCCCCGCAGGTCATGTTCGAGGACCTCGGCCTGAAGTACATCGGGCTGGTCGACGGCCACGACGAGCAGGCCGTGGAGGCCGCGCTGCGCAGGGCCCGCGACTTCCGCCGCCCGGTCATCGTGCACGTGCTCACCAAGAAGGGCTTCGGCTACTCCCCGGCGGAGAACCACGACGAGGACTGCTTCCACTCGCCGGGCGTCTTCGACCCGCTGACCGGTGAGGAGAAGCCGAAGCCGCACGGCTGGACCAACGTCTTCGGCCAGGAGATGGTGCGCCTGGGCGCCGAGCGGCGCGACATCGTGGCGATCACCGCCGCGATGCTCGGCCCCACCGGCCTGATCCCGTTCTCCGAGGCCTACCCCGACCGCCTCTACGACGTCGGCATCGCCGAGCAGCACGCCCTGACCAGCGCCGCCGGTCTGGCGCTCGGCGGCCTGCACCCGGTGGTGGCCGTCTACGCCACCTTCCTCAACCGGGCCTTCGACCAGCTTCTGATGGACGTCGCCCTGCACCGGCTCCCCGTCACGGTCGTGCTCGACCGGGCGGGCGTCACCGGTGACGACGGCGCAAGCCACAACGGCATGTGGGACCTGTCGATCCTGCAGGTCGTCCCCGGCCTGTCGATCGCCGTGCCCCGCGACGAGCCCCGCCTGCGCGAGCTGCTCGCCGAGGCCGTGGAGATCGACGACGGCCCGAGCGTCCTGCGCTACCCCAAGGGGGCGGTGGCCGCCGAGATCGAGGCGGTCGGCCACCTCGGCGAGATGGACGTGCTGCGCGCGGGCGACCCCGACGTGCTGCTCGTCTCCGTGGGACCGATGGCCGAGCTGTGCATGGAGGCCGCCGACCTGCTCGACGCCCAGGGCATCTCCGCCACGGTGGTCGACCCGCGCTGGGTCAAGCCCCTGGACGAGGCCCTGGTGCCGGCCGCCCGCGTCCACAAGCTGGTCGTGGTGGTCGAGGACAACGGCCGGGTGGGCGCGGTCGGCGACGCGGTCGCCCGCATGCTGCGCGACGCCGACGTGGACGTCCCGGTCCGCACGTACGGCATCCCGCAGCGCTTCCTCGACCACGCCAAGCGCCCGAAGATCCTCGGTGAGATCGGCCTGACCTCGCAGGACATCGCCCGCCAGATCACCGAGGCGATCGCGAAGCGCTCCCCGGTCCTGGAGAACCACCCGACCCGCTGAACCCCGCTGTCCGGGGATCCTCCGGCCCGGGTCACCCGGGCCGCCGGTCCCGCCGCGTCACCCGGTCTCCCCGCTATCCGGGGATCCTCCGGCTCGTGTCGTCCGGGCCGCCGGTCCCGCCGTCCGTGCCCGCCGCCTCCCGCGGCGGGCGGGCGCGGTGGTTGATCACGACGAGGCCCGCCACCACGACCGCCACGCAGGCGAGGATCGGCACCAGCAGGTGCCGGTTCTCGCGCAGGGCCTCACCCACGAGGGCGCCCAGCGACAGGTAGACGGTCACCCAGACCGCGCCGCCCGTCAGGGCCCAGCGTATGAAGCGCGTGTACGGCATGCTCAGGGTCCCCGCGACGATCGGGGTGAGCGAGCCGACCACGGGCAGGAACCGGGCGACGGCCAGAGCCGGGCCGTTGCCCGCGCCCGTGGCCAGCTGCTCGGCCCGCGACCAGCGCCGCTCGCCGATCCGGCGCCCGGCCCCGCTGAGGCGCAGCCGCGACCCGTACCTGCGGCCGACGAGCCAGCCGCCGGTGGCGTACAGGACACACCCCGCGCACCCGGCGACCGCCACCGCCGCGATCTCCCGGGGGCCCGTCAGCGCCGCCCCCGCCACGAGGAGCGCCGCGACACCGGGTATCAGCGATCCGGCGAACGCCAGCACCGCGAGGAGTATCGAGCCGACCAGGTACGGAGACGACGACTGCAGCATGTCCAGGAGCATGACCCAAGGATCGCGGCCCTGAGCGGCGGACGGCATCGGGGACCTCCCCTTAGACAACCCCGAGTTCGCCGTCCGATCGCCGATCCGCCCAAACAACCCCGGGTTCGCCGTTCGATCGCCGATCTACCGGGAATGTGACCTGGAACACAGAACCGGCGGTCGAGGAGGGGCCATGAGCGTCTTGCGCGTCAAGTCGGTGGAACAGTCGATCTCGGACACCGAGGCACCGGAACACCGGCTGCGCAAGGATCTCAGCGCGCTGGACCTCACCATCTTCGGTATCGGCGTCGTCATCGGCACCGGCATCTTCGTGCTCACCGGCCGGGTGGCCAGGGAGATGGCCGGGCCCGCGGTGGCCCTGTCCTTCGTGGTCGCGGGCGTCGTCTGCGCGCTGGCGGCGCTCTGCTACGCCGAGTTCGCCTCCACCGTCCCGGTGGCCGGGTCCGCCTACACCTTCGCCTTCGCCACCCTCGGCGAGTTTCCCGCCTGGATCATCGGCTGGGACCTGATGCTGGAGATGATGCTCGGCGCCGCGGTCGTCGCGGTCGGCTGGTCGGGGTACCTGACCTCGCTGCTGGCGTCCCTGGGGATAACGCTGCCCGGCGCGATCGCGGGGGAGGGGGCGGCGTTCAACCTGCCCGCCGCGCTGATCGTGCTGGTCCTCACCGCGATCCTGGTCGTCGGGATCAAGCTGTCGTCCCGGTTCAACCTGGTCATCGTCACCATCAAGCTCGCGGTGATCATGCTGGTCATCGTGGCCGGGCTGTTCTTCGTCAGGGCCGCCAACTACTCCCCGTTCGTCCCGCCGTCGAAGGTGACCCCCGCCGTGGAGGGACTGTCCGCGCCGCTCATCCAGGTGCTGTTCGGGATCACCCCGGTCGCGTACGGGGTGCTGGGCGTGTTCAGCGCCGCGGCCATCGTGTTCTTCGCCTACATCGGCTTCGACGTGGTCGCCACCGCCGCCGAGGAGACGCGCGACCCGCAGCGGGACCTGCCCATCGGCATCCTGACCTCGCTCGGCGTCTGCACGGTGCTCTACGTCGCGGTCTCCCTGGTCGTCGTCGGCATGCAGCCCTACAGCCGGCTCAGCGAGGCGGCGCCGCTGGCCGACGCGTTCAAGGCGGTCGGCCAGACCTGGGCCGCGTCGCTGATCAGCGTCGGCGCCCTGGCCGGGCTGACGACGGTCGTGATGATCCTCATGCTGGGCATGTCGCGGGTGATGTTCGCCATGTGCCGCGACAACCTGCTGCCGCGCGGGCTGGCCAAGGTGCATCCCAAGTATCGGACGCCGTACGTCATCACCATCATGATGGGCCTCGTCGTCGCGGCCCTGGCCGGGCTGGTGCCGCTGGCCACCATCGCCGAGCTGGTCAACATCGGCACGCTCTTCGCGTTCGTGGTGGTCTCGATCGCGGTGGTCATCCTCCGCCGTACCCGCCCCGACCTGCCGCGTTCCTTCCGCACCCCGCTGGTGCCGCTGGTGCCGGTCCTGTCGGTGCTTGCCTGCGTCTACCTGATGCTCAACCTCCCGGTGGAGACCTGGCTCAGGTTCGTGGCGTGGATGCTGCTCGGGATCCTGATCTACGCCGGGTACGGCTACCGGCACAGCAGGCTGTCGGAACGCTAGCGGCTCCCCCGCCACCCGAGGACGGGGGAGCCGTACAGCGGGGACGTCAGGCGGGGACCGAGGCCACGCCCGGCGGCAGGAAGCGCGGCTCGGCGATGCCGGTCCGGTCGAGGTACGGGGTGACGCCGCCCAGGTGGAACGGCCAGCCCGCGCCGAGGATCATGCACAGGTCGATGTCCTGGGGAGCCGACACCACGCCCTCCTCCAGCATGAGGCGGATCTCCTCGGCCAGCGCCCGCAGCGCTCGCGACCGTACCTCCTCCGCCGTCGACGGGGAGGTGCCGCCGGTGAAGAGGGCCACCGCCTCGGGGTCCAGCGAGAAGTCGGGCGCGTAGACGCCCGGCTTACCGGCGGAGACCAGCCTGGCGAGGTTCTCCGACACCCCGTAGCGGGCCGGGAAGGCCTCGTGCATCGTCTCGGCGACGTGCAGCGCCACGGCGGGGCCGACGAGCTGCATCAGCGCGAACGGGGTCATCGGCAGGCCGAGCCCGTCCAGCGCGTGGTCGGCTACCTCCAGCGGGGTACCCTCGTCGACGGCGCCGATGACCTCGCCCATGAAGCGGGTCAGCAGGCGGTTGACCACGAACGCGGGCGCGTCCTTGACCAGCACGGACGACTTCTTCAGCGACCGGCCGACGGAGAAGGCCGTGGCGAGCGTCGCGTCGTCGGTCTCCGCCCCCCGGACGATCTCCAGCAGCGGCATCACCGCGACCGGGTTGAAGAAGTGGAAGCCCACGACGCGCTCCGGGTGGCGCAGCCCCGAGGCCATCTCGGTCAGCGACAGCGAGGAGGTGTTCGTGGCCAGCACGCACTCGGCGGAGACGACCTCCTCCACCTCGGCGAACACCTTCCGCTTGACCTTCATGTCCTCGAACACCGCCTCGATGACGAAGTCGGCGTCGGCGAACGCGTCCTTGGTCAGCGAACCGGTCACCAGGGCCTTGAGCCGGTTGGCCTGGTCGGCGGAGACGCGCCCCCTGCCGAGCAGCTTGTCCACCTCGGCGTGGACGTAGCCGACACCTTTGTCCAGCCGCTCCCGGTCCAGGTCGGTCAGCACGACCGGGACCTCCAGGCGGCGGGCGAACAGCAGCGCCATCTGCGAGGCCATCAGGCCCGCGCCGACGACGCCGACCTTGGTGACCTTGCGGGCCAGCGCCTTGTCGGGCGCGCCCGCGGGCTTCTTGGCCCGCCGCTGGACCAGGTCGAAGGAGTACAGGCCCGCGCGCAGCTCGTCGCCCATGAGGAGGTCGGCCAGGGCCCGGTCCTCGGCGTCGAAGCCCTCGTCGCGCGAGGCGGTGCGGGCCAGCTCGACCAGCTCCAGCGCGCGGTACGGGGCCGGGGAGGCGCCGTGCAGCCTCATGTCGAGCAGGAAGCGCGCGTCGGCGACCGTCTTGGCCCAGTCGTCGCCGGTGTGGTCGGTACGGGAGACCGTCACCTCGCCGCGCAGCACCTGGGCGGCCCAGCGCAGCGACTCCTCCAGGAAGTCGGCGGGCTCGAACATCGCGTCGGCGACCCCGAGCGCGAACGCCTCCCCGCCCTTGATCATGCGGTTCTGCGCGAGCGGGTTCTCGACGATCAGCTTGACGGCCGCGGCCGGGCCGATCAGCCGGGGCAGCAGCTGGGTGCCGCCCCAGCCGGGGACCAGGCCGAGGAAGCACTCGGGCAGCGCCACGGCGGCCACGCCGGAGGAGATGGTCCGGTACGCGCAGTGCAGCGCGACCTCCAGGCCGCCGCCCATCGCCGCGCCGTTGACGAACGCGAACGACGGCACGTCCAGCTCGCCGAGGCGGCGGAACACGTCGTGCCCCAGCTTGCCGATCCGCAGCGCCTGGTCCCGCTCGGAGACCAGCGCGGCGCCCTTGAGGTCGGCGCCGACGGCGAAGACGAACGGCTTGCCGACGACGCCCACGGCCGCCAGGTCACCGCGCCCGGCGACCTCGTCCAGGGCCTCGCCCAGCGAGGTCAGCCCGCCGGGGCCGAACGTCGACGGCTTGGTGTGGTCGAAGCCGTTGTCCAGGGTGATCAGGGCCATGGTGCCCGCCCCGTGGGGCAGCTCCACGTCGCGGACGGCCGCCCGGGTGACGACCTCGTCGGCGAAGAGCCCGGTGATGTCGGTGCCGCTCGCGGTGTCCGGCTTGATGTCCGTCACTTCTCGCCCTCCCAGCCGAGGTTCTCCCAGATGACCGTTCCGCCCATGCCCAGGCCCACGCACATCGTGGTCACGCCGTAGCGGACGTCGGGGCGCTCGCCGAACTCGCGGGCGAGCTGCGTCATCAGCCGCACCCCGGAGGAGGCCAGCGGGTGGCCGAAGGCGATGGCGCCGCCGTACGGGTTCACCCGGGGGTCGTCGTCGGCGACGCCGAAGTGCTCCAGGAACGCCAGCACCTGCACGGCGAACGCCTCGTTGATCTCGAACAGCCCCATGTCGGAGATGGAGAGCCCGGCCAGGCGCAGGGCCCGCTCGGTGGACGGGATCGGCCCGACGCCCATCACCTCGGGGTCCACGCCCGCGAAGGCGTACGAGACCAGGCGCATCTTCGGCGCGAGGCCGAGCTCCTCCGCGACGTCGGCGGCGGCCACGACGCAGCCGGTGGCGCCGTCGTTGATGCCGGAGGCGTTGCCCGCGGTGACCCGGCCGTGCGGGCGGAACGGGGTCTTCAGCCCGGCGAGGCCCTCCAGCGTGGTGCCGGGGCGGGGGGCCTCGTCGGCCGTGGCCAGCCCCCAGCCCTTCTCCGAGGACCTGGTCGCCATCGGGACCAGGTCCTCCTGGATCCTGCCGTCGGCGTACGCCTTGGCGACCTTCTCCTGGGAGGCGAGGGCGAAGGCGTCCGCGCGGTCCTTCGTGATGGAGGGGTAGCGGTCGTGGAGGTTCTCGGCGGTCATGCCCATGACGAGGGCGGAGCCGTCCACGAGCCGCTCGGCGAGGAAGCGCGGGTTGGGGTCGACGCCCTCGCCCATGGGGTGGCGGCCCATGTGCTCGACGCCCCCGGCGATGGCGACGTCGTACGCGCCGAAGGCGATGCCACCGGCGACCGAGGTCACCGCGGTCATCGCGCCCGCGCACATGCGGTCGATCGAGTAGCCGGGCACGGTCTTGGGCAGCCCGGCCAGGATCGCGGCGGAGCGGCCGAGGGTCAGGCCCTGGTCGCCGATCTGCGTGGTGGCCGCGATGGCCACCTCGTCGACGCGCTCGGGAGGCAGATTCGGATTACGCCGGATCAGCTCGCGGATGACGCGGATCACCAGGTCGTCGGCGCGTGTCTCGGCGTACAGGCCCTTGGGGCCCGACCTGCCGAATGGTGTGCGCACACCGTCGACGAATACGACGTCACGAGACGAAGGCACGGGTTCGCTCCTCGTTGCTGGATGGCTTCCCCACCATGCTACTCGTCAGTAACAACGCTTGGCGCGGCCGGGCGCGCGAGAGGTGGGTAAGTTGTCCCCAAGAGTGTGCGGGCTTTACGTCCCACCTCGCGGGCCGTGTCCGGGGTGCGGGGCGGGGGTAACTCTGGCAGACTTTGGAAAACGCTTTCCGGGAGGTTGTCGGTGGTCACGCTTGAAGATGTCGCCCGGCACGCGGGGGTCTCGCTCGCCACGGCGTCGCGGGTGCTCAACGGCAGCACCCGGCAGGTGGGCGCCCCGCTGCGGGCCAAGGTGGAACTCGCCGCCGCCGAGCTGGGATACCGCACCAACGTGGCCGCGCAGACCCTCGCCAGGGGCGCCAGCAACGTGATCGGCCTGGTCGTCCACGACCTCACCGACCCCTACTTCGCCGCGATCGCCGACGGGGCCATGCGGGTCGCCGAGAGCCAGGGGCTCATGGTCATGATCGGCACCACCCACCGCGACCCCGAACGGGAGATCGCCTACGTCTCGACGCTCAACGCCCAGCGGGTCCGCGCCGTGCTGCTCGTCGGCTCCCGGGTCACCGACCAGGAGACGACCCGGCGGCTGCGGGTGGAGCTCGACCACTACCGGGAGTCCGGCGGCCGGGTCGCCTGCGTGGGCCAGAACCTGCTCGGCGTCGACACGGTGGTGCCGGACAACCGCCGGGGCGCCGCCGAACTGGCCCGCGCCCTCGCCGGGCTGGGGCACCGCAACTTCGCGATCCTCGCCGGGCCCGACTGGCTGATCGCGCCCAGGGACAGGGTGGAGGGGTTCACCGGCGCGCTTGAGGAGCTCGGGCTGCCCGCGCCGCGCGTCCTGAACGGCACCTTCGACCGGGAGGGCGGCTACGCGGCGGCCACCCAGGTCTCCGGGATCACGTGCGTCTTCGCCGTCAACGACGTGATGGCGGTGGGCGCCCTGGCCTCCTTCAGGGACCGGGGCATCCGGGTGCCCGAGGACGTCTCCGTGGCCGGTTTCGACGACATCTTCACCCTGCGCGACCTGGTCCCCTCGCTGTCCACCGTACGGCTGCCGCTCGCCGACATGGGCGCCCGCGCGCTGGAGCTGGCCCTCGGCCCGTCCGCGGAGGGCAGGGCCGAGGCGGTGACCGGCGAGGTGATCCTCCGGGAGAGTACCCGCGGCCTGGGGTGAGCACGACGGGCGGCACGATCCTCCGGGTGAGCGCCCGAGGCCTGGAGCGGCGCGGCGGTGGCGCGGTCCTCCGGGTGAGCACCCGCGGCCTGGGGTGAGCACGACGGGCGGCACGATCCTCCGGGCGAGTGCCCGACGCCTGGAGCGGCGCGGCGGTGGCGCGGTCCTCCGGGTGAGCGCCCGCGGTCCGGTGTGAGCGCGACAGGCGGCGTGACCCTCCGGGCGAGCGCCCGCGGTCCGGCGTGACCTTCCGGGGGAGCACCCCGGGGTGACGCGACAAGCGGCCCGGACCCCCGTGGGGTGGTCCGGGCCGGTCGTGTCGTAGGGGAACGCGGGGGGCGGGGAGAGAGTGGCGGGGAGGAGGGTCAGCGCATGCCGGGAACGGGGTTTCCCTGCTCGTTGACCGGCGGGACCATGATCTGCCCGCGCAGCCAGCGGATCGTCCTGATGACCCCGTCACCGTAGCCGGGGGAGTGCTGGCGGCCCCGGCCGAGCTGGCGGGAGACGTCCTCGGCCGCGCTCTCCTCCATGCCGAGGTTGAGGCCGGTCGGTCCGTGGATGGGGCGGGGCGTGTTGCGGACCGGCGACTTCCTGCGGGTGCCGAGCACCCACTCGCACACGGCGGCGGTGCCGGCGCACCATTCCTTCTCCCACTCGCCCGCCGCGTTGGGCCGGCCCTGGTGGGCCAGCTCGGCGATCCTGCCGATCTCGGCCTCGGTGCGCAGGATCACGCCGCGCCCGCCGACCAGGTGTCCCCAGCCCTCCGAGGAGCGGCGGCCGGGGATGGGCAGCCCGTCCTTCGCGCCGATCAGCCAGTTCAGGGTGCTGATGACCCCGTCGGCCGGCACGACCCGGCCCTCGCGCGGAACCCGCTCGGCGGCGTCGATCTCGGCGCGCGCCTCGGCGAGGGTGGGCGGGGATCCCGAGGAGGGGCGACCGCTGACCGGCGCCTGCTCCCGCTTGCCCAGGGCCCAGAGAATCGCCTCTCCCTGGCCGGAGGGGGCCGAGTCGGGGTTGGCGGCCTCCCACTCCCTGATCGCTTCGAGCACGGCCATCACATGTTCCGGCGGCCGCTGTACGGCGGGGCTGGCTTCGCTTTCTGCGGTCGTCATACCCCTACCGTACGAGTACCTGCCATGTCACTCCAACGTGAAGCGGTAATCCGGACCCGGCGAACGCGTTTTCCTCCCCGTTGGAACGGTCCCCCGCCCCGGAATGTCGTGGCGGGGGCCCGCGTGTCATCCCGCGACGAACGCGGCGAAGGCGGTCTTCACCCTGGCCAGGATCCCGTCGGGGTCTGCGGCCCACACGTCGGCGTTGAAGATCTCCACCTCGATGTCCCCCGTGTAGCCCGCCTCGGCCACCGCGCGGGTCATCGGGGCGAAGTCGATCACGCCGTCGCCCATGATCCCCCGGCCCAGCAGCACGTCGGAGGGGAGCGGCGACAGGAAGTCGCACACCTGGTAGCTCGCGATCCGGCCCGAGGCCCTGGCGATCTGCCCCAGGACCTGCGGGTCCCACCACACGTGGAAGGTGTCGACGACGACGCCCACCTGCTCGGAGGGGTGCGCCTCCGCCAGGTCGAGCGCCTGGCCGAGCGTGGACAGCACGGCCCGGTCGGCGCAGTACATCGGGTGCAGCGGTTCGAGGGCGAGCCGCACCCCGCGCTCGCCCGCGTACGGGGCCAGCACGGCCAGCGCCTCGGCGACCCGCTCCCGCGCGGCGGGCAGGTCGCGGGAGATCGTGCCCGGCGGCTCGCCGGGCACCACGCCGGGCAGGCCGCCGACCACCATGACCAGGCAGGCGGCGCCCAGCGCGGCGGCCTCGTCGATCGCCCTGCGGTTGTCGTCCAGGGCCTCCGGCCCGCCGGAGGTGAGGAACCCGCCCCGGCACAGCGACGACACCCGCAGCCCGGCGTCCGCGACGAGCTTGACGGTCTCCTCCAGGCCCTGCGCGGCGACGTCCTGCCGCCACAGGCCGATGGCCTCGACGCCGTGCCGCACGCACCCGTCGACGGCTTCGGCCACCGACCACCGCTTCGTGGTCCACTGGTTCAGCGAGAGACGGCTCGTCACAGGCCGTTCACCGCCAGCAGGGAGCGCATCCGGGAGACCGCCAGCCCGGGGTCGGCCAGCAGCCCGGCCCTGTCGGCCAGCCGGAACACCTCGGCCAGGTGGGGCAGGGAACGGGCCGCCTGGGCGCCGTTGACCATGCTGAAGGCGTCCTGGTGGCCGTTGAGCCACGCCAGGAAGACGATGCCCGTCTTGTAGTTGTACGTCGGCGCCTCGAAGATCTTCCGCGAGAGCGGGACCGTGGGCTCCATGATCTCGTCGTACCGCCCGAGGTCGCCCGCGTCGAGTGCCGCCAGGGCCGCCGCGGCGGCGGGGGCGATCGCGTCGAAGATGCCCAGCAGCGCGTGGCTGCCCGACCTGATCAGCGAGGGGTAGTTGAAGTCGTCGCCGGTGTAGAGCCGCACGCCCTCGGGCAGCGCCGCGCGCAACCCGATCTCGTGCCCGGCGTCCAGCAGCGAGACCTTCACCCCGTCCACCTTCGCCGCGTGCTCGCGGATCAGGGACAGGAACGACGCGGTAGCCTCGGGCACGTCCCGCGAACCCCAGTAGCCCGCCAGGTTCGGGTCGAACATCTCGCCCAGCCAGTGCAGGATCACCGGCCGGTCGGCCTGGGAGAGCAGCTCGCCGTAGACCCGGTGGTAGTCCTCGGGGCCCCGCGCGATCGCGGCCAGCTGGCGGCTCGCCATCACGATGACCCCGGCGCCCGCGTCCCGTACGGTCTCGATCTGCTCGGTGTAGGCCGCCACGACCTCGTCCAGGGTCCGGGCGTGCGGGGCCTGGTCGGTGCCCGCGCCGCAGGCCACCAGCGCCGCCGGGTCGCCGAAGGCCTTCGCCTCGGTGGCGCTGCGCCGGATCAGCTCGCGGGTGGCCGCCCAGTCGAGCCCCATGTTGCGCTGGGCGGTGTCCATGGCGTCGGCGACCCGCAGCCCGTACGACCACAGGTGGTGCCGGAAGCGCAGGGTGGCGTCCCAGTCGACGGCGGCGGGGGAGCCCGGGGTGTTGTCGCCGAGCGGGTCGGCGACCACGTGGGCGGCGGCGTAGACGACGCGGCTCGCGGCGGGGCCCGCGGGCCTGGTCCAGGTGACCGGCTCGCGCAGGGTGTGCTCCCCGCCGGGCAGCGCGATCCTCGGCGCGGCCATCAGGGCTCCACCGGCAGGCGGCGGCCCTCGGCGGAGGAGCGCAGGCCCAGCTCGGCGAGGCGGACGCCGCGCGCGCCCGAGGCGAAGTCGTAGGGGAAGGGGGCGTCCTCGACCACGTGGCGGACGAACCGCTCCCACTGGATCTTGAAGCCGTTGTCGAACTCCGTGTTGTCGGGCACCTCCTGCCAGCCGTCCCTGAAGCGGGCGGTGGCGGGCAGGTCGGGGTTCCAGACCGGCTTGGGAGTGGTGGCGCGGTGCTGGATCCGGCAGTCGCGCAGGCCCGCGACGGCGCTGCCGTGCGTGCCGTCCACCTGGAACTCCACCAGTTCGTCGCGGTTCACCCTGACGCTCCAGGAGGAGTTGATCTGCGCGATGATCCCGCCCTCCAGCTCGAACACCCCGTAGGCGGCGTCGTCGGCGGTGGCCCGGTAGCCCTCTCCCCGCTCGTCCACCCGCTCGGGGATGTGGGTGACGGCCTGGGCGTAGACGGAGGTGATCCGGCCGAAGAGGTTCTCCAGGACGTACGCCCAGTGCGGGAACATGTCGAGGACGATGCCGCCGCCGTCCTCGGCGCGGTAGTTCCACGACGGGCGCTGGGCCTCCTGCCAGTCGCCCTCGAACACCCAGTAGCCGAACTCGCCGCGCACCGACAGGATCCGGCCGAAGAAGCCGCCGTCGATCAGGCGCCTCAGCTTGAGCAGGCCGGGCAGGAAGAGCTTGTCCTGCACGACGCCGTTCTTCACGCCCCTCGCGGTCGCGGCCTCGGCCAGCGCCAGCGCGTCCTCGTACGTCTCGGCGGTCGGCTTCTCCGCGTAGACGTGCTTGCCCGCCTCGATCGCCGCGAGCACGGCCTTCACGCGGGCCTGGGTGACCTGGGCGTCGAAGTAGACGAGGTTGTCGTCGTCCGCGAGGGCGGCGTCGAGGTCGGTGGTCCAGGACTCGACGCCGTGCTCCTCCGCGAGCCTGCGCAGCTTCTCGGCGCTGCGGCCCACCAGCACCGGCCTGAGCAGGACCCTCCCACCGTCCGACAGTGTCACGCCGCCCTGCTCGTTGATCGCCAGGACAGAGCGGACCAGGTGCTGGCGGTAGCCCATGCGGCCCGTGACACCGTTCATCACAACGCCGATGCTTTGCGGGGACATCTTTCTCCGACCTCCAAGGAAAGCGCTTTCCTTTCCACCGTACGACAGCCGTCCCACCTGCGGCAAGCGTCGGGGGGAAGGAGGTTGAGCAGGGGGAGGTCCTCGCCCTCCCGGGAGCGCGGGGCCGGTAGGCTCCGATCACGATCGTCCGAAGATGGGAGCAGGGTGTCGGCCATCCGGCTGCTGGTGCTCGGGGCCGTCCGTGAGCGTGGCCGGGCGCACGGATACCAGGTGCGCGGCGACCTGGAGAGCTGGGGCGCGCACGAGTGGTCCACGGCCAAGCCCGGCTCGATCTACCACGCGCTCCGGCAGATGGCCAAGCAGGGGCTGCTGCGCGCCCACGAGCTGGCGCCGAGCGCCGCGGGCGGGCCGCCCCGGGTGGAGTACGAGCTCACCGACGAGGGTGACACGGAGTTCCTGGGCATGCTGCGTACAGCCCTGGCCAGGCACGACCAGAAGATCGACGAGCTGACGGCCGGGGTGGGTTTCCTCAACTGCCTGCCCAGGGAGGAGGTGGTCGCGCTGCTGAAGGAGCGGGTGGCCGCCCTCGACGGCTGGCGGGCGGAGGTCGCCCGCCACTGGTCGCCCGACGACACCGCCTCCCGGGAGTGGGAGCCGACCGCCGAGATCATGCGGCTCTGGACACACTTCTCCGGCAGCGGCGCCGAGTGGACCCGCGGGCTGATCGAACGCCTGGAGAGGGACGCGCGCACGTCCTGAGCCCGAGGGGGGCCGCGCCGACGCCCCCGGCCGGGCGGGCGGGGAGTCACGGGTGTGCGGCCGTCACGGTGTCCCGGCGCGCGGTGTTTCCGTGCCGGGTGCTCCCGCGTGGCGCGTTTCCGGGCGAGACATGGCAATCCCATAGGTGTCGGCCTTCCGGCGCCGCTACACTCGGATTCAGCTAGTAAAATTTGACTACTGCTCATCCGGAGGAGCCAGGTGGCCAACGAGACGACCGTGCCGATACTGCCCTGCCTGTCGATCGACGAGGTCGAGGAGTTCTACGTCGCGCTGGGCTTCACCAGGACCTACCGGCAGGTCCGCCCGAACCCGTACGTCGCCCTGCGGCGGGAGGACATCCACCTGCACTTCTGCGGCATCCCCGGCTTCAGGCCGGAGGACTCCTACGGCAGCTGCGTCGTCAGCGTCCCCGACACCGGGGTCCTCTACCGCGCCTTCGCCGAGGGCATGCGGTCGGCGTACGGCAGGCTCCTCGTCTCCGGGATCCCCCGGATGACCAGGCCGAGGAAGCGGAAGAACGCCGACGACCTCGCCGGGTTCACGATCGTCGACCCGGGAGGGAACTGGATCCGGATCTACCCCTCGTCCGGGGACGCGGATCCTCCGTCCGGGGAGGAGCCCCCGGCGGGCATGCTCGCCGAGGCGTTGCGGAACGCCGTCGTCATGGGCGACTCCCGCGGCGACCACCGGCAGGCCGCCAAGATCCTCGACGGCGCGCTGGCGCGGGCGGCGGACGCGCCGAACGCGGAGCTCGTCGAAGCGCTCCTCTACCGCGCCGAGACGGCCCTGACGCTCTCCGACCGCGAGCTGGCGGGCGAGCTGCTGGCCCGCGTCCGCGCGATCCCCCTGGAGGCCGCCGAACGGGAACGGCTGGCCGGGCCGCTGGCGGGCGCGGACGACATCGAGGCGGCCCTGACCGCCGGGTGAGCCCGGGGACTCCGGTGTTTACGGGATCTTCACGGTGCGTTCGCGGGGGCCGGGACGGCCCGCGAACGCCCCCGCGTCATGTCGTCGCAGATCAAGCGAGCCAGATCCTGGATCAAGGCAGTATCCGACCAAGCGTGTCCTGACTCGTCGTCAAACCATGACATTTCCGCATTTGTCATGGGTTGAGACGTTTCGTTCTGTCCTCCTCTCGCCGTGCCCAGACCCCCCGACTGGCCGAGGTGGAGCGACAGAAGGGGCCACTCGTGAAACGAGTCGTCACCGGGATTTCCGCCACCCTCACGGCAATTCTCCTCACCGTCTCCCTGACAACGGGATCGGCGTCGGCGACCCCGCCCAACATCCCCTCCGCGGCCACCGCCGCCAGCAGGCTCGCGACGCTCACCGTCGCCGCCGAGACGAACCAGTCCTCCTACAACCGCTCCCTGTTCAACCACTGGATCACCATCAGCGGCTCCTGCAACACCCGGGAGACGGTGCTCAAGCGGGACGGTACGGGAGTGGTCGTCGACTCCAGCTGCGCGGCCACCTCCGGCCGCTGGTACTCCCCGTTCGACGGCGCCACCTGGACCGCCGCGAGCGACGTCGACATCGACCACATGGTGCCGCTCGCCGAGGCGTGGCGCTCGGGCGCCTACGCGTGGACCAGCGCGCAGCGCCAGTCCTACGCCAACGACCTGGGCGGGCCCGAGCTGTGGGCGGTGACCGACAACGTCA
This sequence comes from Streptosporangium sp. H13245, assembly GCF_055690525.1. Classification (NCBI taxonomy): domain Bacteria; kingdom Bacillati; phylum Actinomycetota; class Actinomycetes; order Streptosporangiales; family Streptosporangiaceae; genus Streptosporangium; species Streptosporangium sp. H13245. The sequence goes on along the minus strand of NZ_JBSZKT010000007.1, from coordinate 215,729 downwards.
ACCAGACCAAGGGCGACCAGGACCCCTCGACGTGGCAGCCCCCGCTGGCGAGCTTCGACTGCACCTACGCCAGGGCGTGGATCCAGGTGAAGTACTACTGGAAGCTGACGCTGCAGAGCTCGGAGAAGAGCGCCCTGCAGGGCATGCTCGCGAGCTGCTGACTGTCCCGGCCCTCCGCGAGAACGACGAGCGTTCCGCCCCCTCACCGTGAGGGGGCGGAACGCTCGTCGTTTCGCATAAAAACGGGGAGTCCGGGGCCCGCGCCCGGCTCAGGGGTGGGGGCGGGACCCGGAACCCCCCGTCACGCGCCGGTCAGGCCGTACGGTGCCGGAAGGCGGGGGTCACGGGGCCGCGATGGTGTACGTCGCGCCCGCCTGGGTCGGGAAGGTGATCACGTTGCCGCTGACGGTGTGGGCCACCGTGCCGCCGCCGACCCGGTTGACCACGATCGTCTGGCCGGGCCAGGGATGCTGCAGGCGCACCTGGCGGCCCGCCTCGCTGGTGATGTCGACGTAGGTCACGCGCCCGCCGGAGAACGCGCTGGAGACGACCAGGGCGTCCTTCTCCCGCAGCTTGACGAAGCTCGCGTTCCTGTTCGACGGCCAGACGGGGAACACCCGCATGACGCCGCCGTCGCTCTGCAGCATCAGGTTGTTGACCGCCTCGATCGCCCCGCCCTTCTCGATCCCGTGGTTGGGGTCCCGGACGCGCAGGTTGGGGTCCAGCTTGTTGTTGATCTCGTTCTTGAGCCTGTCGATCAGGCTCTGGGCCGGGTAGCCCACCCGCGCGGCCTGGGTGAACACTTTGGGGAAGCTGTTGTCCTGGCCCCAGGAGTTCATCGCGTCGAGCGTGTCGATCGCGGTCTGCCGGTCGGCCGCCGGGGAGTTGATCCCGAGGGCCTCGCCGGGGTGGACGAACTCCAGGTTGACGGTGTTGTCGCCCGGCCGGATGGCCCGGCCGTCGCTGAGCGTGCCCGGGTCGGCCAGCGCGTAGACCCGCTTGCCGTTGTGGGTCGTGGTCGGGATCGGCGCCAGGCGCTGCAGGATGGTCGTCCAGGTGGCCCGGTCGCCCGCGTCGACGTTGAGCTCCACGCTCGCGTCGACCAGCGTCGACAGCAGGTTGCGCAGCAGCCCGAGGTCGGCGCTGGAGTTGCGGCCCCAGGTGCCCTCGTGCGGCCCGCCGTAGAGGTTGTAGCGCTGCGCCCCGGCGTCGTACTCCAGGTAGTGCTGGAAGAAGGTGGCGACCTCCTTCATGAAGGGGTACGCCTTCGAGGTCAGGAAGGTCCGGTCCCTGGTGTAGTCGTAGTAGGCGATGTACTGCGAGACGGTGAACAGCGAGTTGACCACCTGCTGGTGGTAGTTGTCGTCGGCGGTCGCGCCGAAGGGCGCGATGCCCACCGGGAAGAGCACGCCGCCGGGCACGCCCCCGCTGGGGAAGCGGGCGCCGACGTAGTCGGGCTTGACCCGCCTCAGGTCCTGCTGCGCCCGCCGCCTCGCCTCGGGCAGGTAGGCCTGCACCAGGTCGTAGTACGGCAGGGCGAGGTCGGTCCTGTTGCTGGAGTAGACGCCGTAGAAGTTGGCCATCCAGTTGTAGTTCAGGTGCATGTCACCGCTGAACTGGGGCGAGTCGGTGGTGGCCCAGACGCCGTAGAGGCCGGGGGCGGTCTTGCCCGCGCGGCTGGAGGAGCCGATCAGGTAGAGCGACCCGTAGTAGAACCTCTCCAGCACGTCGTCGTTGAGGTCGACGTACGACTTGAGCCAGTACTGCTTCCACCACTCCACGTGCGCGGTGTAGAGCGTGTCGAGCGATCCGCCGCTCTGGCCGTCCACCAGCGCGCGGGCGGCCGGTGCCGGGTCCGCCGGGTTCTGGCCGCCGCCGGAGACGCCCGTCACGACGCGTACGGTCTGGCCGGGCGCCAGGTCGAAGACCGTCGTCGCCGCCGCGCCCGAGGAGGTGGGGGTTCCCACCGGGTTCGCGCCGATCAGCCGGGTGGCGAGGGAGGCCCGGGAGACCCACCTCGACCCCGAGGGGGTCTGGCGCGTCGCCCACGTCGTACTGCCCGAGACGCCCGCCGTGTTGGTGAAGCCCGTCCTGGGGGCGGGCGACCCGGCGGAGGTCTGCGCCCTGAGCCGCACCGTGGCGGAGCCGAGCGACTGGATCTGGGTGACCACGAGGTTGTCGTTGGCGCCGGTCCAGGTCTTCATGGCCACCGGCACGCCGCCGATGGTCATCGAGGTGTCGACCTCGCCCTTGAGGATGTTCTGCTCCTCAAGGAACGGCCCGGACGGCTGGGTGGGCCCTCCGGCCCCGTACAGCTCGATCTGGCCGATGCGCGCGCGGGGGTTGGCGGTGGAGTCCGGCGTCGTGCCCTGGGTCGGCTCGGTGATGCTCAGCCGCACGTAGCGGGCGCTGACCGAGGCGATCGTCCGGTCGCTCACCCCGCCGGTGTTGCCGGTCACCGTGTCCACGGTGGACCAGGTGCTGTTGTTGGAACTGACCGAGACGGTGAAGTTCCTGGTGTTGTTGGCCGTCTCGGCGGGCCGGGCGGCGGAGTCGTGCCTCACGACGTAGCGGGTGAAGGTCTTGGCGGAGCCGAGGTCGAGGGTGATGGTCTGGGGCTTGCCGACCTCGGAGACCCAGCCCTCGTACCCGGAGCCCCAGCCGCCGTTGACGGCCCGGTTCGGCGGGAAGCTCGGGTGGGAGCTCGACGCCGTCGCCGAGGCGCCCAGCGCGAGGTTGCCCGAGGAGCCCGTGCCGCCCTCGGGGGAGATGGAGACCGAGCCGAGGGAGACCAGGGAGGGGTTGGGATTGCCCGCCCAGAAGTTCCCCTTGGTGATGTGGAAGGTCTTGAAACCGTCACCTCCGGCGGAGGTGACGCCGACGTCGCCGTTGCCGAGCAGCGCGGTGCTCGGCATGGTGTTCGACACGGCGCCGGTGTACGCCTGGTTGGTCCATCTGCCCTTGATGCCGGAGAGCAGCTGCTGGACCTCGGTCCACTGCTGGGCGGGGGAGGGGGTCGCGGCCTGGGCCGGGGTGGCCGTCACGAGCGTGGCCGCGAGCGCGGCGGCCAGCGCGGTGGCGAGGAGGTTCCTGATACGGGGTTGCCTTGTTCCGCTCACGGGGGGTGTCCCTTTCGTGGGAGTGCGGGGGCTTTCTGAGTGTCTCTGGTGGTCCCGGGGTTCATCGCCTCCGGGTCGGCGGAGGTGTGTACGGGGCTGTGGCGGCTCCTGTCGTTCTGGGAACGGGGTCTCGGGGGTCAGTGGCGGTGGGTGTGGTCGGGCTGCCGGATGTCGCCGGGGTGCTCGAACCCCGGCAGGAGGACGGCCCTCGCGCACCGCGCGTCCGCCCACAGCGCGAAGCTCCGGCGGCGCGCGGCCTCCAGCAGGTCGGCCCTGATGCGCGGGGCGGCCCGCTGGAGCGTGACGGTCCCCGCCCGGAGCGGGCCCGTGACGAAGGTGTGGCGCTCGATCGGGCCTACCACGGCGTCCTCGGGCGCCGCGAACAGCGCCCTGTCGATCGCCTCGGCGAACTCGCCCTGGCGCACCAGGTAACGGCGGCCACCGTTGACCGGGCGGTCGTCGTAGTGGTGGGTCACCATGCGGGCGGGGCGGCCCCGGTACCTGTCCTGGTTGGCGGCGTAGTAGGCCGCCACCTCGCCGTCGCCGACGGTGACACCGGCGGTCATCTCCCGGTAGAGGGCCTGCGCGAGGGGACCGGCCGCCAGGACGGCGGCCAGCACGCTTCCGAGCTCCAGGCGCGCGGTGGCGTCCAGCTCCAGCGGGGGCTTTCTAGGATCGCGGGCCGCCGTCAGGCCGCGCCGCGCCGCCTCGTCGGCGACGACCTGCTCGGTGACGAGCAGCTGGACGGCCCAGCGGCGCAGCTGACGGCCCTCGGTCGTGCCGTCGGCGGGCAGCAGGGGCCCGCGCGGCCCCGCCCGCAGCAGCCGGACGCGCTCCTCGACCCTGGCCACCGTTACGGGCGTCCCCCCGACCCAGGCGGCGACCGCGGGCGCCTCGTGGTGGTGCGCCGCCTCCCCGGCACGGGTGGCGGCCGGGGGCGTCCCGTGGAGGTGCGGGCCGGTCTCGGGGGCGTCTCCGGTGCGGGCGGCGGTCATCCGTCCTCCCGTACGAGCAGAGGCACCGCCGGGGAGTACGAGAGCCTGCCGAACCACATGCACTTGAGCAGCACCCACCACGACCCCGGCCTGGCGCCGGGTGGCACGGCCACGTCGACGTGGAGTTCCGTGCCGCCGCCCGCCGCGACCGCGAGGGGACGGGACGCCGTCCGCACCGCGTCCCACGTCCCCCAGGGGCTGATCACCTGGACCTCGCCCCTGATGTCGAAACCGGCGCGGTTGCGCAGCACGGCGGTGAGCCGCCCGCTCCGCCCCGGCGCGAGGGTCAGTCCCTCCCCGGTCAGCTCGACCTCCAGCAGCCCGGCCTGCCCGCCCGGCGCCGGACGGCCGCGCCCGTCCACGAAGAGGACGTCCTCGTGGACCTGGCCGCCGTGGGTGAGCTGCGCGGCGATCACGTGCGGCCCCTCACCGGCGTCCGGGGCGGGGGTGACGTCCACCTCGAAGGAGGTCCAGCCGCCGGGCCCCAGCAGCACCGGCCGGTCGCCGGGGTCGGCGTCCCAGCCGGGCGGGGTCACGATCCTGAGGTGGCCTTCCGCGTCGGCGTCGACCAGGTCGGAGGCGAGGGTCACGCGCAGCCGGGACCCGGCCCCCGGCTCGCCGGACGGCCGCAGGCTGACGCTCATCGGCTGGTAGCCCAGCGGCGCCGACCCCCTGTTGTGCAGCCAGTAGCGGGAGAAGACCGGCTGCGCGGCCTCGGCCGAGGGCCCCAGCGCCCCGCCGGGCGCGCCCAGGTCCGCGGAAGCCTGCATGGAGGCGTCCGGGGAGACCTCCCCGGAAACGCTCTCGGAGACCGAAGCGGAAACCGGCGCGGAGCCCGGTCCGTCGCCTCGCCACCGCGACTCCGGGGACGGATCCGGGACCTGCGGCTGCAGGGCGTACGTCGTGACGCCGCTGGGACCCAGCTCCCCGTGCAGGACGCCGTCCAGCGTCTTGGCCGCGCTGCTCTCCACCTCCAGCATGTCGGCGACGGCCGCCTGGACGAACGGGACGTGCGACCTCAGGCGCAGGGTGGTGTGGCGGCCGTGCGGCTCGTACAGCCGCGCGCTGACGCCCCGGCGCGGGTCGGCGGCGCGCGCGCTGCCGTGCGCGGTCGGGTTGCCGCCCGCTTTGAACGCGGCGAGGACGGCCGCGCCGGGGGGCTCGACCGACAGCAGCGACGCGGAGGCGGGCAGGGAGCCGGGGTGCGCGTCCTCGACGACGGCCCGGAGCGGGTGGTTGAAGTCGTGCGCCCTGGCCACCAGGCCCGTGTCGCGCCAGTCGCCCCGGCCACCGGCCAGCGCGTAGTCGAAGGAGTGGCTCCAGTGCTGGAGCTGGAACCCGCTGCCGTCGGGCGCCGTACGCCTCGGCGGGTCGATCCAGACCCCCGAGGGCCAGCCGGTGCACGAGCGCATGAGCGACAGGTGCATCCGCCCCTCGGTGTCGACGGCGAAGCCGGGCACGCCCCGGTTCAGCACGGCCACGGTGTGGTTGTCGAGGAAGCCCTCTCCCGACAGCTCGCGCGGCTGCGTCACCTCGATCTGGGAGTCGGCCAGGTCCGCGACGACCCCGGCCAGCGCCTCCTCGACGTCGTGCGCCGCGATGACGAGTACCGGCAGGTCCGCGGGGGCCCGCAGGTCGGCGTCGGGCACGAACAGCTCGGCCGGGCCCCGGCCCGCCGGGATCCACAGCAGCGCCCGGCCGCCGGTCGCGAGCTGCCGGTCGTACTCCGCGCGGTAGCGGTCACCGGCGGCCTCCAGGACGGCCGAGGTGAACGCGTTCTCCTCCGGGCCGCCGACGGAGATCCGGACGTCCGGCAGGTTCGAGTCGAACGCCAGCAGGCCGTAGCGGTTCCCGCCCGCGTACGAGCAGGTCGCGGTCACCCCCGACTGCGCGAGGGCGACGGCGAGGGCCCGCCCGAGCCCGGCGGTGTCGTCCTCCTCGGGGACCACGATCTCGGCGATCCCGATGGCGCGCGTCCCCGCGGAGACCCCGCCGGTGTCGCGCAGCGCGACCCTGGCCGTCGAGCTCAGCCCGAACCACTGGTAGGCCGGGTTGTCGAGGGTCCACGGGTGCCGGGCCGCGTCGACGTCGGGGTGGGCGAACGGGCGGCCGACGACCGCGTGTCCCACCTCGGAGACGGGGAGCGCCCCGGCGACGGCGCACGGCCAGCGCAGCCGCACCAGCTTGTCGTCGCCGTCGAAGGTGTCGATGTGGGTCACGCAGTCCACCCGGTCGATCCCGTGCCACAGCGTGACGACCTGGGTGTAGGTGAGCGGCCCGACCGCCCCGGTGACCGTGACGCGCCACCCGGCCGGTGACTCCTCGGCGACGACCGCGTGCGCGGGGGCCGAGGCGGAGCCGACGGACGTGCCGTTGGGCAGCAGGTGCCAGGGGCCCTCGCGGAAGGTCGGGTGCTCGGAGTACTCGTCGTACACCACGATCTCGTTGCCCAGCCCGCCCGGGGTGAGCAGCTCGCGTCCGGCGGCCAGGTCGACCAGGCTCCGTACGCCGCCGCCGCGCTCCGGGTCGACGGTGAGCCGGTGGTACTCGTTGGCGATGGTGAGCGTGTCGACCGGCCGCCACCCCCGGGGGACGTCGGCGTCGAGGGGGCCGGTGACCAGCCGGTAGGTGCGGTAGCCGACCGAGGGCACCCCGGCGGCGACGAACGCCACCTCGGCGACGCCGTCCCCGAGGTGCTCGACGACCGAGGGCACGGCCTCGCCCGCGTCGTCCACGACGCCGTGGAACGGCGCGGGCACGGTGACGCGGACCACGTCGGTACGCGGCCAGGCCAGGGCGTTGAACACCGTGACGGCGCGGCCCTCGCCCCGGGTGTCGACGCGGGCCGACAGGTGCCGCAGCGCGGCGTCGTGGACGGTCCGCGACAGGTCGAACGCCTCGCGCCACCCGGCCAGCAGGTCCAGGTAGACCTGGTCGGACTCGGTCCCGGTGATCGCGTCGTGGTGCGCGCCGTAGACGAGCTGGCGCCAGGCCTTGTCCAGCGCGGCCTCCGGATAGGCGGCGTCCCCCGCCAGGCAGGCCAGCGTCGCGAACCTCTCCGCGTCGAGCAGCAGGTTCTCCGCGGCCCGCTGCGCGAGCTTGGTGTCGATGTAGGAGACGTCCTTGCCGGTATAGATCGGGTTCATGTCGCGCGTCTGCGGTGACAGCCGCCTGCCGGTGGCCGCCAGCTCCGCGGTGACCGCGGAGAAGAAGTCGCGGGGCAGCGCGCTCACGAACCGGGGCCAGGTGTAGCGGGCGTTCCAGTCGCGGTGGATCGCGGTGACCCACTTGTTCGGCGGGCTGTAGTCGGTGCCGACCGGCAGCAGGACGTTGCGCGTGGCTGCGACGGTCTTCATCCGCAGGAACAGCCGGTAGACCGACTCCTCGGCGTCCGGGAGGGTCTCCGCGGAGTCCATCGACCACCCGGCGCTGTAGTGGGCGGCCATGTAACTCGTCAGCAGGCCCCGCCCGCTCGGCGAGATCCACTCGAACTCGCTGCGGAACTGCATGCCCGCGGGCTCCGCCTGCGGGGTGTCGTACGTGCCCATGGTCAGGCTGGGCCCCCACTGGTGGAAGGGGCCGCGCGCCCACGAGCTCGACGTCAGCCCGGCGTCGGCCATCAGGCCGGGGAACTGCGGGTCGTGCCCGAACGCGTCGAGCTGCCAGGCGGTGGCGGGGTCGCCGCCGAGGATGTCGCGCTGGAAGCCCATGCCGTAGACGGCGTTGCGGATCGTGGTCTCCGCGCCGGTCAGGTTCGTGTTCGGCTCGTTGTAGGTGCCGCCCATGATCTCCAGTCGGCCCTCGGCGATCAGGCGCCGGACGACCTCGCGGTTCTCGGGGAAGGTGTCCCAGTACGGCTTGAGGTAGTCGACCTCGGCGAGCACGAAACGGTAGTCGGGGTCGCGCCTGGCCAGCTCCAGGTGCGCGTCGATCAGGTGGAAGCCGGTGAACTGGAAGCTCATCCGCTCGGCCTGGGCGCCGGGCAGGGCGTCCCACTCGCTGGTATACCCGGCCTGGGTGTTCCACCACACCGGGTCGTAGTGGAAGTGCGACACCATGTGCACGGTCCAGCCGGGCTCGGCCACGGTCAGCGTGCCGGACGCCACGGCCCGCTCACCGCCCGCCGTCACCTCGACGGTGACCTCCACCCGCGCGCCGACCGGCGCGTCCGTACGCACCGGCACCTCCAAGGCCCCGGACCCCGAAGAGACCAGCGTGCCGCGCGCCCCTCCCGTGACCGTCACCTCCAGCCGCCCGGACGGGCCGGCCCCGGCCGTGTGGACGCGCAGGATCTGGCACGGATCGTCTTCCGGGCCGGTGAAGAGCTCGGTGGACTCCACGGAGCCGATCGTCAACATTCAAAGCCTTTGCGTGGTGGGGAGGGGGGAAGCGGGCGCGGAGCCGGGGGAGTGGTCCCTCAGCCCTTGATCGCCCCGCCGGTGAGACCCTTGACGAAACTGCTCTGCAGGGCCAGGTAGAAGACGAGGATCGGCAGCGTGGCGAGGAACATGAAGGCGAAGACCGAGCCGAAGTCCGACTGGTGCTCGCCGATCGCCCGGTAGACGCCGACCGTGACCGTGGTGCCGCTGTCCGGTCCCAGGACGATCAGCGGGGTGAGGAAGTCGTTCCAGATCCACACGCCGAGGAAGATCAGCACACTGGCGGAGGCCGGGCGCAGCAGCGGGAAGACCACCTGCCAGAAGGTGCGGAAGGTGCTCGCGCCGTCGAGCCTGGCGGCCTCCTCCAGCTCCAGGGGGACGGACTTGACGAACCCCATGAAGAGCAGCACCCCGAACGGCACGTAGTAGCCGAGGTTGACCAGGATCAGTCCCGGCGCGGTGCTCATCAGGCCCAGCGTCCGCAGCACCATGGTGATCGGGGCGAGGATGACCGGCGAGGGGATGAGCAGGCCGCACAGCAGCGTGACCATCACCACCTTGGCCAGCAGGTGCCGGGACCGGGCGATGTAGTGGCCGAGCATCGCCGACAGCACCGTGAGGATGGTGATCGAGATCGCCGTCACCGCGACGCTGTTGACCAGCCCGTACACGAACAGGTTGTCCGTCCGCGACAGGACGGCGGCGATGTTTTCCATGGTCGGCGGCGAGGGCAGGCCCGCCGGGTCGGGCACGATGTCGGCGCCGTGCTTGAAGACGTTGACCAGCACCAGGTAGAGCGGCATGAAGAACACCGCGCTGACGAACAGGGCGATCACCGGGCGCAGCCAGGGGACGCGGGTGTCGTTCACTACTGGGTCACCTCACGTCGTTGCAGCACGCGGAGCACGAGCACCGAGACGCACGCGACCAGCACGAGCATCACCGCGGCCATCGCCGAGCCGTAGCCGACGCGGTTGCCGTTGAAGGAGGTCTGCACCACCTGGAAGGCCATGGTGGTCGTCGTCCCCGTTCCGGGTCCGCCGTTGGTGATGACCTGGATCTGGTCGTACGCCTTGAACCCGGTGATCAGCAGCATCACCGTGTTGATGGTGAGCGCCGGGGCGAGCATCGGCCAGGTGACGTTGCGGAACCGGGCCATCGGCCCGCACCCGTCGATCGCCGCCGCCTCCTGCAGCTCGCGCGGCACGCCCTGCAGACCGGCGAGGTAGACCACCACGCAGAAGCCGAGCATCTGCCAGGTGATGACCCACGCGATCGTGTAGAGCGCGATGCCCGGGTCGGACAGCCAGCCGGGCGGGTCCTCGACGCCGAGGCCGCGCAGCGCGGAGTTGAGCAGGCCGTCGTCGGTGAGGACGACCTGCCAGATGACGCTGACCACCACCGAGCTCAGCACCACGGGGGTGAAGAACACCCCGCGCAGCGCGACGTAGAGCCGGGTGGGCCGGTCGAGCAGCTGCGCGATCAGCAGGCCGCCGACGTTGGCCAGCACCATCACGATGACGGTCACCACGACGGTGTTCGCCAGCGCCCTGAGGAACTCGGCGTCGCCCAGCAGCTCGGTGTAGTTGCGCAGCCCCACCCATTTGGTCGGCGGGTTGAACGGGTTGCGGTTGGTCAGGCTGTAGTACGCCGTCATGCCGATCGGCACCAGGACGAACAGCAGGTACGCCAGCAGGCCGGGAAGGGCGAACAGGGCGAAGGTGGTGATCCTGCCGCTCACCCGCCGCCTGCCGCGCGGGGGACGGCCGCGTACGGGGGGCGGGCCGCTGGGGAGGGGCGGGCGGTGCGCCGCGGGAGGGTCCCCGCCGCGCACCCCGTGTCGCGTGTGTGTCATGGCGCTACTGCGTCGCCTTCGCCCACTGGTCGTCCAGGTAGGCCGTGAACTCCGAGGTCGGCTTCTTGCCGGTGATCAGGTCCTGGACCGCGACGGCGGTCTTGTCGGCCAGGCCGGGGGGCAGCGAGCCGTCGCCGGTCTCCTGGGAGAAGGCGTTGACGATGGCGTTCTCCGCCATGCCCCGCTCGTAGATCTCGACGGTCGCCTTGTAGACCGGGCCCATGTCCGCCGGGGGCTTGTAGCCCTTGATCGCCGGGATCGAGCCGTCGGCCTTGACGAACGCGTCGTTGTTCTGCTGGTCCTCGTCGAAGGCGAGTGCCCACTTCTTGGCCAGGCCGACGTCGGCCGCGGTGGCGCTGACGGAGGTGCCGCCGCCGGTGAAGGTCGGCACGACCAGGGAGCCGTCGTCGGAGGGCCAGGGGAAGGCGCCGATCTCGAAGTCCGGCTTCTTGTTGTCGGCCGAGGTCGCGAACCAGGAGCCCATGGGGTACATGGCGCCCTTGCCGTCGCGGAAGGCCTGCTCGGTGTCGGCGTACGAGCGGCTCAGGCCCGCGGGGTCGATGTAGCCCTGCTTCGCCAGGTCGGCGATCTTCTGGGCGGCCGAGGTGAAGGTGGGGTCGGCGAACTTCACCGAGCCCGCGGCCCGCCGCGTCAGCCAGTCGGGGGTCTTCTTGTAGACGTCCGTGGCGACGGTGCCGGTCAGCGGATACATGTCCGCCCAGGTGTCCGCGCCGCCGCCGCCGACCACGAACGGGGTGATCTTCTTGGCCTTGAGCTTGGCGGAGACGTCCAGCAACTGCTGGTACGTGGTCGGCGTCTCGGTGATGCCCGCGTCGGCGAACTGGGTCTTGTTGTAGTAGACCACCGGGATGACCTGGGTGTTGTACGGCAGCTGGTAGATCTTGCCCGCGACGGCGCCCGCGGTCGGCGCGACGAAGTTCTTGAGCTCGTCGGCGGTGAAGGCCGCGAACTTGCCCGCCTGCGCGAACCCGGCCGGGTTGACCGACTGGAGGATGTCGGGGAGGTTGCCCGAGGCGTCCAGCTGCTTGGCGTAGCCGGTCCGGTCGACGTTCGGCGTCACCAGCTTCTTGATGGTCACGCCGGGGACCTTCGCGGACGCCCGCGCGATCGCCGCGTCCCAGAACGCCGCGTCGAGGTTCGGCGTCTCGAACACCAGGAAACTCAGCGTGACGTTTCCGCCACCGGCGGCGGGCTTCTCCGCCTCGGCACCCATGCCACACCCGCTCACAGTGAGTAGTGTGACCAGGCCAACTGCTATTGATCTACGCAAAGCGCAGCCCTCCTTGCTCCGGCTTCGAGTCTATGAAGCGGAGGCGAGATAACGTTATCTCGAAGGGTAGGGTGTTACCGCCAGGTTTCAAGAGGTGACTTCGCAACGAGTTAGTCACGTCGGGTGGATGAACACGAGGGTGGCCGATCGGGCCGATCCTCCCGATGATGGGAGCCGGTGGGACTCGTGGAAGGCTCGCCGGGGGCCCGGGGGGCACCGATGGCACCTTGATGGCACTGATGGCACGGAGGTCACTGTGAAAGGCAAGCGCCGCGGTCGCCGGCCGACGATGGTCGATGTGGCGCGAGAGGCGGGGGTGGCGCTGCGCACCGTCTCCCGCGTCGTCAACCAGGACCCCACGGTGGGGCCCGACCTGGCCACCAGGGTCCACGCGGCCATCGCGAGCCTGGAGTACCAGCCGGACGAGCGGGCCCGCCAGCTGCGCCTGGGGGTGACCGGCACCCTGGGGGCGGCCGTCCGGCAGCTCTCGCACGTCAACCCGGTGCTCCAGGCCCTGGAGCGCGCGGCGCGGGCGGCCAAGCTCATGGTGCTGGCCGCCTCGACCGAGGACGACGAGCAGCTGGAGCGCGACGTCGTGATGTCGATGTGCCGGCGCCGCTTCGACGGGATCATCCTCGAACCCATAGGGAGCGGGCACGACTACCTGATCCCCGAACTGGACGCCGGCCTGTCGCTCGTCGCCGTCGACCGGCCGGTGCACGGCCTCGACGTCGACTGCGTGATCTCCGACAACGTCGCGGGCATCGAGCTGGCCTTCGGGCACCTCGTCCGCCACGGCCACGAGCGCATCGCCTACATCGGCGACGACGAGCGCATCTTCACCGGCCACGAGCGGGCCGCCGCCTTCCGTGGCTGCCTGGCGGCGCACGGCGCCCCCGCCGAGGGGATGGTCCACCCGGGCAGGATCGAGCCGGACCGGATCGCCGCGGCGGTCCACGCGGTCCTGTCGGGACCGTCCCCGGCGACCGCCGTCGTCACGGGGAACGCCACCACCAGCGTCGAGGTGCTGCGCTGCCTCCGGGGCGGCTCCGAGCGCGTCGCGGTCGTCGGGTTCGACGACTCCGAGCTCGCCACCAGCCTGCGTCCCGACCTGACCGTGGTCGCCCAGGACGCCACCACGATCGGCGGCACCGCGATCGACATGCTCCTGGCCCGCATCGCCGACCCCGGCCGCCCGGTCCGGCGCGTGACGGTGCCGGTGGAGCTCATCGCGCGGGGGTCGGGGGAGTCGGCCCCCGCGACGTGACGGCCCCACCGGTCACCCCGCGTCTTCATCACCCGGCCCTCGGGAGCGGTGGCGCCGGGTGCTCACTCTCCGGGGGCGTGACGCCGTACGGAGGGTGATCGCATTGCTTTCCTGACATTCGGCGGCATCGCGGGCCCGCCGAACTCCACACCGAATTGCATTCCCCGAGAAAAGCCGACATCGAGACCGGTACGGGCGAATGTCGTGGGCCCTTTCACGGCCACGCGGAAAGCGCCCGGAAGCGCGCGCCCGCCGGGTGTCGAGCCGGACACGAAGGGTAGTCGTTCTTTGGGGGCCCGCGGGGGGCGGACGTGAAGACGGCGATTTGCGAAATCCAGGTGGAGGGCTTCGGACATGGAGACGGGAAAGCTCACGGAGATATTTCTGGACAGCGCCTACGAATCGGTCGGGCAGGCGCGCCGCGAGACGCGCGAGGCCCTCGGCCCGGACCACGTCCTCCTGCCGGATGTCGTCCAGGTGGTCTCGGAGCTGCTGGCGAACGCCGTGGAGCACGCCGACCACGGCCTGGTGGGCGACCTGATCGGCCTGACCCTGACCGCCACCCCCGACTCCGTCCACGTCGAGGTCTCCGATCCCGGCTCCACCTCCCGCGCGCCGCACATCCCGCGGGACCGGCCTCCGGGGGCGAGGCGCGGTCGCGGCCTGCTCATCGTCGACCGGCTCTCCGGCGGGCGCTGGGGGACCCGCGAGCACGGCCGAGGGCTGGGCCGGACGGTGTGGTGCGCCATTCCCTACGTACGGCCGGAGTGCGCCGAGGACGACGAGGCGGAGCGGCCCCTGTCGCGGGCCTTCCCCGCGGGCCTGCGGGGGCTGAGGTCCGCGGAAACCGGGATCTGCCGAAACTGAGGCGGGCCGGAACCGAGACGAACTGGAACGTTCCGCCGTCCGGGGACCCAGGTCTGAGCGGGCTCAGCCTGGCCTCGGGGGCGGAACGGGCAATGATCTACTTTGTAAAGGGCGCGGGCCTCACACCTGGCCCTTGATCTCCAGACGCAGCAGGGCCTTGGCGATCGGGTGGGCGGTCAGCCCGATCTGCCACTCCCTGGCGCCCAGCTCGCGCAGCCGGGCGATCACGGTCTCGTCGTCGATGACCGGGGGCGGCTCCCAGGTCAGGCGGCGGACCGCGTCGGGCTGGATCAGGTTCTCGGCGGGCATGTGGTGCTCGTCGGCGAGCGCGGCGACCACGGCCCTGGCGGCGGCGAGCCGGCGGGCGGCCACCGGGTCGCGGTCCATCCACCGGTTGGCCGGTGGCGGCCCGTCGCCGGGGGTGCTGGGCTGCGGCAGCTCCGAGTCGGGCAGCGAGCGGGCGGCGCCGATCGCGGCCAGCCAGTCGCGCAGGTGCCGCCGGGCGCTGCGGCCGGTGAACGGGGGGATGTCGGTGAGCGCCTTGGTGGTGCGGGGCAGCTCCAGGGCGGCCGTGACGATCGCGGAGTCGGGCAGGACCCGGCCGGGGGCGACGTCGGACTCGCGGGCGAGCCCGTCGCGAAGCGTCCACAGCTCGCGTACCACGGCCAGCCCGCGCAGTGAGCGGACCTTGTGGATTCCCGAGGTGCGCCGCCACGGGTCGGAGCGCGGGGCGGGGGCCTTGTGCGCGAGCACGGCGGCGAACTCCTCCCGCGCCCACGCCAGCTTGCCGCTGGAGGCCAGCTCCTCGTGCAGGATGTCGCGGAGCTCGATCAGGACCTCGACGTCGAGGGCGGCGTAGCGCAGCCAGTCTTCCGGCAGGGGGCGGGTGGACCAGTCGGCGGCCGAGTGGCCCTTCTCCAGCCTGAACCCGAGGACGTTCTCCACCATCAGGCCGAGCCCGACCCGCTCGTAGCCGAGCAGCCGGCCGGCCAGCTCGGTGTCGAACAGCTCTCGCGGGTGGAAGCCCACCTCCGCCAGGCAGGGCAGGTCCTGGGAGGCGGCGTGCAGCACCACTTCCGCGCCGGCCAGTGCCGCGTCGAGCTCCGACAGGTCGGGGCAGCATATGGGATCGATCAGGGCGCTGCCCGCACCGGCGCGGCGCAGCTGGACCAGGTAGGCGCGGCCGCTGTAGCGGTAGCCGGAGGCGCGCTCGGCGTCGACGGCGACGGGGCCGGTGCCCTCGGCGAAGGCGCGCACCACGCGCGCGAGAGCGGCGGGGTCCTCGACGACGGGTGGGATTCCCTCGCGAGGTTCCAGCAGCGGGACTACGGTCGTCTCATCGGTCACGTTCTGAAGGGCTCCGGATCTTCGCGACGGCGCGGCGGCAGCGCCGCCACGTCGGGTGGCAGGGGTGGGATGCCCGCGGCGAGGCACATCAGGTCGCACCAGGCGGCGACGTGGCCGGAGAGGTCCTCCTGCAGCGGCGACCAGGACGCGCGCAGCTCCAGCTCGGTGGTCACCGGGTCGTCGGCCTTGTTGCCGAAGCCCTCGGAGACCGCCCGGGTGACGGTGCCTCCGGCGGCGGCGTAACCGGCGCCGTGCGCGTCGAGCGACTCGGTGAGCCAGCTCCACGCGACGGGGCCGAGCAGCGGGTCTTCGGTGATCTCCGGCTCCATGTCGGCCCGCACGTAGGCGACGAGCCGGAACTGGCCGTCCCAGCCGCGCTGGCCGTCGGGGTCGAAGAGCACGATGAGGCGGCCGACCGCGAGTTCGTCGTCGTCGCGGTACACCGACGCGCCGATCGCGGCCGAGTAGGGGGCCAGGCGCTGCGGGGCCGGGATGTCCTCCAGCTCGATCTCGGGCCTGACCTCCGCGGGGCGCATGCTCGCCACCGCGCGCCTGAAGGCGGCGGGAGCGGGCGGCGCGTCACCGACGGTCATATCGGAAGCGTAGGTCGAAACTGATCGCATGGGGACCACTGGGGTGTGTGTAGGAGCCATTGGAACCGATCAAGCCGCTGCCGGCGGCCTGCGGAGGGCGGGGGTGACCCCGCCGATGGGAACTCCCAGGAGGAGGGCGCGACCTCGTCCGGCGCGGATCCGTGCCGCCGCGGGGCGTTCCGGGGGCTCGTCCCGGCTGTGACCTCGGGGGTGGGATCGTCGTTCGGGAACCCGCCCGCGGGCGCAGGAGGCACGGTGCTCACCGCGACGTTCGGGTGAACTCCACATGGTGGACATCGCACGGGCCTTTCGTCGGGTCGTGGTCCGACGTTGGCACGTCGCGCCGACATTTCCGCGCAGCGTGCTCGGCGTGTCCCCAAAGTGGTGCGGGAATCGATGCCGCGCGGTGACTTGGCGAACATTTGGACCAGCCGGGGGCCGGGCCAGGATCGCCGATGGGAGGAACTGTACCCGGAAACATGATCGCTTCGCTCCGCGCGATGTCACCTGCCGCGTGCCAACATCGGATTTCAGTGGACGAAGCTCTCAAAACCGGTAAGACACGATCATTGTCATCACTTGAAAGTGTCTGGGGGGTGTGAGGTGCGATCTCATTGAATAGCCGGTGATTTCGTATCGATCTCATCGGCCGAGGGCCTTGGTGGGGCGACCGGTCCCCCGACATGGCACCCTGGTGGGGTGACTTCCGAGCTCGCCGACTCCGCCTTCCTGCGCGCCTGCCGCCGCCGGCCCGTCCCCCACACGCCGGTGTGGTTCATGCGCCAGGCCGGTCGCTCGCTGCCCGAATACCGGGCGCTCCGCGAGGGGGTGCCGATGCTCACGGCCTGCGCCACCCCCGAGCTCGTCGTGGAGATCACGATGCAGCCGGTCCGCCGTTACGGCGTGGACGCGGCGATCCTCTTCAGCGACATCGTCGTCCCGCTCAAGGCGATCGGCGTCGACCTCGACATCAAGCCCGGCGTCGGGCCGGTGGTGGCCACGCCGATCAGGGACGCCGAGGCGGCCAGGGTGCTGCGCCCGATCGAGCCGGACGACGTCTCCTACGTCACCGAGGCCGTCCAGACGCTGACGAAGGAGCTGGGCGCGACCCCCCTCATCGGTTTCGCGGGGGCGCCGTTCACGCTGGCGTCCTACCTCATCGAGGGCGGCCCCTCCAAGAACCACGACCACACCAAGGCCATGATGTACGGCGAGCCGGAGCTGTGGCACGCCCTCATGGACCGGCTGACCGAGATCACCCTGGGCTTCCTGCGCGTGCAGATCGCCGCCGGGGCCTCCGCCGTCCAGCTCTTCGACTCCTGGGTCGGCGCGGTGTCCCCCGACGACTACCGCGAGTTCGTCCTCCCCTACACCAGCCGGATCTTCGAGGGCCTGGCCGCCCTGGAGGTCCCGCGCGTCCACTTCGGCGTCGGCACCGGCGAGCTGCTCGGGCTGCTCGGCCAGGCGGGGGCCGACGTCGTGGGCGTCGACTGGCGGGTCCCGCTCGACGAGGCCGCCTCGCGGGTCGGGCCGGGCAAGGCGCTGCAGGGCAACCTGGATCCGGCGATCCTGCTCGCCCCGTGGAAGGTGGTCGAGCGCCGCGCGGGTGAGATCCTCGCCCGCGCGGCCGGGACCGAGGGCCACGTGTTCAACCTGGGCCACGGGGTGCTGCCCGGCACCGACCCCGACCAGCTGGCCCGTCTCACCGACTTCGTCCACGAGACGTCGGCCCGCTGACCCGGGGTTTCCGGGGACGCCGTCCCTCCCGAACCCGGGGGAACGGCGCTCTCGCTGAGGCCCCGGCCCGCTGACCCGGAGTGTTCCGGACGCCGTCCCCGCCGAGCCTGCGGGAACGAACCCCGCGCCCCCAGGACGCCGTCCCTTTCCGGACTAGGGGGAACGGCGCCCTCGTTGAGACCCCGGCCCGCTGACCGCCCGTGTCCCCGGATGTTCACCCGGGGACGCCGCTCCCTCCCGGGCTCACCGGGACGGGCTTCTCGTCGCCGTCGTCGTTATCGTCATCGTCGTCCGGCTCGGGGGCCGTGGGTGTGGCGGCGAGCGGCCTGCCGCGGTCGCGGAACCCTTGGCGCAGGCGGAGCACGAAGGCCACCGCGAGCCAGACCAGGCCGAGCAGGACCAGCCAGGGGAGCAGCACGCCCAGGAGCGTCAGGCCGACCTTGACGGCGGCGACGAAGGCGCGCCACCCCGTCTCCAGCCCGCCGAGGAAGCCGGACGGCTCGTCGTCCTCCTCCGGGATCACGGTCGCCGGGCCGACCAGGTTCAGCGTCAGCGTCGCCACGCTCGTCTGCGAGGCGAGGGTCTTCTGCCTGGCCTGCAGGGACTCCAGCTCGCTCTCGCGGTTGGAGACCTCCCGCTCAACCTCCAGCACCTCGCCGATGGTGTTGGCCCGCTTCAGCAGTGTGCGCAGCGAGTCGAGCGCGGCCCTGGCCGACTTCAGCCTGCTCTCCACGTCGGCCACCTGCTCGGTGACGTCCTCGGTGTTCTGCTGCAGCGACTCGCGGGTGCCCAGGTCCTTGCCCAGGCGGTCGAGCGTGCCGGGATAGTTACCCGGAGGGATCTTGAAGACCAGCGTCGCGGAGCCCTCGCCGCCGGAGCGGGCGTCCGACCTCTCCATGGCCAGGTAGCCGCCCGCGGTGGTGACGATCTGCCGGGCCCTGTCGGCGGCGGCGGTGACGTCCTTGGCCCTGACCGTCATCTCCGCCGTGTAGATGATCGCCCGGTCCTGTGGGACCACTTTCACCTGGGCGGTCTTCTGGGATTCGGCCTTCCGGGGCTCGGCCGGGGCGGCGGCGGCGTTGCCCGAGGCGTCCCGCATGGCCGCCTCGGGCGCGGCCTGCCTGGGCGCCTGTACTTCCGAGGCGGGTGCCGCGCCGCCGTAGGACGTGCTCTCGACGGCCCCGCCCCCGCAGGCGGACACCAACAGCGCCAGGCCCACCAGGGGGACCGTCAGGCGCGGACCGTACCGGAATCTGCTCATGAACCTCATGACGCCGGGCGCGGTGGAGCGGTTCGGCGGGGGGCAGTCACGATGGCGTCACGTTCTGCGCGCCGCCGGGTCACGGGGTGCCGGGGGCGTACGGCGGGATACGCGGGCGGGGGGAGGGGGCGATACGGTCGGGAGTCATGGAAGGCAAGCGGAGGCACGTGGTGGTCGTCGGCGGCGGGATCGCCGGGCTGGCCGCCGCGTGGCACCTGCGGCGGTACGGCGAGCACCTCAGGGTGACCGTCCTCGACGGCGCGTCGCGGGTCGGCGGCAAGCTGCACGCCACGGAGGTGGCGGGGGTCGCGATGGACGCGGGGGCCGAGGCGATGCTCGCCCGGCGGCCCGAGGGCAAGGAGCTGGCCAGGCTGGCCGGGCTGGGTGACGAGCTGAGGCTTCCCGGCACCACCCGGGCGGGCATCCTGAGCAGGGGCGCGCTGCGGCCCATGCCGGAAGGGCACGTCATGGGCGTGCCCTCCGACGTCCTCGCGCTGGCCAGGTCGGGGGTCCTGAGCCCCGCGGGCCTCGCCAGGGTGCCGCTGGACCACATCCTCCCGGCCACGCGCGTCACCGCCGACGTGTCGGTGGCGGCGTACATCCGGGCCAGGATGGGCGGGGAGGTGGTCGACCGGCTCGTCGAGCCGCTGCTCGGCGGCGTCTACGCGGGCAGGGCCGAGCGGCTCTCGCTGGACGCGACCATGCCGAGGATCGCGATCGCGGCCAGGTCCGGGGGGTCGCTGCTCAGCGCGGCCAGGGAGATCACCGCCGACGCCCCCAAGGACGCCGGGCCGGTCTTCACCACCCTGCGGCGGGGGATGGGCAGCCTGCCCGAGGCCGTCGCCGCCGCCTCGGGGGCCGAGATCAGGACCGGTGTCACGGTCAGGGAGCTGCGGCGGACCGAGGACGGCTGGCTGCTGGTCACCGGTCCCGTCCCCGCGCCGGAGACCGTCGAGGCCGACGCGGTGATCGTCGCGGTGCCCGCCTCCGCGGCGAGCCGGCTGCTCGCCCGGGAGGTGCCGGGGGCCGCCGCGGAGCTGGCCAGGATCGAGTACGCCAGCATGGCCATCGTCACCCTCGCCTACCCGCGCGAGGCGTTCCCCGGGCCGCCGACCGGCAGCGGCTACCTGGTCCCGGCCGTCGACGGGCGGCCGATCAAGGCCGTCACGTTCAGCTCGGTCAAGTGGCCGCACCTGGCCGAGGGCGACCCCGGCCTCGTCCTGCTGCGCTGCTCGATCGGCAGGATCGGCGAGGAGACCGTGCTCCAGCGCGACGACGCGGAGCTGGTCGCGCTGGCGATGGCCGAGATGGCCGAGGTCATGGGCGTGCGCGGGCTGCCCCGCGACTCGCGGGTGACCCGCTGGGGAGGCTCCCTGCCGCAGTACGAGGTGGGCCACCTCGACCGGGTGGCCCGCATCCGGTCCGCCGCGGCCGGGCAGCCCGGCCTGGCCCTGTGCGGTGCCGCCTACGACGGTCTCGGCATTCCCGCCTGTGTCGCCACCGCCCGTACCGCGGCGGCCCGGATTCTCGACCACCTGGATCCCACGGGAGAATGGCAGGACAGCACCGATTCGTTGACAAAGGGGTGACGATGACGGACGGGAACCCGCGGCCCAAGGCGCGCGACCTGAACCAGGTGATCCGCTACACGATGTGGTCGGTCTTCAGGATGAGGGAGCGCTGCCCGGGTCACCGCGAGGGCATGGCCGCCGAGGTCGAGGAGCTCATGGCCCAGATGGGGCGCAAGGACGTGGTCACCCGCGGCCTGTACGACGTGGCGGGCTTCCGCGCCGACGCCGACTTCATGTTCTGGTGGCACGCTCCGACGGCCGAGGACCTTCAGGAGACCTACTCGCGCTTCCGCCGTACCGGCCTGGGGCAGCTGGCCGAGCCGGTCTGGTCGGCGATGGCGTTGCACCGCCCGGCCGAGTTCAACAAGTCACACATCCCGGCCTTCCTGGCCGAGGAGGAGCCTCGGGCGTACGTGAGCGTCTACCCGTTCGTCCGCTCCCTGGAGTGGTATCTCCTGGACGACGCCGACCGCCGCCGGATGCTCGCCGAGCACGGCAGGATGGCCCGCGACTACCCCGACGTGCGGGCCAACACCGTGGCCTGCTTCTCGTTGAACGACTACGAGTGGATGCTGGCGTTCGAGGCCGACGAGCTGCACCGCATCGTCGACCTGATGCGGGTCCTGCGCGGCGCCGAGGCCCGGCGGCACACCCGCGAGGAGATCCCCTTCTACACGGGGGTCCGCAAGCCCCCGAGCGAGCTGATCGCGGCGCTGCCGTAGGTCTTCGCGCGTTCCGTCGCCGCGGGGCTCCGGCCCGGCGGCGGCGCCGCTTCGTGACGTCCATGGGTGTCGGGAGTTTCACCAGGTAAGGGATGTGTCTCCTGTGACGACCCGGCGAAAAATAATCCGGTGAAGGTCTCTTTACCTTCCCTTGGCTTTGTCATACTCGGGGAAAATCACCTGTCTATGTGAGGCCAAGGGTGAAAAGGGGCGAAGCTCTGGCACGATCCAGGCGGCGTGCTCGGGGGCGCCGGAGAAAGAAGTCTCGCTCACGCGTTCTCGAGGTCTCGGTGGCCGTCGTCGCCTTCGCGGTGGGGGCCCTCGCGGTGAGCGGGTGGTTTTCCGGCGGGTCCGCTCCCGGGGGTGAGACGGCCCGGGTGCCGGTTCCCGGCGGGGTGGCCGCGATGGCGCCGCCGGGGGCCCCGGCGAACGGCGCGGCGGGTGGCGCGGTGGTGGCCGCCGAGGTGGACGGGAAGGGTACGAAGGGCGAGGAGTCCGCCGCGAAACGGTCCAAGGCCGAGAAGAAACGCCAGAAGGACAGGGAGACCGAGGCGTCGGGGCCGTCCAGGCACACCGACAAGAAGGCGATGGCCTACTTCGAGAGCCGCAAGGCGGCCAAGCGGGTCAAGGACATCCGCATGGTCGGCGGCTATCTACGGATATATACGGACCTGCCGGAGACGGCGGACAACTCGAAGCAGGCGATCAAGCTCTGCGAGGCGGGGGTCGACTATCTCGTCGGAGAGCTCGGCACGCCCAGCCCCGTGGTCTTCGTCCAGGCCGAGTTCGGGGAGAACGGCAACCCGGTCCTGGCCAACGTCCTGGGCCCCGACGACTCCGACTGCCGCCTCACCTACCCGAGGCCGCGATAGCCCGGCCACCGGAGGCCACGACGGTCCGGCTATCCGAGGCCGCGGTAGTCGGCGCGGGGCGCCACCGGGATCACCCGGACCCTGGTCTTGCCGCAGATCGAGCAGCGCTGGGTGACCACCCGGCCGATGGTCTCGATGATCTCCCATCTGTGACGGAGATGCACGGGGGCTCCTTAGGTGATCACGCTTCGGAGGTCTCCGGATACTATGCGTAACGCACTGCCCCTCCCGGCGGCTCGCTAACCTTCCGGATGGGGCGATGTGGCTGTCCAAGCGCGTGAAGGCCCCGCCGGATGTGGTCCGGCGGGGCCTTCGGTGTGAGCCGGTAGCTTACTCGACGGGCTCCAGTCTCAGCGAGACGGAGTTGATGCAGTAACGGTCGTCGGTGGGTGTGCCGTACCCCTCGCCGTGGAACACGTGGCCGAGGTGAGAGTCGCAGGTCGCGCACCTGACCTCGACGCGGGTCATGCCCATCGAGCGGTCCTCGATCAGCGTCACCGCCTCGGACTTCGACGGCTCGTAGAAGCTCGGCCAGCCGCAGTGACTGTCGAATTTGGTATCGGACCGGAACAGTTCGGTGCCGCAGGCCCGGCAGCTGTAGACGCCCACCGTCTTGGTGTCGACGTACTCGCCGGTGAAGGGGCGCTCGGTCCCCGCCTGGCGGAGCACGCGGAACTCCTCGGGAGAGAGCTGGACGCGCCACTCGGCGTCGCTCTTTACCACCTTGTCCATTCCACCAGCCTATGCGGTCGCCGAGGCGGGCGCAGGAGGGGGTTCGGGGCCGGGAGGGCGGTGCTGGAGGACGACCGCGACGGCGGGCCACGGGGGAGCGCGGCCCGGACGGGTGCTCAGCGTTCGGCGAGGGACTTCGACCAGACGGGGCTGTCGAAGTAGTGGTTGTCGTACTCCTGTGAGCTGTCGCGGATGTCCCGCACCGTGGCCTCGCCGCGGTAGACGCGCTCCAGCAGCCGGTAGTAGTCGAATCGGTGCATGCCGGGGGTGAAGACCACCAGCATCTCGGCCTCACAGCCGGGGGCGGGCGCGAACGCGTGCGGCACGGTCGGCGGGACGGTCAGGAAGTCGCCCTTGCCCAGGGTCAGGATCTCGTCGTTCACGAGGATGCGCGCCGTGCCGTCCAAGATGAAGAACATCTCGGTGGCCCTGGTGTGGAAGTGCGCGGGAGCGCCCGGCGAGCCCTTGCTGAGGGACGCCCGGTTGACGGTCAGCGCGCCGCCGGTCGCGCCCGCGTCGGCGAGTAGCGTGATCAGGCTGGTGGCGCCGTCCTGCAGGGACTCGGCGTCCGCGGCGTGGACCAGAACGGGGGTGGTCGGCTGGTTCGTGCCGGTGTTCATGGGTTCTCCCGGATGTCCGGCCCGGTTTCCCACCGGGCCTCTCTCGCTGACACCGGCGAATCTACGACGGGCAAAGGCCCATGGAATGGGTCATTCAACGGCAGGATTCATGGGGCAATTATCGCCCTTGGCGGGGGAGGGGCACTGTCGCCGCAGGGTATCGACGGCCTCGCGGTCCCGTTCGGCGATCGGGCGGGCATTCGTTCGAGTCCGGAACGCCGGAGGTGGGGCCCGTGGTTCGCGGGAGGCCGTGCGCGGTATCGATGCGTCCGAAGTGCCCCGTGTGTGGCCGGAAAAATTTTGAAGGGCGAAGCATCCTTTGATGACCGTTTTAGCGTCTTTAGGTATGTGGGGGGTGTTTCGCCTTCCCGCTGAGGGGTGAAATCATCTGCCGGTCGTTCCGCGTTCCGCGGATCGGCCACGATGCCACCGTCCGGGCGGCGCGCCAGCGCCTGGACACCGGTGGGTACGGCAGGTGATTGTGCGGTCCGTCCCGTTGAGTGCCCGGTCCCGCCGCCGTGGCGGCTCCGGGGCGGACCTACCCGTGTCGACGGCCCCGGGGTGGGTGCGGCCGATATCGCAGTGCGGTTCGGCCTCCTGTTGGCCTACGGTTGTTCCCGACCGGCGGGCGGACGCCCGCGCCTCCCCTCCCCCAGGACGGATTTCCTTGAGCGACCGCGACGACCGGACCCTTGTCGATCCCCGCCCGGCGGGTCGTGCCCACATCGGGGTCAGCTGTAGCTTCGTCTGTCACGACGGCGCGGGCCGCGTCCTCCTCCACATGCGCGGTCCCAGGGCGAGAGACAGCCGTGGGGTATGGGACTCCGGCGCGGGCGAGCTCGGGTTCGGCGAGGACTTCGAGGAGTGCGTGCGGCGCGAGGTGGGGGAGGAGTTCGGCGCCACCGCCCAGGACCTGGTCCAGGTGGGGGTGGTCAACGTGCGGCGGACCTCGGGAGACCTGCTGACGCACTGGGTGTCCGTCCAGTTCGCGGTGCTGGTCGACCCGCGGGAGGTCACGTCGTCGGAGCCGGACCGCGTCGTGAACCTGACCTGGTTCGGCGAGGACGAGCTGCCCTCCGGCCTCCACCCCGCGCTGCCCAGCCTGCTCGGCCGCGCGGCCCCCCACATCGGCTGGTCGGCCGTGCACGTCTGAACGTCGCCGTCACACATCCCCTCGTGGCGGACCCGCGCCGCGGCCGGACGGGGTATTAGAGTGCGTACGGTGTTCTTTGATCTTGAGTCGTTTCCTGGAGGATCGGATGACCACGGCTGACGGCCGCTTCGGGCGGACAGGCAACCCTGAGGTGGACCGGCTGGCGGAGGGGTTCGACAAGCTCTCGGCGCGGTACGAGGGGATGCGCGAGGAGCTGGCCGAGATGCGGGGCCACGGCGAGGCGGCCGACGGGCTGGTGAAGGTGGAGGTCGCCCCCGGCGGGGCCCTGCTGGGCGTCGACATCAACCCCAGGGCCATGAGACTGGGCTCCGAGGCGCTGGGAGAGGCGATCATGGAGGCCGTCGGGGAGGCCACGAAGGTGGCCGCCGCCCGGATGGACGAGGTGCTCGCCCCCCTGCTCGGCGGCATGACGGGCTTCAGCGAGGCGCTGCAGGGGCGGATGCCCGGCCTGGACTCGGGGACCGGCATCTCTGCGGATCCGCGCGTCGCCGAGGCGTTGCGGAACCTGCGGGAGATGCGCGACAAGTACGAGGCCTGACGCGGCCCCGCGCCGAATCCACGGGACAGGTACGGGGCCTGACACGGTCCCGTGCCGGAGCCGTGCGGCGGGTACGAGGTCGGACATGGGCACGCGCCGGGGCCGCGCCGGTGCTCGTGCGACGTGCGACAGATACGTACTCTGAAGCGCCCTGACGCGGCCACGCGTATCGGTGTTCGTGTGACGCCAGCCGTACGCGGGGCGGGGGCACGCCCCGCCCCGCGTACGCGGTCAGGTGTAGGACCAGCCTTCCCCCGGCGATCTGACCGCGCTTTTGCGCACGATGTCGTCGAAGTCCGTCTTGCCGTCCGCGCCGTCGCTGTCGAGGTTGGCCTGCGGCATGGGGAACTGGTTGTCCGCGCTCATCAGCGAGGTCAGGTTGCCCAAGCTGAAGATGATGGCCGCCGTCGCGCCGACGATCGTGTTGACCGCGGTGCCCATCAGCAGGAGCCCGGACGACTCCTGGGTGGCCTTGGCCATCGCCGCGATCACGGCGCCCTTCGCGGCGACCGGCGGTATGGCCGAGGCCATCATCTGCTTGCCGATCAGCTCGGCGATCTCCGAGGCGATGATGATGCCCAGGAGGCTGTCGACGACCACCCCGGCGTTGTTGACGATCTTGTGGATGTCCGACTGGGCGTTCTGCACCGCGTTGGCCATCTGCAGCGCGGCCGTCTCCAGTTGCTGGACCTCCTGGTAGACCACCGACATGAACGTGTCGAAGGCCTTGCGGTCCTCGCCCTCCGGCCAGGCGGTCTGGATCGCCTTGAGCTCGTTGTCCCACTCCCTGTTCCGCAGGTGCGTGAGCTTCAGGTTGATCGTGCGCCAGTCGTTGAAGACCTTGGTGATCGCCTCGTCGCCCCACGGCTGGGCGAGCAGCCATACGGCCGACGCGCCCGCCGCGGGCCTGGCCAGCGTTCCGGCCAGCTGGATCTTCGCCAGGCTGGCGGCCCATGCCGGGCCGTACTTGCCCAGGGCCTTCATCCCGCCGATGACGGCGACCTCGGCGGCACCGCCGATGAAAGCCTCTTCGCCCGCCATGGGGCCTCCCCCTGTCTAGTCGGTGGGCCCCAGGGCCTTGCCCTGCGTCGCCTTTTCGAGGTCGGACCTGTCCAACGCGATCTTGGCCGGGAGGTCCGCCATCTTCTGCGCGTCCTGTGCGCGGGTGGCGGTCGCCAGTTCGGCCTCCCGGTAGTGGAGCACCACGCTGAGCAGTCCCGCGTTGATGCCGTCGAGGCATTTGACGAAGTCGGCGGCCTGTTTGGCCTGGTACTCGCGGGCCGGTGTGTAGTTGTTGGCCACCGTGACCGCGCCGATGACCCCCCACTGGAGGGCGTTGAGATGGGTGCCCTCGGCCAGGGTGCCGACCTGCTCCGCGATGGGACGGAGAGTGCTGATCAAGTCCTGGGTAGCGGCCTTGAGGGCCTCGGTGTTGACGTCGACCACTGCGCACCGGCCTCCTGGATGTCACGCGTGCCGCACCCCCGCGGCGCGACTCCGTATTTCCCTTCCATGAACGAGGAGTAAACCAGGAGAATCGTCAACATCACAGTCTTCTCTGATCTTTGTGACAAAGATGAAAAAGCCCGGCACGGGTGAGCGGGGCTCGGCCGTGCCGGGAAACCTTCCGGGCGCGTGTTCGTCCGGGAGCGTGCGGGGGTGGCGGAGGTCAGCCCTGGCGGCGCCGCCCGGTGGTGAACGTCACGTTCACGCCGATGACCCCGACCCACAGGAGCACCATGACGAACCCGAGGAGCGCGTCGCCCAGGCCGGAGTAGGACACCGCGACCGTCCCCGGCACCCCGAGCACGAGGGAGACGATCGCCAGGGCCAGTCGCTGCCCGGCGTCCACGGAGGGGCGGACCGCGGGACTTTCCTTGCGGGCACGGGCGGCGAGCCGGTCGTCCACCCGCTTGTCGATCTCCTGGTCCATCTTCTCCAGGAAACCCTCGACGAGGGAGTCTTCGTATTCCGGCCCGAGGTCCCGGCGGGCCTCAAGGGAGGCGCGCAGGTCGTCACCGGAGGAGGAGGTTCGTGGCATGTTCGAGATATATCGCTTCTTTGGGAGTATGTCCATACGAATGCCGATACAGCCTCACGGACCGCCGGAACCCACCGGACTCCGGCGTGAGGAAGTCTCGGTGTCGGGGAATCGCGGTGTCCCGGGTGTCGGAGGATCCCGGCCCCCCGGACCCCCGGACCCCCGGAACCGGGGAGTGTCCGGAGTTCCGGTGTCAGGCGGTTCCGGCCTCCTCGCGTCGCCGGACGTACCGGGTGAAGAGGAACCCCTCGTCCTCCAGGACGTGGGCCAGGCGCAGGCGCGCGAGTGAGGGCGGGCCGTCGAGGACCCTGGCGGCGTCCCCGCCGATCAGCATCGGGCTCACCGTGAGGCAGAGCTCGTCGACCAGGTCCGCGGCGGCCAGCTGGGCGTTGACCTTCGGGCCGCCCTCGCACAGCATCCGGCCCAGGCCGCGCTCGGTGAGCTCCCGTACCGCCAGCGCCGGATCCACCCGCTCGCCCCCGGCCACGATCACGTCGGCGTGCCTGGCGGCCTCCTCGCGCCGCTCCCTGGGCGCGGCCTCGCAGGTGACGACGATCGTCCGGGCGTACGGCTCCGCCTCGGCGAACAGCGGGCCCGACAGATCGAGGTCGAGCCCACGGGTGATCACCGCCACCGGCGGGACGGCCGGGCGGCCCTCGCGCAGCCCCCGCCACGACGGCCTGGCCCGTGCCGGGCCGTACCCCTCGGCCCGTACGGTCGCCGCCCCGGCCACGACGACGTCGGCCAGCCCGCGCAGCACCCAGAAGACCTGGCGGTCGCCCCTGCCGGACAGTTCGCCCGACAGTCCCTTCAGCCAGGTCCCGCCGTCGGCGCTGGCGACCATGTTGATCCTGAGGCACGGGCCGTCCGGGTAGGCGTAGGCCCGCGCGAGGTCGACCTCGTCGGAGGTCTCGGGATGGATGAGGCGCATTGCCCCACCTTCGCATGCGACCGCCGCACCTTCGCGCGGAGGTTGCCCCACCTTCGCATGCGACCGCCCTACCTCCGCGCGGAGGTCACCCCGCCTTCGTGCGAAGGCCGCCCTGCCTCCGTACGCGGTCGCTCCGCCTTCGCGTGGAGGCTTTCTCACCTTCGCGTGAAGGCGGTCCGCGGGTTTTCACAGCGTGGTCGATAACGGTTGTGATGGCTTGTAGTGACTTCGGGCGACTCCCGATACATGATTCATCCCTGGAGACACGGGAGGGCTGTGTGGGGTTTGTTGCGATTGTGACTTGGTTGATCACCGCGATGGTCGGGATCTACCTGCTGTACATCTGGCTCTCCGGGGGAGGGTTGCGCCAGCAGGCGACCAAGGTCACTCGCTTTCCGACGTTGCTGGTCTTCGCTCATCCGATCCTGGCGGTCTCCGCCCTGGTCTGCTGGATCGTCTACGTGGTCACCCTGGATCCGCTCTTCGCCTGGCTGTCGTTCGGCGTGCTCTCGGCCTCCGCGCTGCTGGGCTTCGCGATGTTCACCCGCTGGCTGGGCGGTGGCCGTCACGCCCGGGGCGCCGAGCAGCGCTTCCCCACGGTCGCCGTCCTGCTGCACGGCGCCGTGGGGGTGGTGACGTTCGTGCTCGTCCTGCTCACCGCCGCGATCGCGTCCGGAGTCTAGAGAGAGGTACGGAGGTCCGAGAGAGGTACGGAAGACCCCTACAGGCGCGCGCAGCGCAGGATCCGTACCGAGCGCGCGGTCACCTCGACCGACGACTCGGCGGGCCAGGACTCCTCGGGGAACGGGGACTCGCCCGGCCCGTCGTCGGCGGTGTCCAGCACGCGCTGCCACCGCTTGCCGTACCTCGCCTCGGGAAGGGTGAAGGACATGTCCTCGTGGTGGGCGTTGATCAGGAGCAGGAACGAGTCGTCCGCGATCCGCTCGCCCCGGGTGCCCGGTTCGGTGATGGCGTCGCCGTTCAGGAAGACGGTCAGCGACTTGGCGTAGCCGGTGTGCCAGTCACCGGCCGACATCTCCTCCCCGGCCGGGGTGAGCCAGACGATGTCGCGGGTCCCGTCGTCGGCCTTGTGACCGTGGAAGAAGCGGCGCCGCTGGAACACGGGGTGCTCGCGCCGCAGCTTGGACAGGCTCCTGACGAAGTCGAGGAGATCTCCCTCGCTCCTGACCAGCGACCAGTCGACCCAGGAGGTCTCGTTGTCCTGGCAGTAGGCGTTGTTGTTGCCGTGCTGGGTCCGGCCGATCTCGTCACCGGCCAGCAGCATCGGCACGCCCTGGGAGATGAACAGGGTGACCAGGAGGTTACGGCGCTGGCGCCGGCGCAGGCTCACGATCCCCGGGTCCTCCACCGGGCCCTCGGCCCCGCAGTTCCACGACCGGTTGTCGTCGGTGCCGTCGCGGTTGTTCTCCTTGTTGGCCTCGTTGTGCTTGTGGTCGTAGGAGACCAGGTCGGTCAGGGTGAACCCGTCGTGGCAGGTGACGAAGTTGATGGAAGCCACCGGGCGGCGCCCAGAGATGGCGTAGAGGTCGGCGGACCCGGTCAGCCGGGAGGCGAACTCGGGCAGCGCGGACCCGCTCCCGCGCCAGAAGTCGCGCACGCTGTCGCGGTACTTGCCGTTCCACTCCATCCACAGCGGCGGGAAGTTGCCGACCTGGTAGCCGCCGGGGCCCACGTCCCACGGTTCGGCGATCAGCTTCACCTGGGAGATCACCGGGTCCTGCTGGATCAGGTCGAAGAAGGCGCTCAGCCGGTCGACGTCGTGCAGTTCGCGAGCGAGGGCGGAGGCCAGGTCGAACCTGAAGCCGTCCACGTGCATCTCCAGCACCCAGTAGCGCAGCGAGTCCATGATCAGCTGGAGGGCGTGCGGCGAGCGGACGTTGAGGGAGTTGCCGCAGCCGGTGTAGTCGAGGTAGTAGCGCCGGTCGCCGTCGTGCAGGCGGTAGTACGCCCGGTTGTCGATGCCGCGGAAGCCCAGCGTGGGCCCCATGTGGTCGCCCTCGGCGGTGTGGTTGTAGACCACGTCGAGGATGACCTCGATCCCCGCCTCGTGCAGCGCCCGTACCATCGCCTTGAACTCCGGCACCTGCTCGCCGCGCTGGCCCGAGCCGGAGTAGGCGGCGTGCGGGGCCAGGTAGGCGATCGTGTTGTAGCCCCAGTAGTTGGTCAGCCCCCGGGCGACCATCGCGTGCTCGGGCACGTACTGGTGCACCGGCATCAGCTCCACCGCGGTGACGCCCAGGCTGAGCAGGTGCTCGATGACCGCCGGGTGCGCCAGCCCCGCGTAGGTGCCGCGCTGCTCCTCGGGCACCGCGGGGTGGCGCATCGTGAGCCCGCGCACGTGCGCCTCGTAGATCACGGTCTGGTGGTACGGGGTCCGGGGCGACCTGTCGTTGCCCCACTCGAAGAACGGGTTGGTCACCACGTTCTTCGGCATGAAGGGGGCGGTGTCCTCGTCGTTGCGGTTGCCCGGGTCGGTGAACCGGTACGAGAACATCGCCTCGTTCCATTTCACGTCACCCTCGACGGCCTTGGCGTAGGGATCGAGAAGCAGCTTGGAAGGATTGCACCGGTGCCCCTGGGAGGGGTTGTAGGGGCCGTGGACCCGGTAGCCGTACCGCTGTCCGGGCATGATGCCCGGGACGTAGCCGTGCCAGACGAATCCGTCGACCTCGGTCAGCTCGACGCGCTCCTCGCGGCCGTCGTCTCCGAAAAGGCAGAGTTCGACACGCTCCGCTACTTCGGAGAACAGTGAGAAGTTGGTACCCACGCCATCCCAGGTGGCGCCGAGCGGATAAGACTCTCCCGGCCAGACTGCGCGCATGTAACCCTATTCTCCTCTGGTAAGGCTCCCTTTGTGCAGGGTGTTCTCGCCCCTGTCACTTTAAGGTGGTATGGAGGAGTTTCGTATCCGGGGTATGGCGTGCTTTCCGTACCTACCGTTTCCGTACGCGTCACGTGACCACGCGTGCCCGGCGGGACACGCGTGGCCGCGAAGGCGTCGTGATCGGCCCGCCGCCGACCACCCAGGGTGACCGGTTCGAGGCGACCGACCGCTCCGGGGTCGCGCCCGGCGGAGCGGTTCGGTCCCGGTCAGCCCGATCGTGCGCGTACGGCCGCGATCAGCTCAGCAGCTCGGCGTTGAGGCTGATCGTCGTGCCCGAGAGGGCCTTGCTCACCGGGCAGTTGGCCTTGGCCGTCTCGGCCGCCTCCTGGAACTGCTCGGCCGTCAGGCCCGGAACCTGGGCGCGGACCGAGATGACGATCCCGGTGATGCCCTCGCCCGGCTGGAAGGTCACGTCGGCCGTCGTCTCCACGGTCTGGGGCGGGGTGCCGGCCTGGGCGAGCCCGTGGGAGAGGGCCATCGAGAAGCACGAGGAGTGGGCGGCCGCGATGAGCTCCTCCGGGGAGGTCTTGCCGTTGGCCTGCTCGGCGCGCGAGGGCCAGGACACGTCGAACGTGCCCACCCCGGAGGATTCGAGGGAGACGGTGCCCGAACCATTGAGCAGCGCGCCCTTCCACTGGGTCGTCGCGGTACGTGTCGTCGCCATGGCGATTGTCCTTTCGATCATGAACCGTTGGCCATGACCGACCCTACTCGGCGCCGTGACCCGACCGTGTCCCGGAGCACCCGTTACCCCGGACGCCGTACATCGGAAGTCAGAAGTCAGAAGGAGGCGCGCTCGACGAGGACGTCCAGGTCCAGACCGGCGGGCAGGGTGCCGAAGGCGCGGCCCGCGTCGCCACCCAGGCGGGAGACGCAGAAGGCGTCGGCCACGGCCGGGGGAGCCAGCCGCACGAGCAGGGAGCCCTGCAGCACCAGCGCCATGTCCTCGGCGACGCGCCGGGCGCGGACCTCGAAGTCGGTGGTGTCGTCCAGGGACTTGCGCAGGCGGTCGGCGGCGGCGTCCAGGTGCCGGTCGGCTCCGGCGGCGAGCGCGACCTCGGCGAAGAACGCCTCCCGCGCCTCGGGCTCGCGGCCCAGGGCGCGCAGCACGTCCAGCGCCGCGACGTTCCCCGACCCCTCCCAGATGCCGTTCAGCGGCGATTCGCGGAACAACCGGGGCATCTGCGACTCCTCGACGTAGCCGTTCCCGCCCAGGCACTCCAGCGCCTCCGCCGCGTGGACCGGGGCGCGCTTGCAGACCCAGTACTTGCTCACGGCCAGCGCGGTGCGGCGCAGCGCGGCCTCGGCCTGGTCCCCGGCGATGGCCCGGTCGGTGGCCCCGGCCAGCCGCGTCATCAGGACGGTCGCGGCCTCCGACTCCAGGGCCAGGTCGGCCAGGACGTTGCGCATCAGCGGCTGGTCGGCGAGCTTCCTGCCGAACGCGCCGCGGTGCCGGGTGTGGTGGACGGCCTGCGTGACGCCGTGCCGCATGCCGGCCGCCGAGCCGATCACGCAGTCCAGCCGGGTCATGTTGACCATCTCCAGGATGGTCCGCACCCCCCGGCCCTCCTCGCCGACCAGCCAGGCCGTCGCGCGGTGGTACTCCACCTCGGCGCTGGCGTTGGACTTGTTGCCCAGCTTGTCCTTCAGCCGCATCAGGTGGACGGCGTTGAGGGTGCCGTCGGGAAGGACGCGGGGGAGCAGGAAGCACGACAGCCCGCCCGGAGCCTGGGCGAGGACCAGGAACACGTCGCACATCGGGGCCGAGTTGAACCACTTGTGCCCGGTCAGGGCGTAGCTTCCGTCGCCCAGTGGTTCGGCGCGGGTGGTGCCCGCGCGCACGTCGGAGCCGCCCTGCTTCTCGGTCATCGCCATCCCGGCGAGCACGCCGCGCTTGCCGAGCGGCGGGCGCAGCCCGAAGTCGTAGCTGCGGGAGGCCAGCAGGGGCTCCCAGTCGGCGGCGAGCGCCGGGCTGTGGCGCAGCGCGGCGATCGAGGCGTAGGTCATCGAGATCGGGCAGCCGTGCCCGGCCTCGACCTGGCTCCAGACGTAGAACTTGGCGGCGCGGGCCACGTGCGCGCCCGGCCTGGCGCTCGACCACGGGGTGGCGTGCATGCCGTTGTCGACGGCGACGGTCATCAGCTCGTGCCAGGCGGGATGGAACTCCACCTCGTCGATCCGCCGCCCGTACCGGTCGTGGGTGCGCAGGACGGGCGGGTGCTCGTTCGCCAGCCGTCCCCAGTCCTGGGCCTGCTCGGAACCGGCGAGAAGGCCGAGCCGGTGCAGCTCCCCGGTGGCCCATCCCGCACCCTCGCGCTCCACGCCGTCCATCAGCGCGGCGTCGGCGGACACGTCGTGCCCGGTGAGCGGGTGAGCCTGGTTGAAGACGTCATGGGTCACGTGCGGCCTCCGGTCACTCATCCGGCTCGTCGCCGGTTTCTGCGCCTATCTCAACATCCTTTCGGAGGGGTGGCGCCCTTTATTAGACGCTATATCCGATTTTCGTCCATAGTCGGACACCGGCCTCCGGAAGTTCACCCCGCCGTACGCGGGCGCGTACGGCGGGACGAGGAACGGCCGGCCGGGCCGGGCGCCCGGCCCGCGGGTCACGGGTTCTTGACCAGATCGCGGATGTAGTCGTCGTCCTCGTCACTCTCGGCGAGCACGCGGTCGGCGCCCCGCTGGGCCCGCGCGTCGCCCCGGGTGGCGAGGCCGCGGGTGGCCTCGGCGACCGTGTTCAGGTCCTCGTCGTCGAGGCGGGCGGCCAGCGCGTCGCGGATCCGCTCGCTGTCCTTCGGGTCCTCGGTCAGGCCCGCCAGGCCCATGGTGGCCCAGTCGCGTACCTCCGCGTCGGGGTCCTCGGTCATGGAGACGAGCAGCGCGAGCCCCTCGGCGTGGCCCGGGGGCAGGACGGCGGCCAGCGCGGCCGGGTCGGCCTGGGTGCGGGTCCAGCCGTCGGCGGTGATGATCTCCAGCACCTCGGGCAGGGCGCGCGGGTCGGCGTGGTGGCCGAGCGCGCCGAGCACCGAGCGCAGCACCCGCTCGTCGCCCTCGGTGGCCGCCATCCGGCGCAGGACCGGCAGCGCCTCCTCCAGGTACGGCTTCTCGTCCTCGGTGAAGCCGAGCTGGGCGATCACGTCGACGGCGAACTCGCGCTTGCGCGGATCCTCGTTCGCGCACAGCCGCGCCGCCGCGTCGAAGGTCTCACCGTCGCCGCGCTTGCTCAGCGAGCCGACCACGGTCCACCAGGTCTCGGCCTCCTCGTCGATGTCCCGGTACGGCATCGCCCGCTCGACCAGGTCGTCGAACGGCAGCCGCTCACCCGTGGCGTCCTCCAGCAGGGTGGCGACGGCCGCGTGCCCGCGCTGGCAGGTGAGCTCGGCCACGCGGGTCCCGTCGGGGCCCACCGCCGCGACGGTCACCAGGTCGGTGCCGTCCTTCGCCCTGCTGCGGCCCACGACGAACTGCGAGTCCTCGGGGGCCTGCTCGGTGATCTGCTCCAGGAGCGCGCTCTCCAGCTGGGTGCCCAGCCAGTCGTAGGCGATGGACAGCGGCGTGTCGCCGTCGCCGTCGGGCCGGTCGGCCTCGGCGCCCTCTCCCAGCAACGTCTGCACGACGCCCAGGGCGCCGCGCCGGGTGGCCAGGGTGAGCGCGGTGTCGCCGCTCTCGTTGGCGTCCTCGGGGTTCGCCCCGGCCGCGAGCAGCGTACGGGCCGCGTGGTCGCGCCCGTTGGCGGCGGCCCAGAGCAGGGCGGTCCACCCACCGGCCTCCCGCCCCGACACGTCGGCACCGGCGGCCAGTAGCGCCTCAAGGGCCTCGACGCGGTCCCAGGCGGAGGCCGCCGACAGGGGCAGGCCCTCGTCCTCGCCCCCGCTGATCCGGTTGGGGTCGGCTCCGTGGGCCAGCAGCGCGCGTACGACGTCCACGCGGCCCCGGTTCGATGCCAGGTAAAGGGCGGTGGGCTCTTCCGCGCCTTCGGGGTCGGCGCTCGTGCCACCCTGCAGCAGCCGCTCGGCCCGCTCGGCGTCGTTGGCCGCCACCGCGTCCAGGAGTTCTCGGTACATGCCTCCGGATCATATGGCGTGCTCCCCGATGCGGCCGTACGCCTCATGGCGTGCCGCTCCGGCGGGCCGTGCGCGCCCTCTAGGTGGCGCCCTGTATGGCGTGCCCTCCCAGCGCGGCCGTAAGCCAGCCCCGTGTCCCGGTGAGGGGACGTCATCCGATGTGTTTGTCGGCCTTCCTCGCCCAGGGGGATCCTCTATCAGGGCAACTCGCGATATGTTGTGAGTTATGAATGATCCCGGGGAAATGCGGGTCTCGGACGCAGAGCGGGAATCCGCCGTCGAGTGGCTGCGGGTCGCCTCCGTCGAGGGCCGTCTGACCCTCGGGGAGCTGACCGAACGCACCGAGGCGGCCTACACCGCCGTCACCCAGGCCGAGCTGGCGGTGGTCACCTCCGACCTGCCCGGCGGCCGTCCGGCGCCCGCGTCCCCCGCCTACTTCCCGCCTCCGGCGGAGCGGGGCGGCCAGGTGCGGCGCTGGTTCGTGGCGGTGATGAGCAGCTCCAAGCGGCGCGGCACGTGGCGGATCGACAAGCCGCTCGGCGCCGTCGCCGTGATGGGCGACGTCCTGCTGGACCTGCGGCAGGCCGAGGTGCGCACCGGGGGAGTGGTCGACATCATGGCCACCGCCGTCATGGGGAACGTGAAGATCATCGTCCCGGACGGGGTGGACGTCGAACTCGACGGCATCGCCATCATGGGGGACAAGAAGGTCCAGGTCGTCGAGGCGCCGCCGGGCACGAACGCGCCGCTCGTCCGGGTCACCGCCTACGTCCTCATGGGAGACGTCAAGGTGGTCGGGGACTCCAGGACCAAACCCCTCAAGAAGGCCATCGCCGCCTGGCGGAAGCAGTGGGACGAACTGCGCGGCGAGCTCGGCGGGGAGCCGGGTTACCACCGGGCCGGGCCGGGTTCCCACCAGGTCCACCCCTCCCATCCGCAGCACCCGCCGCACCCGCAGCACCAGCATCCGCCCGCGCCCCCGTGGCCCCCGGCGCCGCCCCAGCCTCCCCACCCCCCTCAGCCGCCCCGCCACTGACGGCGGCCCCGCCTCCCGCTCCCCGGCGGGCGGCTCCGGGACACGTGCAACGTCCCGGCGTCTCCACGGCGTAGTGATCGGTGACACACACCGAACAGTGAGGATCCCCCGATGCGAGATCGGGCTGACTTCGAGTACTACGTGGAGCAGCGCTCGGCCCGGCTGTTACGGGCCGCCTATCTGCTGTGCCGCGACTGGGGCACCGCGGAGGACCTGTTGCAGACGGCCCTGGCCAAGGCGTGGCTCGCCTGGCGGAGGGTGGGCGACGATCCGGACCCGTACGTCTACCGCATCCTGGTCAACACCCACGCCACCTGGTGGCGGCGCAGGTGGCGAGGAGAGGTGCCGAGCGCGGTCCTCCCCGAGGCGCCGGACGGCGACGCGATGGACACGGTGGCCACGCGGGAGGCGGTCCGGCAGGTCCTGGCCGGGCTCCCCGGCCGACAGCGGGCCGTGATCGTCCTGCGCTACTTCGCCGACCTGCCCGACCAGCGGATCGCCGAGATCCTCGGCTGCTCGGTGGCGACCGTACGCAGCCAGGCCAGCCGGGCACTGCGCAAGCTGCGCGTCGATCCCGCGGCCGTCGCCGCCATCACCACGGGAAGCTGAGATGACGATCACCGAATTCGAACTGCGCGAGATCCTGAACGAGGACGAGGGCGAGAGCCGCAACAGGGGCGTGGCCGTCGCCGGTGTCCACCGGCGCGTCCGCGCGATCAGGCGGCGGCGCCGCTGGACGGCGGGCGGCGCGGTCGCGGCCGTCCTCGTCGTCGCGGCGGCCCTCAACACGCCCGCGGGCGGCGTCGCCGACGACCCGGACGTCTGGACCGGCGTCATGGCCCGGCCGTCCCCCACCGTCCCGACGACGTCACGGCCGATGGGCGGAGCGTACCCCGGGGAGGAGGTCGCGAGGAGGGCCTACGGAACCGGCGGGACACGCGAGGAACTCCGGATCGGATCCGGGGGCAGGTCCCTGCAGGTGACCGTCAGCTGCTCCGGGCCGCTGCGGCGCGCGCTCGTCTGGATCGGCGACGGCCCTCCCCAGCTGCACGTCTGCGGGACCGGTCCCGGCGGATACAACATGGAGATCTTCAGGAACATCTCGGGCGTCAGCGTGATCCCGAAGGAGGATCGCCCGGCCGGGGGGCGGGCCGTGTCCGCGGTCATACTGCCCGGCGAGATCGGCGGGGCCCCCAGGACGGCCGGGCAGCTGGCCGAGGGGATGGAGGGGTTCTTCGAGGGCTGGCAGGAGCGGCTCGCCGCGGCGCGGCCCTTCCCCCTCCAGTGGTCGCTCACCGTACGGGAGATGATCTCCCCGGCCTGCCGGGACAACGTGCGCCAGCTGGATCCGCGCACCGGGGAGATGGTCCGCCTGAGCTGCGAGGGCGGGGACGCCACACCTGCGGGTAACCCCTGAGCGGCTCCGTCCCCGCCGGGGCTCAGGCGGTGGCCAGGGCCCTTGGCCGGTGGACGGCCCGCTCGTAGCGTTCGAGCAGCACCGTGGCGACCTCGGGGGCGGCGCCCAGCACGTCGGCGACGGCGTCGGCGCCCGCGGCCAGGGTCTCGCGGCGGATCCTGTCGGCGAAGTGACCGGGGGCCAGCAGGTAGGGGGCGACCACGATCCGGGAGGCTCCCGAGCGCCGCAGGCGCAGCACGGCCTCCTCGGGGGTGGGCCCGGCGGCCGAGGCGTAGGCGGCGGTCACCGACCGCCAGCCGCGCAGCCTCGCCCAGTCTCCGGCGATCCCGGCGACCGTGGCGTTGGCCCGCGGGTCGCTGGAACCGGCCGAGACCAGCACCACGTCGGTGCCGGGCTCGCCGGGCCGCACGCCCGCCTCGGCCAGGCGCCGCTCCAGCGCGGTGACCAGCAGCGGGTGCGGGCCCAGCGTGGCGCCCACGCGCACGCGCAGCAGGGGCCTGCGGGCCGTCGCCTCGGCCAGCGCGCCGGGGATGTCGACCCGGCTGTGGTAGGCCGCGGTGAGCAGCAGCGGCAGCACCGCCGCCTCGGCCAGCCCCGACAGCGCCGCGGGAAGCGTCGGGGAGGCGTGGTCGAGGTAGGCGGTGCGGACGAGGAGATCGGGCCGCGCCTCCCGTACCCGGTCGAGCAGGTCCTCCACCGTCGCGGCGGCGCGCGGGTCACGCGACCCGTGCGCCACCGCGACCAGCGGTGTCCCAGGGGCACGCCACGTCATATATGAAGCCCGCACTCGGTCTTGCCCATGCCCGCCCAGCGGCCGCTGCGCGGGTCCTCCCCGGGGGCGACCTGGCGGGTGCAGGGGGCGCAGCCGATCGAGGGGTAGTTGTCGTAGTGCAGCGGGTTGATCAGCACCCCGTTGTCGGCCATGTAGTTGTCGACGTCCTCCTGCGTCCACCGGGCGATCGGGTTGATCTTGACCATCTGGCGCTTGGCGTCCCACTCGACGACCTTGACGCCGGCGCGGGTGACGGCCTCGTCGCGGCGGATGCCGGAGACCCAGGCGAGGTACGGCTCCAGGGCGCGGTTGAGCGGCTCGACCTTGCGCAGGTAGCAGCACAGGTCGGGGTTGCGCCCGAACAGGCGCGGGCCCAGGTCGCGCTCCTGCTCGGCCACCGTGCGGGACGGCTTCACGTCGATCACGTTGACGTCGTAGACCTGCTGGACGGCGTCACGGGTGCCGATCGTCTCGGCGAAGTGGTAGCCGGTGTCGATGAACAGCACGTCCACGCCGGGCTTGACCCGGCTGACCAGGTCGATCAGCAGGGCGTCGCTCATGGAGGCGGTCAGGCAGAGCCGGTCGCCGAAGGTCGCCGCCGCCCAGCGGATGATCTCCAGGGCCGAGGCGTCCTCCAGGAAGCGCGCGGCCGACTCGACGATCTCCTGCAGGTCGAGCGTCCCCCGCTGCTGACGTAATCCGACTTCGATGTCCACCAGTGTCATCGCTCGCTCACCCAATCCTCGTTCGCCGCGCGGGCAGGTCGTGCCTCGCGGGCCGTCGCGCTCGTCGTCGTGCCGGAACTCGCCGTGCGGGCCGTACGAACCGCGGTGACCTCGCCGGTCTCCGCGGCCGTCGCGTTCGCCGCACCGGATTCGCCGCGCGTCACGAGCGCACCCCGATTCCGAGAAACTTCAGCTTGAAGGCGCGCACGCACGACCGGCAGTACCAGCCGCCGTCGCCCTCGTAGGGCTCCAGGTCTTCCTCACCGCAGTACGGGCAGTGGAAGGGAACGGCTCGCTCGCTCATCCGCCCGCCCCCGTCCCGCTCATCCCGCTTGCCCGGCCGTTCACTTCAGGTCCGCGTCGTCGGCGCGCTGCACCCAGTCGGAGAAGGTCTCGTCCTCGTTCTTCAGCTTCTCGAAGTTGCGGAGCACGCGCTCCACGTAGTCGGGAAGCTCCTCGGAGGTGGTCTTCAGGCCGCGGACCTTACGGCCGAAGCCGGGGTTGACGCCCAGCGAGCCGCCCAGGTGGATCTGGAAGCCCTCGACCTGCTCGCCCTCGTCGTTCACGACGAGCTGGCCCTTGAGGCCGATGTCGGCGACCTGGATGCGGGCGCAGGAGTTGGGGCAGCCGTTGACGTTGATGGTCAGCGGGCTCTTGAAGTCGGGCAGCCGCTGCTCCAGCTCGTCGATCAGGTTGGCCGCGGTGACCTTGGTCTCGACGATGGCCAGCTTGCAGAACTCGATACCGGTGCACGCCATGGTCTGGCGGCGGAAGGTGGAGGGCTTGACCCGCAGGTCGCCCGCCTCCAGCTCGGCGACGAGACTGTCGACCCTGTCGGGCGCCACGTCGAGGATGACCATCTTCTGCTCGACCGTGGTGTGCACCCGGTCGGAGCCGTGCCGCTCGGCGATGTCGGCGATCAGGTGCAGCTTGTCGCCGTCGAGGCGGCCGACCTTCGGGGCGAAGCCGACGTAGAAGTTGCCGTCCTTCTGCGGGAAGACGCCCACGTGGTCCCTGCGCCCGCCGCGCGGCCGCTCGGGCGCGGGGCCGTCGGGCAGGGTGTAGCCGAGGTACTCCTTCTCCAGGACGTCGCGGAACTTCTCGGGACCCCAGTCGCTGATCAGGAACTTGATCCTGGCCCGGTGGCGCAGGCGGCGGTAGCCGTAGTCGCGGAAGATGCCGATCACGCCGCCGTAGGCGGGGGCGACCTGGTCGGGGGTGAGGAAAACGCCCAGCCGCTTGCCCAGCATCGGGTTGGTGGACAGGCCGCCGCCCACCCACAGGTCGAAGCCGCGCTCGCCGCTCTCGTTCACGACGCCCACGAACGCCACGTCGTTGATCTCGTGCACGGTGCAGTGCGCCGGGCACCCGCTCACCGCGGACTTGAACTTGCGCGGCAGGTTGGAGAAGGCAGGGTCGCCGATGTAGGTGTCGTAGATCTCCTGGATCTGCGCGGAGCCGTCGAGGACCTCCTCGGTGTCGATCCCGGCCAGCGGGCAGCCCAGGATGACGCGCGGGGTGTCGCCGCAGGCCTCGGTGGTGGACAGGCCCACCGACTCCAGGCGCTCCCAGATGTCGGGAACGGCCTCGATCTCGATCCAGTGCAGCTGGATGTTCTGCCGGTCGGTGACGTCGGCGGTGCCCCGGCCGTAGAGGTTGGAGATGTCGGCGATGACCCGCAGCTGGGCCAGGTTGAGCCGGCCGCCGTCGATCCTGACGCGGAGCATGAAGTAGCGGTCGTCGAGCTCCTCCGGCTCCAGGATCGCGGTCTTGCCGCCGTCGATCCCGGGCTTGCGCTGGGTGTAGAGCCCGAACCAGCGCATCCGGCCCCGCAGGTCGGCGGGGTCGATGGAGTCGAAGCCGCGCTTGGAGTAGACGTCGATGATCCGCTGACGGACGTTGAGCCCGTCGTCGTTCTTCTTGTTCTCCTCGTTCTTGTTCAGCGGCTCGCGGTAACCGAGAGCCCACTGACCTTCGCCGCGCGGGCGCTTGTGATGTCGATTCGCCGACCGGGCAGGGGTCGTCATGCGCGCGTCCTTATTGTGGCTCGATGGAATGATTTCCGGACGCGCACGGGCGGCACCTCCCGCCTCATCGTCGAGTGCGGGGGTCGATTACTCAGAGGAGGACGCCTGTTACGCGGCCGAGCTGGGTGAAATCAGCAGGGGGCGACGGTTAACGGACGTCACAACAGATGGCACTGCGGACACGCAGGAGGTCGACGTGGCGTCGCACGACGAGCAATGGGTCCGCTGGCATGTCTACGACGATACCTCGGGCACCGTGGATGTCCAACGTGGGGTCCACCATCTGGACGCGGCCGTGGTGTCCGGGCCCGCGCCGGGGAGCCGAAGGGGCCGGGGGCGGCGGGGCGCCGGGATGTCCGGTCAGCCCTGGCGGGGCCAGTCCAGGGCCGACTCCCGGGGCTCGGGGGCGGGCTGGTGCTGGCAGTCGCACCACGAGCCGCCCGGGCACTTCTCGTGCCGGCGCTCCTTGCACTCCTCGCAGATCATGGGTCCATTCTGCGCCGTTCCTCCTAGAACGTCACTCGGTTACCCTTGTCTGGGCCGCGACAGGGAGGCGTCATGGGTCTGATGGACGAGCTGCTGGCGGACCTGCGCGCCGAGACGGCCGAGTTCGACGCCATGATCGCAGGTCTCGGCCCGGACGAGTGGGAACTGCCCACCCCGGCCGAGGGCTGGGCGGTACGGGACCAGGTCGGCCACCTCGCCTGGTTCGACGACGCCGCCACCGTCTCCGCCGACGACCCCGAGGCGTTCCGCGCCGCGCTGCCCGCGTTCCTCGCCCGCGGGGACTCCGCCGTGGACGAGCTCGCCGCCGCCTCGCGCGGCCTGACCGCCGCCCAGATCCACGAGTGGTTCCGCGAGGCGAGGGCCAGGGTCCTGGAGTCCTTCGCCCGGCTGGACGCCGGTGCCAGGCTGCCCTGGTACGGGCCGGAGATGTCGGCCGCGTCCTTCGTCACCGCGCGCCTGATGGAGACCTGGGCCCACGGGCAGGACGTGGCGGACGCGCTCGGCGTCGCACGCGTGCCGACCGCCAGGCTCAGGCACGTGGCGACGCTCGGGGTGCGCGCCATGCCGTACGGCTTCGCGGTGCGCGGCCTGGAGCCGCCGTCGCGCCCGGTGCGGGTGGAGCTGACCATGCCCGACGGGTCGCCGTGGGAGGCCGGGCCCCCGGACGCCGTCGACGTGGTCCGCGGCACCATGGTCGACTTCTGCCTCCTGGTGGTCCAGCGCCGCCACCTCGCCGACACGTCCCTGCTGGTACGCGGCGAGATCGCCCGGACGTGGGCCGCGATCGCCCAGGCCTTCGCCGGGCCGCCGGGCAAGGGGCGGGCCCCGCTCGGGCCGGAGTGGCCGGAGCGGTCGGGGGAGCCGGGGGAGCCGGGGTAAAGGACAGGCCACGCCCGGCCAGGAGTGGCCGGAGCGGTCGGGGTGGCCGGGGTATCGGGGTGGCCGGGGTAAAGGACAGGTTCCGCCCGGCCCGGCGTGCCGGAGTAAGGGATGGGCCCGGGCCGGATCAGGGGTATGCCAGGGGGACACCGGATGGGAACGGCCCCATCTCGCCTGACATGCTCGTAAATATGCGGACGCTGTTGAACGTCATCTGGTTGGTCTTCGCGGGAATCTGGCTGGCGATCGGCTACGTCCTCGCGGGAGTCGTGTGCTGTGTCCTGATCATCACCATCCCGTTCGGCATCGCGTCGTTCCGGATCGCCGCCTACGCGCTGTGGCCCTTCGGCCGGACCGTGGTGCGCGACCCCGAGGCGGGCGTGCTGTCGACCGTCGGCAACGTGATCTGGTTCCTCGTGGCCGGGATCTGGCTGGCGATCGGGCACCTGCTGACCTCGATCCCGCTCTTCCTGTCGATCATCGGCATCCCGCTGGGCCTGGCCAACCTCAAGCTGATCCCGGTCTCCCTGCTGCCGCTGGGCGCGCGCATCGTCGACACCGGCGACGCCGAGGCGTTCTACCGCAGGTAGATCCAGCGGCGGGTTTCGCGGCGGGTGTTACGGGCAGATGGGTGAGATTCGATCGTTGCCCGCCCGACTCGTGATCAAGCGCGGCTAGGAATACCGTTGTGCGGCATGACGTCCACTGATGCCCCGGCCCATCGCCCCGGGCCCGAGCGGCGCCCGCCGCGCGGGCCCGGGACGCGGCTGCGCGCCGGTCTCGCGTGGATCCGCGGCAGGGACGTCTGGGCCAGGCTGCGGGCGCTGCTCTCCTGGATCCGCGGCACCGACACGTGGACCCTGATCGTCGCCACCACGAACGCGGGCGTCACCTACCGCGTCACCGGCCTGGCGGGCGAGGCGGCCTTCTTCGCGCTGCTGTCGCTGCCGCCGTTCATGCTCGGCCTGATCGGCGTGCTCGGCCAGCTGACCCGGGTGTTCGGCCCCGAGACGGTCAAGAACGTCAGCGACTGGATCGACCAGCAGGCCCACCTGCTGTTCACCGACAACGCCGTGGACACCGTCGTCACCCCCCTCATCGAGGACGTGCTGAAACCCGAGAACCAGGTCTCGCTGATCTCCCTGGGCTTCCTGCTCGCGCTCTGGTCGGGCTCGCGGGCGCTGTTCGTCTACGTCGACCTGATCTCGGTCGCCTACGGCCTCGGCGAGGAGCGCGGCATCATCCGCACCCGCCTGATGTCCTTCGGGTTCTATCTCGCGGGCCTGCTGATCGGGCTGGTGGTGATGCCGGTGCTCGTCCTGGGCCCGGCCGCGCTGCGCGGGGCCCTGCCCGCCGACTACACCGTGCTGGTCGACATCCTCTACTGGCCGGTGGTGATCATCGGCTCGGTGATCTTCCTCACGCTGCTCTACCACGTGAGTGTTCCCGTACGCACGCGCTGGTGGCGTGAGCTGCCGGGGGCGATGCTCGCGCTCGTCATCTGGATCGTCTGCGCGGCCGTGCTGCGCGCGGTCCTCGCCGCCTGGTTCTCGCCGGTCTCCATCTACGGCTCGCTCGCCGCCCCCATCGCCGTGCTGCTGTGGCTCTACATCACCGCGCTGGCCGTGCTCATCGGCGCCACGCTCAACGCCGAGGTCGACCGGCTCTGGCCTGTCGAGGGCGCAGGTCGCGCCGGGCGCGGGGCTTAGTCCGCTATCGTCTAAGCCGCGACTGGCGCATAAGGTGGGAGAGACCACCGGGGAGCGAAAGGGCGAGGAGGCCGAGCGCCTGGGTCTTCGCGCGATGTCGACGATGACAGGGGAGTGAAGGCGCATGAGCGCTCTTTCCAGCGTGGATCCGCAGATCGCCGAGCTCATCAAGGCCGAGGAGCGGCGGCAGGCCGACACCGTCAAGCTGATCGCCTCGGAGAACTACGT
This sequence comes from Streptosporangium sp. H13245, assembly GCF_055690525.1. Taxonomy (NCBI): domain Bacteria; kingdom Bacillati; phylum Actinomycetota; class Actinomycetes; order Streptosporangiales; family Streptosporangiaceae; genus Streptosporangium; species Streptosporangium sp. H13245. Next base: position 171,548 of record NZ_JBSZKT010000007.1, on the reverse strand, counting down.
CTCCAAGGCCGTCCTTGAGGCCACCGGCACCGTCCTGACCAACAAGTATTCCGAGGGCTACGCCGGCAAGCGCTACTACGAGGGCCAGCAGGTCATCGACCAGGTCGAGACCCTCGCCATCGACCGGGCCAAGGCCCTGTTCGGCGTGAACCACGCCAACGTGCAGCCCTACTCGGGCTCACCCGCCAACCTGGCCATCTACCTGGCCTTCCTGAAGCCGGGCGAGACCGTCATGGGCATGGGCCTGCCGTTCGGCGGCCACCTGACCCACGGCTGGTCGGTCTCGGCCACCGGCAAGTGGTTCAACCCGGTCCGCTACGGCGTGCGGCAGGACACCGGCCGCGTCGACATGGACGAGGTACGCGAGATCGCCCTCCGCGAGCGCCCCAAGCTGATCTTCTGCGGTGGCACCGCGGTCCCGCGCACGATCGACTTCCCGGCCTTCGCCGAGATCGCCCGCGAGGTCGGGGCCGTGCTCGCCGCCGACATCGCGCACATCGCGGGCCTGGTGGCCGGTGGCGCCCACCCGTCGCCGGTCGGCCACGCGGACGTGATCTCCACCACCACCCACAAGACCCTGCGCGGCCCCCGGGGCGCGATGCTCATGGCCACCTCCGACGAGCACGCCACCGCCCTCAACAAGGCCGTCTTCCCCGGCCTTCAGGGCGGGCCGCACAACCACACCACCGCGGCCATCGCGGTGGCGCTCAAGGAGGCGTCGACCGACGAGTTCAGGGACTACGCCCGCCAGGTCGTCCTGAACGCGCGGGCGCTGGCCGAGGAACTCCTGGGCCGGGGCTTCGACCTGGTCTCCGGCGGCACCGACAACCACCTCATCCTGTTCGACCTGACCCCCAAGGGCATCGGCGGCAAGCCCGCCGCCCAAGCCCTGGACAGGGCCGGGCTGGAGACCAACTACAACAGCGTGCCCTTCGACACCCGCAAGCCGTTCGACCCCTCGGGCATCCGCATCGGCACCGCGGGCGTGACCAGCCGGGGCATGGGCGTCGCCGAGATGCGGCAGATCGGCGCCTGGATCGACCAGGTCGTCACCGCCCTGGCCAAGGACGAGGAAGAGGCCAAGCACGTCATCACCCGGGTCCACGGCGAGGTCAGGGAGCTCACCTCCCACTTCCCCGCCCCCGGCCTGTGACCGTGTGATCTTCACTCCGGCGGTGATCACCCGCTGTCCTCCGGGGACGGATGATCTACGCGGGTCCGCGACACGCTGATCGGCAACCGGTCGGCCATATGAAGATGAGACGCCCGGCCGGGACTTCCCGGCCGGGAGAACCCCTGGCCTCGGCCGTGGGAACCCCTGGCGCGGCCGTGAGAAACGTGGCAAATGTGTTTGCGCCGGACGGGAGGCACTGCGCTACAGTTCTCCCGAAGACGCCGTTCGAGAGACGCGCGGCCACGAGGCGACAGGAGGTGGGAAGCATGCGGGTTGTTCTGGTGAGCCTGCCGTCCATCAACCTCCGGGTGCCCGCCTAGCCGATTCGCGACAGGGCACCCGGCCTTCCACAAGGGTGCTTACGTTGTCTTCGCCAATCGTCTCTTCCTCATCCGTTCTCACCTCGCTCGGCTGGGACGACTCCCTCGCCGCCGAGCTTCCCGCAGGTCTCGTCCCCGCCCGCGTGTCCCGCGTCGATCGCGGTGCCGCCGAGGTGCTGACGGCCTCAGGTCCGCTCCGGGCCGGTTACGCCGCCAGGGTGCGGCGCGACGCCGCCGCCGACCCCGTTGCCCTGCCCTGCGTCGGTGACTGGGCCGGGCTTCGCCGCCTGGCCGAGGGCCGCTTCGAGCTGGAGGCGCTCCTGCCCCGGCGCACCGCGTTCGTACGCGGCGGCGTCGCCAGGGTCTCCAGGGGCGGGCTCTCCGGCGACTCCCAGGGCCAGGTGCTCGCCGCCAACGTCGACGTCGTCTTCGTCGCCGAACCCGCCCTGCACGCCACCGACACCGCCGACCTGGGCAGGATCGAGCGGCTGCTCGCGCTCGCCTGGGAGAGCGGGGGCCGTCCCGTGGTGCTCGTCACCAAGTCCGACCTGATCGGCGAGGGCCTCGAATTCCTGATGGACGAGGTCGCCTCGGCGGCACCGGGTGTGGATGTGCACCCGGTCTGCTCCGTCACGGGCGAGGGCGTCGAGATCGTCCGAGGCTACCTCGGGGGCACGCGCACCGCGGTGGTGCTCGGCGCCTCGGGTGCGGGCAAGTCGACGCTCGTCAACGCCCTGGCGGGGGAGGGGGTCATGGAGACCCAGCAGGTCAGGGCCGGTGACGGCCGGGGCCGTCACACCACCGTGCACCGCGAGCTCATCCCGCTCGCGGGAGGCGGGCTCATCATCGACACGCCCGGTATCCGCCGCGTCGGCCTGTACGACATGGGCGAGGGCGTGGACATGGTCTTCTCCGACCTGGAGGAGCTGGCCACGCGGTGCCGGTTCGGCGACTGCCGTCACGACAGCGAGCCGGGCTGCGCCGTGATCGCCGCGATCGAGGACGGCACGCTCCCCGAGCGGCGGCTGGAAAGCTGGAACAAGCTTCAGCGGGAGGCCGCGTGGATGGCGTCCAGGAGCGACGCGCGGCTCCGCAAGGAGCTTCAGGGCAAGTGGAAGAGCATCACCAAGGAGATGCGGGGCCGTAACCGGCCCTGAAACGTGGAGGAAGCCCGTCGTGCGGTCGCCCGTTCCGGGGGCCGCACGCGCGGGGCCCGACACGACAACGTGTGATCTCGCAGGGGATTCGCGAGATCACACGTGCGGGGGAAGCCGGGTGGAGGTACTGCTCAGGCGACGGCACTGATGCCGGCGCTGGCGGCGCGGCGCATACGACGGCGACGCTCGGAGGCGCGCTCGTCCTCGTTCAGACCGCCCCAGGTGCCGTACTTCTCCGGACGGGAAAGCGCGTAGTCCAGGCACTCGGCGCGAACAGGGCACTGGGCGCAGATCGCCTTGGCCTTACGCTCGCGGATGTCACGCTCGGGCTGACGCTCGCCGTCGGGACCGAAGAAGAGCACGAGGTCCTCGCCCCGGCACGCGGCGTCATCCTGCCAGCCCCAGCTGGGCCGAGGCCGGGCGGTCTGCCGACGTACCTGAGACATGAGAAAACCACCTTATAGTGAGAGGTATTTCTGGTTGATGCCGCATTGGACGCTTGTGGCGTCCCTGGGTCCAACGCCTGGATTGGCCGTGATGTTCCCTCAGGTCAGGTCAGCGCGGACGTGGCATACCGCACAGGGGCTACCCTGTCCAGCGTGACCAGCCGGTAGGTAGTGATCGTATCGGCGCAAGCCGTACCGCATGGCGTTGTTAGCGTCATGGGTTCAACCACTACCCGAAAACGAGCGCCACTACCGCGCACAAATGCCTCGGTGACGGCGCCGTCCAACCTGGAGGATTCCACGGCCACTCCGCCAACCGAGAGATCACCCGTATGAATGCGGATGAAATGCTCAGCGGCCTGCAGTGGCTCAGGGATGCCTGCGCGTCCCCGGAAACGGTCGAGGATGACCTCGCCGGACCGGTACGCGTCGGCTGCCGCGATCGCAGCAGCCTGAGACATGCTGCCGTAGTAAAGCCCGTGTGGCAAGCACACGAGGTTGGCGGCGTATCGATCGCCGCCAACATGTGATGTTTCCCATACTGTGTCCGGCAATTTTTTTGCCAAGGACCGAGCTAGGGGTAGTCCAATGCGGGCGCAGCACGCGTTGCGCTTGGCATGCGTGCAGACCAGAAAAACCGGCTCACTCACAAGTATGCAGGACTCCGGGACCACTCCGGCCACCACGCTGTCAAGGTTAAGATCGTCCGGACCTGCGATGACACCTTCGGCGATCCATGGTTCGGCCGACCCGGAGTCGGCGACCATGACGTGAATGCCGGTTTCCACGAGGTTTCTGCGCCCCGGGCGGCGGATCAGCTGGGGGCGGATGCCGAGTCGTGTGGCTCGTTTGATAAGAGTGTGCACATCCGCTGGGAGAGTGCAGTCTTCCAGGTGGGAGGCCCAGGGGCCGGAGTGCTCGATGAGAAGCCAGAAGCGGGCTCCGACGGTCGCGCTGGCGTGGACCGGCAGCTCGCCGGTATGACAGCCCGGCGGGTGCGTGCACCCTTTGCCCGCCATGTCAGCCCTGCCCACGCCACTCCCCGTGCTCACGTTCTCTCCCCGCTCTGACTTAGGTAAGACTAACCTAACAGCCAGGTCGAGGGGGTGAGGGGTAAAACGATCACATGCCTGTAAAGGCGTTTCGCGGCTTCCGGCCCCTTCCGGCTTTCCGGTCACCTGGACCTCTGTCACCGGCCCCTGATGGCCTTCCGGTCCTCCGGCCGCCGGTCCCGGTGAACGGGCGCGGGTGTCAGCGGGTCAGTAGGTCAGCGCGGCGCGTGCCAGGGGCAGGGCCGTTTCGCGGTCCTGCGGGACGAGGCCGACCCGGGTCCGCCGGTCGAGAAGGTCGTCCACGTCCAGGGCGCCCTCGTGCCTGACCGCCCAGACGAACTCGGCCCCGGTGACCCCGGTCGGCCCGCGCTCGGCCAGCCAGGGGTCCTCCGCCATCAGGGCCCGTACGGCGCCCGCCTCGTTCCCGTACCGCTCCAGCAGCCGGTCCGTCTCCCGGGTGGCCTCCCCGCCCGCGTCTCTCACCGGTCCCGTGCCGCCGGGGCCTGTCGCGGGGGCGGCCCCGACGAGGGGCAGCCTCGCCGTACGGCTTCGTCCCGCGTCGAGTCGGCCCAGGGACACGGCCCGGTCGACCGCGTCCTCGGCCATCCGCCGGTACGTGGTCAGCTTGCCGCCCACGATCGTCACCAGACCGTCCGGCCTGCTCAGCAGTGCGTGCCTCCTGGACAGGTCGGCGCTGCGGCCGTCGGCGGCGAGCAGTGGCCGCAGCCCCGCGTAGGTCCCGGCGACGTCCCGGCGCCGGATCGGCTCCTCCAGCACGGAGTTCAGGATGGCCAGCAGGAAGGTCACGTCCCCCTCCGGCACCGATGGGACGTCCGGGACGGGGCCGTCCACCGGTTCGTCGGTGAGGCCGACGTGGATCCGCCCGTCGGACTGGGGGAGGACCAGGGCGAAGCGGTTGCCCTCCCCGGGGATCGGCACGTGCAGCCCCGTGGCCAGGCCGGGCAGCGTCTCGGGCCGGAGTACCAGGTGGGTGCCGCGCGAGGGGCGTAGCCGGATGCCCGGGTGCAGCCCCGCGGCCCAGACGCCGGTGGCGTTCACCACCGTCCTGGCCCGGATCGTGAAGGTGTCCCCGTCGAGCTCGTCGCGGACCAGCGCGCCGTCGCCGGACAGCTCCAGCGCCCGGCAGCGCGTCAGGATCCTCGCGCCGTGGGCCGCGGCCGTCCTGGCCACGGCGACCACCAGGCGGGCGTCGTCGGACAGGCGCCCGTCCCACGACAGCAGGCCGCCGCGCAGCCCGCGCGAGCCCAGCGGCGGGGCGAGGGCGAGGGCCCGCGCGGCGGAGATCCGCGAGGGTGCGGGCAGGAGGCGGCGGGGGGTGCGCGTCGCGGCCCGCAGCCCCTCGCCCAGGCGGTATCCGGTCATCAGCAGCGCCGCGTGGCCGCGGGAGACCTCAGGGACCAGCGGCAGCAGGTAGGGGTGCGCCCTGACCAGGTGCGGAGCGGTGCGCGCGAGCAGGTGGCCGCGTTCCACCGCGCTCTCGTACGCCACCCCGACCTGCCCCTTGGCCAGGTAGCGGAGCCCGCCGTGGATCATCTTGGAACTCCACCGGGAGGTCCCGAAGGCCATGTCGTGGGCGTCGATCGCGGCGACGGAGAGGCCCCGGGAGGCCGCGTCGAGCGCCGCCCCGGCGCCGGTGGCGCCCAGTCCCACCACCAGCACGTCCACCACGAGGTCGCGTACCTCGGCCAGCTCGCGGGCGCGGCGGGCGGCGTTGAGGGAGGAGTTCACGGTCGCAGGTACCTCTCCAGGAGCGTGCCGAGCTCGGCGTCCAGGTCGTCCGGGTCGCGCAGCCCGGCCGGGTCGAGCATGGTCGGACCGGAGAGCAGGAACGACTGGGCGGTCAGCAGCACGGCCCCGGCCATCCGCGCCGGGTCGCCGGGCCGTACGGTGCCGTCCTGCTGACCTTGGACGATCGACTCCTCGACGAGCGTGAGCATGGCCTCGTGGCTGGCGCCCCTGCGGTCCAGCAGGTAGGGCAGGAGCAGTTCCGGATCCACCTCGACGATCTTCCGCCAGAGCGGGTGGCCGCGCAGCGCCCGTACCGCCGCCACCGCCGAGGTGACCGGGTCCCCGGTCGCGGACCGGTCCGCGACGCGGACCCACTCGCGGGTCATCAGGTCGGCGACGAGAGTACGCATGTCGGGCCAGCGGCGGTAGATCGTCATGCGGGAGAGCCCGGCCCTGCGCGCCACGTCGGTGAGCGTGGCGCGCCGCACCCCCACCGCGAGGACCACCTCGCGGGCGGCGTCCAGCACCTGGTCGCTGCCCTCTACGTCCGCATTGTGACGAATAGACGTCATGTGTCACAGTGTAAGGGTGGAAAATCCGACGAGTGCCACCGACTCCATGCTCTGGTCCGGCTGGGGCGACCCCGGCAAGGCCGCCGACCTGCCGGAACCGGTCAGGAAACTGCTCCACGACGTGCTGGGCGTACGCCCGGGTCCGGCTCGGGCCGCTGGGCTGGGCGAGGTGCGGCTGCCCGCCGTGACGCTTCCCCCGCCCGTACGGGCGGAGCTGTGCGGCGTCGTCGGCGCCGATCACGTGCGCTCCGACGACGAGACCCGCGTCCGGCACACCCGGGGCAAGTCCACCCCCGACCTGATGCGCATGCGCGCCGGGGACGGCTCCGACGCGCCCGACGCCGTGGTGCTGCCCGGTTCGCACCGCGAGGTGCTGGAGGTGCTGGCCGTCTGCGCCGCCCACCGGGTCGCGGTGGTCCCGTTCGGCGGCGGAACCTCCGTGGTCGGCGGCCTGGTCGCGACCCGGCGGGGGTTCGCGGGGGTCGTCGCGCTGGACATGGCCCGGATGGACCGGCTGGTCGCCGTCGACGCCGAGTCGATGGTCGCGGAGATGGAGCCGGGGCTCCGGGCTCCGGGGGCCGAGCGGCTTCTGGCCGGGCACGGGTTCACCCTGGGGCATTTTCCGCAGTCGTTCGAGTACGCCACGCTGGGGGGTTTCGCCGCCGCCCGCTCCAGCGGGCAGGCCTCGGCCGGGTACGGGCGCTTCGACGACATGGTGGTCGGCATGACCGTGGCCACCCCGCGCGGCACCCTCGAACTGGGCCGGGCGCCCAGGTCGGCGGCCGGGCCCGACCTGCGCCAGGTGATCCTCGGCTCCGAGGGGGCCTTCGGCGTGATCACCTCCCTGCGGCTCCGCGTCCGGCGCGCGCCCGAGGAACGGGTCTACGAGGGGTGGCGGTTCGCGTCGTTCGCGGAGGGATCGGCCGCGCTGCGGCACCTTGTCCAGGAGGGCGTCGTTCCCACCGTGCTGCGGCTGTCCGACGAGACCGAGACGATGGTCGGCCTGGCCCGCCCCGGCGAGATCGGCGCCTCGCCGACCGGCGCGGGCTGCCTGGCGATCGCCGGGTACGAGGGCTTCTCCGAGGTGCCCGCCCTGCGCGAGCGGGTCGCCACCGCGCTGTCGGGGCTCGGCGGCGTCCCCCTCGGCACGGAACCGGGGGAGTCATGGGCCCGCGGGCGCTACTCCGCGCCCTACCTGCGCGACTCGCTGCTCGCCGCCGGGGCCACCGTCGAGACGCTGGAGACGGCCGGGTTCTGGTCCAACCTGCCCGGCCTCTACGACGCCGTACGGCTCTCGCTGCACGCCTCGCTCGGCTCGCCGCTGGTCATGTGCCACATCTCCCATGTGTACGGCACCGGCGCCTCCCTGTACTTCACGGTCGTCACGGCGCAGGGCGACGACCCCGTCGGGCAGTGGGAGGTGGCCAAGCGGTCGGTCAGCGAGGCGATCGTCGCGGCCGGGGGCACCGTCTCGCACCACCACGGCGTCGGCCGCGACCACCGGGAGGCGTACGCCACCGAGATCGGCGACCTGGGGGTGGAGATCCTGCGCGGGATCAAGGACCGGCTCGACCCCGAGGGCATCCTCAATCCCGGCGTTCTCGTCCCACCGGGGAGGTGAGTCGGGTACGGGGTCGGCCGGAGAGATCCGGCGGCGGGGAAGGGATCGGGGAGGCTCGACCGGGGCGGCTGCGGGGAAGGGCTCAGGGAGGTCCGACCGGGGGCGACTGTGGGGGAACGGCAGGGGAAGCCCGACCGGGGGCGACTGTGGGAGAACGGCAGGGGAGGCTCGACCGGAGGGGTGGCCGTGGGGAGGCGACCGGGGAGGCTCGGCGGGAGGCGACGGGGGAGGTTCAGCCGGCGACCATGAGCCCCTCCATGGCCTCGCGGAGCGGCCCGGGGATCCCGGCCGGTCTGCGGGTCTCCCGGTCGACGAACACGTGGACGAAGTGGCCCTCCGCCACGACCGTCTCGCCGTCCTCGCGGAACAGCCCCAGCTCGTAGCGGACGCTGGAGCGGCCCAGGTGGCCGACCCGCAGCCCGACCCTGACGGCCTCGGGGAAGGAGACCGAGGCCCGGTAGACGCAGTGCGACTCGACGCACAGGCCGATCGCGTCGCCGCCGTGGATGTCCAGGCCCGCGCTCCTGACCAGCCAGGTGTTGATCACGGTGTCCATCATCGAGTAGTGGACGGCGTTGTTGACGTGGCCGTAGACGTCGTTGTCCTTCCACCTGGTCGGAACGGTCTCCCAGTAGGCGTACACGGTAGAACCATATTCCAGTCGCCGCCCCGGCGAACTCCGGACAGGCGTCCCTCGGCGACCCGTGATGCCTCCCCGGGCTTTTCCAAGAGGGAGTGCGGCTGCTTAAGATCGTTGCCAAGATATGGTCATGGTTGACATTGGACAGGCGGCGGAGCGCGGGCGTGAGGCCTCCTCCAGGGTGTCGAAGGAGGGCGCGGGCTGGTCCTGCGCCCAGACGGGCACCTTCACGGACCTGCTGCCCAGCAAGGAGACCTTCTCCTGGCTGAACCCGCGTACCATCTGGCGGTCGCGGAACGAGGTCCTCGCGATCCTGTTCGGAGACCCCTCGGGTCAGGTGCGGGCGCGCTGGGTGGGCTCCCAGCGGGACCGGGGCGTCGACCCCTCCTTCCGCATCCCGATGGACGTCGGCCCCGAGTTCTCCTTCCTGGTCCTCGGCGACACCGGGGAGGGCGACGCCTCGCAGTACGCCGTGGTGCCGGGCATGCTCAAGGTCGGCGAGGGCACCGCGTTCGCGGTCGTCGCCAGTGACGTGATCTACCCCACCGGCTCGGGCAACGAGTACGAGGACAAGTTCTTCCGCCCGTACCAGGAGTATCCAGCGCCGATCTACGCGATCCCCGGCAACCACGACTGGTACGACGGGCTCGGCGGCTTCATGCGCGTCTTCTGCGACGCCCCGGCGCTGGCGGCCGAGAAGGAGGGGTTCAAGCTGTCGCCCTCGGGGCTGCGCGGCCTGCTCTGGCGTAAACCGGAGCAGATCGACGAGGCCCGGCTGGCCAGGGCGCGCGAGCGGCGGGCGAGGCCGGAGCAGCGGGTCGTGCAGCCCGCCCCCTACTGGGCGATGGAGACCCCCGGGCTGCTCATCGTCGGCGTGGACACCGGAATCCGCGGCGACATCGACAGGGAGCAGGCCGAGTGGCTGCGCGAGGTCTCCCGCGACCCCCGGCCCAAGCTGCTGATCACCGGAAAGCCCATCTACACCCGCAACGACCACAAACCGTCGAAGCTGGTCGGCGGCGGCACCATCGACGACATCGTCACCGACCCCGCGCACAACTACGTCGCGGCGATCGGCGGCGACGTGCACAACTACCAGCGCTTCCCGGTCAAGGTGGGGGACCGGACCATCCAGTATCTGGTGGCGGGCGGCTCCGGGGCCTTCATGCACGCCACCCACACCATCCCGAGGGTCACCGTGGGCGGCGTGGACGAGGACGACTACCGCTGCTACCCGCTGCGCGGCGACTCGCTGTCGTTCTACAGCAGGCTCTACAGCGACCGGCTGCGCATGCGCTGGCTCTACCTCACGCCCGACGAGAGCGCGGCGCTGATGTCCCGGCAGATCGGCAACGCCCCGGTACGGGACATCCCGGCTGTGCCGATCACCCGGCGGATGAGATGGGCGGCCAGGATCCTCGGCGGCTGGCCGATGCCGCTGCGGCTGCCCGTGGGCAGGACCTTCCACCGCTACCTGTCGGAACTGTCGGACTGGGACACCCCGCCGTTCTTCAAGAGCTTCCTGCGCGTCTCGGTGACGCCCGAGGCCCTGACGATCCGCTGTTTCGCCGCCACCGGCTGCCTGCGACAGGAGATCGAACCCCCGATCGAGGACGAGATCGTCATACCGCTCGCCTGATCGAGAATGTCGTACCGGCGTGGCAGGGTTGGCGTATGCACGTGTCGGTCGCGGCGACTCCCGAGGGCGGGGGTGTGCTGCGCGTGGACGACGAGCCCGCCAGGGCCGTCGCCGATCTGGCCTCGGCCGCCCGCGAGCTGGAGGCCCGTGACCCGCGCTGGGTCTGGGCCGACACGCGGGAGGTCTACCCCGCGTTGCTCGCCGCCGGGGTGCGGCTGGCGCGCTGCCACGACCTGGCGCTCACCGAGGGCCTGCTCCTGGCCCACGAGGGACGCTTCGGCGAGCCGAGGTCCGCCGCCGCGGCCCACGCCCGGCTGCACGGCCTCCCCGTGCCCGACGACCAGCACGGGTCCCAGGCGCGTCAGGCCACCCTCTTCGAGGAGGAGGCGCCCCCACCGGACGCGGACCTGGTCGCCGAGGTCTACGCCGACCAGCTGCGGCGCGTCGAGACCACCGCCGATCCCGGGCGGTTCCGGCTGCTGGTCGCCGCCGAGTCGGCCGGGGCGCTGATCGCCGCGGAGATGGCCAGGGAGGGCATGCCCTGGCGGGAGGACGTGCACGACGAGCTGCTGACCGGGCTGCTCGGCCCGCGCCCGGTGCACGGCATGCGGCCCGTCAAGCTCCAGGCCCTGGCCGACCAGGTGGCGGAGGCCTTCGGCTCGTCGTTCAACCCCGACTCCCCGCAGCAGATCGTCAGGGCGTTCAAGGCGGCGGGCGTTCCCGTCGCCTCCACCCGGGCCCACGACATCAAGCAGGTCGAGCACCCCGGCGTCGCGCCGCTGCTCGCGTACAAGGAGATGGCCAGGTTCTACAGCTTCCACGGCTGGGCCTGGGCCGACCAGTGGGTGCGCGACCACCGCTTCCGGCCCGAGTACGTGGTGGGCGGCGTGGTGACGGGCCGGTGGGCGACCAACGGCGGCGGGGCCCTGCAGATCCACAAGCTGATGCGCAAGGTCATCGTCGCCGACGACGGCTGGACGCTCGTCGTCGCCGACGCGGCCCAGCTGGAGCCGCGCGTGCTGGCCGCCATGGCCGGGGACGGCGGCCTGGCCAGGGCCGCCGGGCAGATCGACCTCTACCAGGCGCTGGCGCAGGCGTTCGGCGGCGAGCGCGACAACGCCAAGATCGCCATGTTGTCGGCGATGTACGGGGGCACCAGCGGAGACGCGCCCAAGCTGCTGGCCGTGATGCGCCGCCGTTTTCCCCGCGCCTACCAGTTCGTGGAGGACGCCGCCAGGGCGGGGGAGGAGGGCAAGGTGGTCCGCTCCTGGCTGGGCCGCACCTCGCCGCCGCCCTCCGCCCGCTGGCGGGAGCTGGTCTCCGGCCCCGAGGGAGGCCGCGCGGCCCGCGACCGCGGCCGGTTCACCCGCAACTTCGTCGTCCAGGCGACCGCGGCCGAGTGGGCGCTCGCGCTGATGGCCGTGCTGCGCGGCCTGCTGCCCGACCCGGCCAGGCTGGTGTTCTTCCAGCACGACGAGGTGATGGTGCACTGCCCGGCGGAGCAGGCCGCCGAGGTCGTCGCGGCGGTCGGCAGGGCCGCGGAGGAGGCGACCCGGCTGATGTTCGGATCGACCCCGGTGCGCTTCCCCATGATGGCCGTCCCGGTCAGGTGCTACGCCGACGCCAAGTGACCCCCGGCGACACCGGGCCTCCCCGGCGCCTCCGGGGTCCCGGCGAGAACCGGGCGCGGCCGGGGTGCTTCCGGTGAGAGCCAGGTGCGGTCGCGGCTCAGGTGCGGACCAGGGCGAGCCAGGCGCCGGTGACCGTCACCATGACCGCGACGGCCGCGCCGAGCACGCCGTACGACAGGCTGCCGACGATCACCCCGGCGATCACGGTGCCGGTCGCGCCGCAGACGTTCATCAGCAGGTCGGAGAGGCCCTGCACGGGGGTGCGGTGTTCCAGCGGCACGGCCTCGCTGAGCATCGCCGAGCCCGAGATCAGCCCGCACGACCAGCCGAGGCCGAGCAGGACCAGCCCGGCGGTCACCCGCGTGACGTCGTGCGTCCCGGCCCCGCCCGCGAGGAAGGCCGCGGCCAGCAGCAGGCCCATCCCCAGCACCAGCACCGGTGTCCTTCCCGCCCGGTCGGCCAGCCAGCCGATCACGGGCGACAGGACGTACATCCCCGCGATGTGCAGGCTGATCACGATCCCGATGACCGTGTACGTCGAACCGCCGTGGTCGAGGTGGACCGGGGTCATGGACATGATCGAGACCATCGCGGTGTGGCTCACCGCGATCGCGACCAGCGCGCGTCCCGCCACGGGTGTCCCGCGCAGCACCCGCCAGGCGGTGCGGAACGTGCCCCCGCCCTTTCCCAGGACCGGGGCCGGGGTCGTACCGGGAAGGGGCGCGTCCGGGGCCGGTCGCGTGGAGCGGGCCAGGAGCAGGGGGTCGGGGCGCAGGGCGATCATGATGATGCCGAGGGCGATCACGAAGCTCACCAGGGCGACGGCGAACGGGCCGCCGCCCGGTGGCAGCCCGAGTTCGGTGCTGAACCGCTCGGCCGGTCCCGCCAGGTTCGGTCCGGTGACCGACCCGACGGTGGTGGCCCACACCACCAGCGACAGGTGCCGGGCCGAGTGCCCCGGCGGGGACAGGTCGGTCGCGGCGTAGCGTGAGGCCAGGCCGCCCGCGCTGGCCGCGCCGAACAGCACCAGCCCGGCCAGCAGCAGCGGCCACGAGCCCAGGCCGACCGCGAGCAGCGAGACCAGGCAGCCGAGCAGGGCGCAGCCGTAGGCCAGGGCGAGCCCGGCCCGGCGGCCGCCCCTGCCGGACGACTTCGCGGTGGGCAGCGCCAGCAGTGCGGCGCCCAGCACGGTCGCCGTCCCGGCCAGCCCGCTGAGCGTCGTGGAGCCGGAGAGGTCCTCCACGGTCACCGAGCTGAAGGTGAGCCCCACGGCGACCCCGATCCCGCCGCTGATCTGGGCGGCGGACAGCACGATGAGCGTCCGCCGCTGTACGGCGGCGGTCCGTGCCCCGTCACCGGGGGAGGGGCCGGGGGTGGTGGTGTTCGTGGGGTTCGCGGTCACGAGTGAAGTCTGTCATCACTCATGACCGCACCACGAGGCCATTTCAGGGGAGGAGCGCCGGGAGGGCGGTGGAGTCAGGGGCGTGACGGACGGCGAACCGGGTGAGGGGTGTGACGGACGGGGGTTGGGAGGAAGCGTGACGGGGCGACGGTGAGCCCCGGGTGACGGACGGAGGTTGGAGGAGGCGTGACGGTGAGACCCGGGTGATGGACGGCGGACGAGATCATTCGACCGAGGTGAAGGTGGCGAAGAACGTCTCCAGGATGTCCGAGTTCTTCTCCCACTCCAGGTCCTGGACCCTGAACGTGATCTGGTAGGCGTTCCGGCCGTTCACGGCGACGTAGCGCGTCAGCCCGTGCATCGGGACGCCGTTGGGCTGGACGTAGGTGTACTCCCAGTCCGCGGCCTTCCAGGTGCGGTAGTTCACCACCGTCACGCCGACCTCGGTGTACTCGTCCAGGCCCTTCTTGCTCGCCTTGCCCAGTGCCGTCACCGGGTCCGCGACCGGCACCCCGACGACGACGATGCTCTGCTCGCCGCTCTTGGGCCCGGAGAAGGTGACGACTCCGTCGGAGCTCGCCTTCACAGTCCAGTCGCCGGGCACCGCGCCGGAGACACCGGCGGCGTTCGCCAGCTTGAAGCCCTCGGGGATCTCCTCGCTCGGCGCGGCGGACAGCGTCGGCTCCTCCGTCCTGGAGATCGGCGTGGACGGGGTCGTGGAGGCCGTGGTGCCGGGGTTGCCGCCGGGCAGGAAGACGAGCAGCCCGGCGACCACGATGGCCAGCACGCCGCCCCCGCCGAGCATGAGCAGGCGGAGGTCGGGGCCTTCCCCGCCGTTCACCTGGGCGCGGCGCGCCCCGTTCCGGCTGGGCGCGGTCATGGACTGCGAGTCGCGTACGGAGGCGCGGGAGGACGACTCCCGCGAGGAGGGGGTGGGCCAGAGCGCCGCCTCGCGGGCCTTGGACGCCTCGCTCTGCCCGCCACGCCGCGGTGCGGCCGGTGGCGTGGGCGGCGGTGCGGACGGCTGCGTGGCGGGCAGGTCGCCGGAGAAGCTGGTCAGCGGGTCGAACGGGGCGCCGTCGGGTCCGGTCGCCGGGATGCGCAGCGCGTCGTAGCCGCGCTGGTGCCCGCCGGTCAGGCCGGTGGCCGCGTCCCCCGACGGCCCGCCCACCTGCGGGAACCCGCCGGTGCCGGGGAAGGAGAGCAGGTCGGCGCGGTAGGACCCCGAGGGGCTGGAGAGCACGTCGTGGGGGAGGGGGTGGCCGCCCGAGGAGTCGCTGCCGTACGGCACCCGGATCGGGCCTGAGGGCGTCTCGATGATCCGGGAGGGCATCGGCCCGCGCGGCACGTCCAGCGGGGGCATCAGATGGATCGGCATGGAGTCGCCGGGGACCGGCATCGACGAGAGCGGGGGTGGGGGCGAGGGGCTGGGCGCGCGGTTGGGAGTGCTGGAGCCGTGGCTGCGCAGCACCCGGTCGAGCAGGTCCGACACCTGCGAGGCGCTCATCCGGTCGGCGGGGTTCTTGCGGAGCAGGCCCTCGATGACGGTGATCAGGGCACCGGCCCGCTGCGGGCGGCTGGGCTCCTGCGTGAGGATCGCGCCGAGCACGGCCACCGCGTCCGGCCCCTCGTAGGGAGGCCGTCCCTCGACCGCCGCGTACAGCGTGGCGCCGAAGGACCACAGGTCGGAGGACTGCGTGACCGGCTGGCCCGACAGCCGCTCCGGCGGGATGTAGGCGGGCGAGCCCATCAGCAGGCCGGTCTGGGTGATCGTGACGTCGCCCTCGATCGCGGCGATGCCGAAGTCGGTGAGGACCACCCGGTCGGAGGTCAGCAGCACGTTGCCCGGCTTGACGTCGCGGTGCATGATCCCGGCGGCGTGGGCGTGGCGGAGCGCGTCGAGCACCCGGACGCCGATCTCGGCGGCCTGGACCACCGGCAGCGGCCCGCTCTGCCGCACGGCCTGCTCCAGTGACCAGGCGCGGACCAGCTCCATCACGATCCAGGGGCGGCCGTCCTCCTCGACGACGTCGTGGACGGTGACGATGCCGGGGTGGCTGAGCCGGGCCGCCGAGCGGGCCTCGCGGAGCATCCGGCGGTGGGCTCCCTGCTTGCCCGCGTGGTCGAGCCCGTAGGGGAGGATCAGCTCCTTGACCGCGACGTCCCGGTCGAGCAGGACATCGTGCGCGTGCCACACCATGCCCATCCCGCCACGGCCCACGGGCGACACCAGGCGGTAGCGCCTGCCCACCAGCCTGCCGCCCTGGCTCTCCGGTGTTGCTCCAGCGGAATCGCCGCCCTCAGGCCCCTGGGGGTTTCTCCCGAGCAAGCGATCGGTCATCGTTCCCCGTTCCCCATAACCAACCCTGTGAGGTGGACACGATATCGGGATGACATTTGGTTATGGAAGTTTGCATGCTGAGAAGGCGCGTGACGGTATTTGTCAGGATCGGTGTCCTTCAGATCACTGAGCCTGCGTCCGCGCTCTGACGTCGCCGAATGCTACCGGCGGATGGAGAAGTTGTCAGCTTTACCCAATCTTAATAGACAAAAGATCACTTAGTCGACGTATCTTCATGATCGACCGCTTCGGCCAGTGCGGCCAGGGCCGAGGTGAAAGCCGAGGCGGGCGGACTGACCAGGCCGGCGCCGACCTGTCCGGTCCCCGCGACCCGTCCGGCGATACCGGTGTTCACGGTGGGCAGCAGGCCCGTCCTGGCGACCAGCGTGACGTCGACGCCGACCGGCGTGCCCCGGAAGTCCAGCCCCGGGATCTGGTACGCCGGATGCTCGGCCAGGGTGATCTCGTACATCGACCGGGTGGCCGCCATCGCGTCCGACACGTTCCCGCCGACGAACCTCACGATCGCCGGGGCCGCGGCCATCGCGAAGCCGCCCAGCCCCGCCGTCTCGGTGATCGTCGAGTCGCCGATGTCGGGGTTGGCGTCCTCGGGGCCGTACGCGCCCAGGTAGAGGCCGTCCGGCACGCCCGCGGGGCCGGTGAACCAGCGGTCGCCCAGCCCGGAGACCTGGACCCCGAAGTCCGTGCCGTTGCGGGCCATCGCGACGACCATCGTGGAGCCGGGGATGTCCCTCGCGGCGTCCGTGCTGACCTTGCACGCGGCCATGCCCGCGTTGAGGAAGAAGTGGTCGTTGCCGTTGACGAAGCGCAGGACCTCGGCGGCGTGGCCGGGGGCGGCCTCCACCACGTGGGGGGCCAGCTCGCGCACCATCAGCGAGGTGGCGGCGCGGTTGCGGTTGTGCAGTTCGTCGCCCATCTGCAGGGCCTGCGCGGCCAGCGACCCGAGGTCGAGTGGCCCGCTCCGCTCCAGGGTGGCCTGGAGCACCGGGCCGAGCACCTCGGCCATCCAGCGCAGCCGCTCCAGCACCTCGGGCCCGTACGCGCCGTACCGCAGCACCTTGCCCAGGCCCTCGTTGAGCGAGCAGTAGGCGGTGCCGCCGTGCTCGGCGTCGCGCACCTCGAACATCCACATCGACGGGGTGACCACGCCCGCCATCGGCCCGACGGTCCGGTGGTGGTGGCAGGAGTCGAACCGGGCCCGCCCTGAGGCCAGCCGCTCCTCGGCCTCCTCGGCGTCGGCGGCCAGCCCCTCCAGCAGCATCGCCCCGATGAGCGCGCCCCGCATCGGTCCCGACGCCCGCTCCCACTCGATCGGCGGGCCCGCGTGCAGGAAGGTGCCCTTGGGCAGGTCGAGCACCTCGTGCGCGGGCCGGACCCCGACGAGCTGCGGACGCGCCGAGACCAGGCGGCCCACGGCCGTCTCGTTGGCGCGGACCCTGCGCGGGTCGGCCAGCACCCTGGCCAGGTCCGCCTCGGTGCCGGGCATCGGCGGGCGCCAGTCCACCCGGACCCGCGGGACGGCCTGCGCGTCCAGCGCCTCGCCGAGCACGTCGGCCCCCACCGTGATCACTTCCGGCTCGCCGGAAAGCATGGACAGCGTCATCGTGTTCCTTTCAGCGTGGAGACCCTCGCCCTCAGGCGCGGGGAGGAAGTCAACAGCTCTCCCTGAACCTGAAACCCGGGCAGGGACCAGCCCGAGACGAACCTGGAACCCCCGACGGTCAACGAGTGTCCGCGGCGATCCCGGTGGCCGCCCGCGCGGCGTACCCGGCGGCCCCGGCGTTGGACGTGAAGACCGCGGCCCCCGCCGCGTTCAGGGCCCCGGCCTGCGCGGCCAGCCCCTGCGGGTCGCCCTCGGAGCCGACCAGCGCGACCACCGCCGTGACGCCCCTCGCGACGGCCTCGGCGATCGCGGGCGCGAGCCTGGCGGAGGGGTCGGGGTCGGCGCCGTGGCCGAGCACCACGTCGAGCAGAACGACGTCGCCGGGCGGCACCTCGGCCAGGGCCTCCAGGCGGAGCGTCGGGTCGATCATCGGGTGGGCCCTGCCGACCGTGTAGGCGTCGTCGCCGAAGTCGGTGAACTCCCCGGTCCCGGCGATCAGCCGCGCCTCCACGCACAGCGTCCCGCCCGAGTAGATCCCCCGCACGTTCCCCCCGGCACCCGCGCCGCCCGTCCCGGATGGACCGTATGTCCCGGATGAACCGGGGGCGGGCCAGGAGGGCCAGGTGGGGACGGGGACGCCGAGGGCGCGCAGGGCGGCCTCGGTCACCGAGGTCAGGTCGTCCTGGCCGGGACCGAGCAGCGCGGTCACGACCGGCGTGCCGAGCTTCGCGACGGCCTCCCCGACGGCCCGCGCGACCTCGGGGGCCGGGGGCTTGGAGATCAGGACGATCAGCTCGGTGGCGGGGTCGGCGTCGAGGGCCTCCAGGGCGCGCAGGGTGGACAGCCCGCCCACGTCCGCGGACAGGTCGCGACCGCCCACGCCCAGCACGTGCGACACCCCCACCCCCGCCAGGTCGAGCAGGCAGGTCACCTGCTGCGCACCCGTTCCCGAGGCGGCCACCAGCCCGACCGGGCCGGGGCGCAGGACGTTGGCGAAGCCGAGACCCGCCCCGCCGACCACCGCGGTGCCGCAGTCGGGACCCATGACCAGCACGCCGCGCTCGGCGGCGCGTCTCTTGAGCAGCACCTCCTGCTCCACCGGCACGTTGTCACTGAAGATCATCACGGACAGGCCCGCCTCGACCGCGTCCAGCGCCTCGGCGAACGCGTGCGGGCCCGGCACCGAGACCAGGGCCAGGGCGGCGGCGCGCTCGCGGGCCGCGGCGCGGACGGTGCGCGGGGGGCGCTCGGCGGCGCCGCCGCCACCGGCCGCGGACGGGGCCGACAGCGCGGCCAGCAGCCCGTCCAGCTCCGCGGACGCGGCCTCCAGGGCGTCCGTCTCGCCGCGCAGCGCGATCAGCAGGTCGGCGGGACCGGCCTGCGGGAGGTCGAACCCCAGCTCGGCGGCGATCCCGAGGTTGAGCTCCGTGGCCATCGCCACCACCGCGACCTCCACGCCGGGCAGCGCGGTCGCCGTGCGGCTGACCCGCATCAGGCTCACGGAGTCGTGGTAGATCCCCGTACGTGTCCGGACCACATCAGTACTCGCCATTGCCCCCGCCTTCCAGATCGATCACCGCCGCGAGCCCGATCCGCAGCCCCCACGCCAGGTCCGCCCCGGAGGTGTGGCCCAGCTGCAGGAGGCGGTGGAGCGCCGGCTCCAGGGACTGCCGTCCCGCCAGGCCCCGCAGCACGGCCAGCACCTCGCCGCTGGCCTCGCCCCGGGCGGCGCAGTGCAGCAGCGCCGCCGAGATGGGGGTGGTCCTGCCGCGTACGTCGAAGGTGACCGCGGCGGCCAGCCAGTCGGCCAGCCACACGGCACGGCTCGCGCCCGTCGCCCCGCCCAGATGGCGCAGCGCGACCAGCAGCCCCGCGAGCACGTCGTCACCGCTCGGCGTCAGCCCGGGACCCAGGCCGACCAGCTGCTCGGCGGCCACCACGCTCTTCAGCAGCGAGCCCTCGGCGCACCCCTGGGCCAGCAGACCGGCCGCGCCGTTGCCCTCCAGCCCCGGACGCCTCGGCGACCGCTCGCACAGCTCCGCCAGCGCGGGCAGCGAACGGGCCAGCCGCGCGGCGTCCACGGCGCCGAGCGGCGGGGCCGGGTTCCACCAGCGGTGGGCCCGCAGGCTGAGCCGCCCGACGTCGATCGAGCCGTCCCCGACGGACGCCTCGTCGCCCACCGCGACGCGCGGCATCGGGTCGGTGACCACCATGGCGTTGGGCAGGCGGGTGGCCTCCCCGGTCACCACCGCGATGACCTGCGGTTCCAGCTCGGTGCGTACCTCAAGGTAGACGCCGGAGGGGAAGGCCGCCAGCACCCGCGCCGGGCGGCGGGGCGCCTCCAGCATCTGGCGCAGGGCCGTGCTGGCCGCGCCGGTCCCGTGCGTCCGCGTGTGTACGCGCTGTGCCCTAGGGCGTGTTCCAACGGTCATGAGCGCTCCTCGGCAGGCCCCGTGGGTGTGAAGGTGCTCTCTCCAGCGGTTCGCTCGCTCACGGACTCCCCCATCCATTGAGCCGACGGTAGAACGGGCGTGGACGCAGGCCGTACGGAGAAAGGTGCCAACAGTCTGCTCAAAGGTTGGCTCTTCCTGACAGACGGGTCCATCAGTCACAATCACCTCATGGAACCCCCCGTGCGCCCGGCGAGCACCGGAACGATCATTCACGGCGTCGCCGTCGGCGAGGTCCTCGGCGTCTCGACACTGGCGGGAGCCCGGCTGATCGCGGGGGAGCGGGGCCTGGACCGCGTCGTGCAGCGCCTCAACGTGATGGAGGTGCCCGACGTCCTGGCCTGGGTCAAGCCGCACGAGCTGCTGCTCACCACCGGCTACCCGCTGCGCAACACGCCCCAGTCGCTCGGCAGGCTGGTCGCCGACCTCGACGAGCGCGGCCTGGCCGCGCTCGCCATCAAGCTCGGCCGCTATCTCGACGAGCTGCCCGAGGAGATGGTGGAGCAGGCCGACCGGCTGGGCTTCCCGCTGATCCAGCTTCCCGACAACGTCGGCTTCGACGACATCCTCAACCAGGTCCTGACCGACATCCTCAACCGCCAGGCCGCCGTGCTGGCCAGGGCGGAGGAGGCGCACCGGGCGCTGGTCCAGGTCGTGCTCGCCGGGGGCGGGCTGCGCGAGGTGACGGCCGAGGTCGCCGGGCTGCTGGGCGTGGGGGTGGCCGTGCTGGACGGGACGGGGCACGTGCTGGCCGCGGCCGGGCCCGCCGAGCACGTGGCCGCGCTGCGTGACGGGCCCGAGGGACGCCACGCCTCGGTGCCGGTCGTGGCGGGCGGTCACCACCACGGCAGGATCGTCGCCTGCGGCCCGGTCGGGGCGATCGGCGACAGCGACGTCGGAATTCTGGAACGTGCCGCCACGGTCGCCGCGCTGGTGGTGACCCGTCAGGAGGCGGTCAACGCCGTCGAGAGCAAGTACCGCGCCGACTTCCTGCGCGACGTGCTCACCGGCAGGGCGGGCGGCACGGAGCGGGTCGCCTCCCGGGCCAGGGCCTTCGGCTGGGACCTGCAGCGCCCGGTCACCGTGCTGGTGGCCGAGCTCGACCCCGAGGGCGACGAGCGCGCCGCCCAGGACCGCCTCGTCACCTGCTGGACCGGTGCGATGCGCCGCCACGACGCGCGCGGCGCGGTGGCCGGGTTCTCCCACGAGGTCGTCACCATCGTGGACGCGTCCGTCGACGCGGGCCGCCTGGCCAAGGACGCCGCCGCGGCCTTCGCCGAGTCGCTGCCCGCCACCTTCTCCACCGGCGCCAGCCGCGTCGCCGTCGGGGCCGAGGCGCTGCCCGAGGCGTACGGCCAGGCGCTGAAGGCCGCGCGGGTGGGCCGTCAGCTGCACGGCAACGGCGCGGTCGCGCACTTCGACCAGCTCGGCGTCTACCGGCTGCTGTCCCTGGTCAACGACACCGCCGAGCTGCACGCGTTCGTCCGCGAGACCCTCGGCCCGCTCGCCTCCGACGACGACGCGGAGAACGCCGACCTGCGCCGTACGCTGCAGGTGCTGCTGGAGACCAACCTCAACGTCGCCGAGACGGCGCGCAGGCTGCACTTCCACTACAACACGCTGCGCTACCGGATCGGCAAGCTGGAGCGCATCCTCGGCGGTTTCACCGAGGACGCCCACCTGCGCCTGAACCTCACCCTGGCCCTGCACGTCCTGCGGATGCGCGGGATATGACGACGGCGGCCACCTGGGGATACGCGGCCGGTGCGTACGCGGGATCTAAGCTGTTCGGCGTGAACGAGACCTTCGAGCTGGACACCGAGTACATCCCGCTGTGCGACCTGCTCAAATACTGCGGCGTCACCGAGACGGGCGGCCAGGCCAAGCACTTCATCGCCGACGGCAACGTGCTGGTGGACGGCGAGGTCGAGCTCCGCAAGACCTGCAAGATCCGTGACGGCCAGGTGGTGGCCGGGGACGGCTTCGAGATCCACGTGGTCGCGAAGTAGCGCGCCGTACGGGCCCCCTGCCGGGCCGCGGGTACGCCACGCGCGACCCTCACCGGACCGATGGGCGCGCCGTCCGCGATCCTCACCGGGCCCGCGGGTGCGCCGTGCGCGAGGTCTCCACTGGTCGGCCGCTCAGATTTGGCAGATCATGACGGTGTAAGGGCATGGTTTCGGTCCTAACGTGCCCGCAACAGCTGAAGGGGATTCGCCGGAGGGAAGCCCGCGGGGTGGTTCACCGACCGACGGCCCGGTGAAAGGTGGGGCTCGATGGTTGCAGGTTGGACGAAACACGGCGACGGCAGGACGCTCGCCCCTGGAGAGGTGGTCAGACCCGACGAACGGCTGACCTGGCCGCGCATGGTCGGGTTCGGGGCGCAGCACGTCGTCGCGATGTTCGGCGCGACCTTCGTCTTCCCCCTGGTGATGGGACTCGACCCCAACGTCGCCATCATGTTCTCGGGCGTCGGAACGATCATGTTCCTGCTCATCGTGAAGGGGAAGGTCCCCAGCTACCTCGGGACCAGCGCGTCGTTCGTGGGCGGCGTGCTCGCGATCCGGGCGCTCATGGGCGGCGACACGCCCGCCACCGACGCGATCGTCACCGGCGCCATCCTCGTCGCCGGACTCGTCCTCGCGCTCGTGGGCGTGGCCATCCACTTCCTCGGCGTACAGATCATCAACCGCGTCTTCCCGCCGGTCGTCACCGGCGCCGTCGTCATGCTGATCGGCTTCGGCCTGGCGTACGTCGTCGCCGACATCTACTGGCCGCAGGACCAGTGGATCGCCCTGATCACGATGATCGTCACCTTCGTCATCATCGTGCTCTTCAAGGGCTTCATCGGCAGGATCGCCATCCTGCTCGGCCTGATCATCGGCTTCGCGCTCTCCTGGGGGGCCGACAGGATCTTCGGGAACATCACCGCCTTCAACGCGGGCACCGGCGCGATCGACACGCACCCCAGGGTGAACTTCGACGCGGTGGCGTCGGCCGACTGGATCGGCCTGCCGAGCATGCACCTCCCCGACTTCAGGTTCTCCGCCGTGCTGCTGGTCCTGCCCGCGGTGATCGCGCTGGTCGCCGAGAACGTCGGTCACGTCAAGGCCGTCGGCGAGATGACCAGGACCGACGTCGACCCGTACATGGGCCGGGCGGTCGCCGCCGACGGCGCCGCCACCGTCGTCGCCAGCACCTTCGGCGGCTCCCCGACCACCACCTACGCCGAGAACATCGGCGTGATGGCCGCCACCCGCGTCTACTCGACGGCCGCGTACTACATCGCCGCCGTCATCGCGATCCTGTTCGGCCTCTGCCCCAAGTTCGGCGCGCTGGTCGCGGCCACACCGGGCGGCGTGCTCGGCGGCATCACCGTCATCCTGTACGGCATGATCGGCCTGCTCGGCGCGAAGATCTGGATCGAGAACCGGGTCGACTTCGCCGACCCCGTCAACCTCGTCCCGGTCGGGGCCGGGATCATCCTCGCCATCGGCCCGGTCAAGCATATGATCAGTTCGGACTTCACGCTGGAGGGCATCGCCCTCGGCACCATCGTGGTGGTGGCCGGCTACCACCTGCTCCGGGTCATCGCGGGCCGGGGCGGCGGTGACGGCGTCGGTCCAGAGGTGTCCCAGCCGCGACGAGAGGCCACCGGGTGAAGCCACCCCCGTTCGAATACCACGCTCCCCGCTCCCTCGGCGAGGCGCTCGACGCCCTCGCCGGGACCGGGGAGCACGGCAAGGTGCTCGCCGGGGGGCAGAGCCTGATCCCGATGCTGAACATGCGGCTGGCCGCCCCCGCCCACCTGGTCGACATCAACCGGCTGTCCGAGCTGGCGTTCGTCGACGTCGCCCCCGAGGGGGTCCGGGTCGGCGCCCTGGCCAGGCACGCCCAGGTGGAACGGCACGAACCGGCCGCCGCGGCCCAGCCGCTGCTGGGCAGGGCGCTCCGGCTGGTGGCCCACCCGGTGATCCGCAACCGGGGAACCGTCGTCGGCAGCCTGGCCCACGCCGACCCCGCCGCCGAACTGCCCGCCGTCCTCACCCTGCTGCGGGGCTCGGTACGGCTGGCACGGTCCGGCGCCGTCAGGGACGTCCCCGCCGGAGACTTCTTCACCGGCCCGCTGGAGTCGGCGATCGACCCGGGAGAGCTGGCCGTCTCCGCGTTCTTCCCCGCGTCGCCGCCGCGCTCGGGCACCGCGTTCCGCGAGGTCGCCCGGCGGCACGGCGACTACGCCCTGGCCGGGATCGCGGCGCGGGTCGTCCTGGACGACGACCTGCGGATCATCTCGGCCACGGTGGCGTGCGTGAGCCTCGGCCCCGTACCGCTGCTCGTCGACGTCTCCGAGGCCGTCGGCCACCGCCCGTCCGCCTCGGCCGACTGGGACTCGGCCGCCCAGGTCGTACGGGAACGGATCGACCCCGAGGCCGACATCCACGCGACCGCCGCCTACCGGCGGCACCTCGCCGGAGTCCTCACCGAGCAGGCACTCCGTGACGCCGCCAGGGAGGCCGCGGATGCATGAGATCACGCTCACCGTCAACGGGGTGCTCCGGCAGGCCGAGGTCCCGGCGCGGCGGCTGCTGTCCGACTGCCTGCGGCACGACCTCGGGCTGACCGGCACGCACGTCGGGTGCGAGCACGGGGTCTGCGGGTGCTGCACGGTGCTGCTGGACGGCGAGCCCGTCCGCTCCTGCCTCACGTTCGCGGTCACCGTGGACGGGCGCGACATCACCACCGTCGAGGGACTCGCCGACGGGGACGGCACGCTCTCGCCGGTGCAGCGGGCCTTCGCCGAGTGCCACGGCCTGCAGTGCGGCTTCTGCACCCCCGGTTTCCTGTGCACGGTGACCGCGCTGCTGCGCGACAACCCGGCGCCGACCGAGGAGGAGGTGCTGGAGGGCATCTCCGGCAACCTGTGCCGCTGCACGGGCTACCAGAACATCGTCAAGTCCGTCCACCGCGCGGCCGAGATCATGGCGGAGGAGTCGTGAGCGGGGCCTTCATGAGCGGGTCCTTCGTGAGCGGGTACGGAGTATCCGTAGGCGCGTACGGCGAATCCCCCGGCGGAATCAGCGGAGCCGGGGGACGCCCGGGTGGGCTCAGGAGGCTCCCGGGCGGTCGAGGCAGGCGGCACGGCTCGGCGGGCCGTCAGATGAGGCGATCATGACCACGAAACTGTTCGGCGAACCGATCACCCGGCGCGAGGACCCCCGGCTGCTGACCGGGAAGGGCCTCTACCTGGACGACCTGGGAGCCGGGGCGCTGGAGGCGGCGTTCGTCCGCTCCCCGCACGCCCACGCCAGGATCCGCGACATCGACGTCTCGGCCGCCATCGAGGTCGAGGGGCTGGTGGCGATCTACACCTGGGAGGACCTGCCCGGCGCGCTCGCCC
Organism: Streptosporangium sp. H13245; assembly: GCF_055690525.1. Classification (NCBI taxonomy): domain Bacteria; kingdom Bacillati; phylum Actinomycetota; class Actinomycetes; order Streptosporangiales; family Streptosporangiaceae; genus Streptosporangium; species Streptosporangium sp. H13245. The sequence goes on along the minus strand of NZ_JBSZKT010000007.1, from coordinate 146,332 downwards.
AGCCGCTGCCGCTGCTCATCCCGCACCCGGCGCTCACCCACGGCCGCACCGCGTACCCGCTGGCCCGCGAGATCGTCAGGCACGTCGGCGAGCCCGTCGTGATGGTCGTGGCCCGCGACCGCTACCTCGCCGAGGACGCCTGCGCGCTCATCCAGGTCGACTACGAGATCCTCAAGCCGGTGGTCGGCGTGGAGGAGGCCGCGCAGTCGGCCCAGCTCGTCCACGAGGGCGTGCCGGGCAACGTCGGCGCGCACCTGGTCCAGGAGGTGCCCTCGGACGCCGGGCTCGGCGCGCGCGAGGCCATCGACGCCGCGCCGCACACGCTGTCCTTCCGGCTCGACATCGAGCGCAGCGCGTCCATGCCGCTGGAGGGACGCGGCGTGCACGCCCGCTGGGACGCCGACGACCACTCCCTGCGCGTCCACTCCAGCACCCAGACCTCCACCAGCGTCCGCATGGCGATCGCGGCCAAGCTCGGCCTGCCGCTGCCGAAGGTCGAGGTGATCGCCCCCGACGTGGGCGGCGGGTTCGGCGTGAAGATCGTGCACCCGTGGCCGGAGGAGATCCTGGTCCCGTGGGCGGCGATCACGCTCGGCCGGGAGGTCAAGTGGACCGAGGACCGGCGCGAGCACTTCATCTCCTCCGCGCACGAGCGGGCCCAGGTGCAGTCGGTCCGGGTCGGCTTCGACGACGAGGGCCGGGTGCTCGGCCTGGACGTCGAGATCCTGCACGACCACGGCGCCTACACGCCGTACGGGATCATCGTGCCGATCATCACCTCCACCCAGCTGCTCGGCCCCTACCGGATCGGCGCCTACCGGGTCGAGTTCTCCTCGATCTACACCAACACCGTGCAGGTCACCCCGTACCGGGGCGCGGGCCGCCCCCAGGGGGTCTTCTGCATGGAACGGACCATGGACCACATCGCCGAATATCTCGGGGCCGACCGTACGAAGGTGCGCGCGGTCAACTTCATCCAGCCCGACGAGTTCCCCTACGACCAGGGCCTGATCTTCCAGGACGGCCGCCCGCTGATCTACGACAGCGGCGACTACCCCGAGTCGCTGCGGATGCTCAAGGAGCTGATCGGCTGGGACGACTTCCCCGCGCTGAAGGCCCGCGCCGCCGAGGAGGGCCGCGCGATCGGGATCGGCGTCGGCTGCTACGTCGAGGGCACCGGCGTCGGCCCGTACGAGGGCGGGCACGTCCAGATCACCTCCGACGGCCGGGTGCACGTCTCCACCGGCCTCACCTCGCAGGGGCAGGGCCACGAGACGGTGTTCGCGCAGATCGCGGCGTCCGAGCTGGGCGTGCCGATGGAGCGGGTCTCGGTCGTCACCGGAGACACCCGCAGGTTCGGCTACGCGGTCGGCACGTTCGCCTCGCGCGCCGCGGTGATGAGCGGCAACGCGATCGCGCTGGCCTGCAGGAAGGTCAGGGAGAAGGCCCTGCGGATCGCCGCCGACGCGCTGGAGGCCGACCCCCGCGACCTGGAGATCGTCGACGGGGAGGTGCGGGTGGCGGGCATTCCCGGCGCCTCGATCCCGCTGGCGACCGTGGCGGTGCTGTCCAACCCGCTGCGCTACGCCTTCGACGAGGAGGCGGCCAGGGCCACCCAGTTCGCGGGCGCCGCCGCCTACGACCGGCCGCCGGTGGCCGAGGGGGAGGAGCCGGGGCTGGAGGGCCGCGACTACTACTCGCCGATCCGCTCGACCTTCGCCTCCGGCATGCACGCGGCCGTCGTCGAGACCGACCCGCTCACCGCCGAGATCCGCATCCTGCGCTACGCCGTCGTCCACGACTGCGGCAAGCTGATCAACCCGATGATCGTCGAGGGCCAGATCCACGGCGGGGTAGCCCAGGGCGTCGGCGGGGCCCTGTACGAGAAAATGGTCTACGACGGCCACGGCCAGCTGCTGAACGCCTCCTTCATGGACTTCCTGATGCCGTACGCCACCGAGGTGCCCTTCATCGAGACCGCCCACCTGGAGACCCCGTCCCCGCTCAACCCGCTGGGCATCAAGGGCGCGGGCGAGGCGGGGGTCATCCCGGTCTCGGCGGTCCTCGCCTCAGCCATCGAGGACGCCGAGGGAATCCGGATCGACAAGATGCCCATCTCCCCATCAGACCTCTTCGACCTCCGCCGCGCCGCCACGAGCTGACCCCGGCGTCCTCGGCAAGGAGGGAGCGCGGTGCGGGAGAGCCGTGGCCTTCCCGCGCCGCGCTGCCGGTTACCGCGTTCGGGGTCGGGTCACGGCCCGGAGGTCAGGTTGGTGCCGGTAGCGGAGAAGTTCCGGGTACGGCCGAAGTTGTCGAAGGAGCCGAAGCCGAGCCGGCCGGAGGTGAAGGTTCTGTCGGTGGCCGTCATCAGCGGGGTCGCCGAGCCGTCCAGGTAGACCGCGATCTCGCCCGTGCCGGCGCAGTGCCGGACGCGGACCCGGTGCCAGTTGGCGTCGGTCACCGCCGGGGGAGCGCCGACCGTGCCGGTCCACTGGTCGTCGATACGGAGCCGGTCGGCGTTGTTCACCACGAAGATGCCGTTGTGCGGATAGATGGTGTTGTCCTGTGACAGGTGGACGTAGTAGTACTGCGTGTCGGAGCGGTGGCCGAAGACGACGATCACGTCCCGGTTGCTGACGCTCACGCTCTCGTCCAGCCTGACCTCGGCGTCGAGCTGCACCGACCCGAAGGCCGGGCCCTTGGTGAGCACGGCGTACTCGAACGGGCGGCGCGGACCGGCGGGAGCCGTCCCGGCCTCGGCGAGGATCACCTCGGTGCCGGGGAAGCGCCACTTGGCGGGGGTACGCGGGGCCCAGCTCGCCTGGGCCGCGGTGCCGGTGACCCTCGCGGTGCCCACGGCGCAGTCGGCGTGCTGCGGGGGCCGCGTGACCCGCCAGATCTTGCCGTTGGCCTTGGACAGGACGAGCAGCTCGCCGTCGCCGTCGACGCCCAGGCGGAAGTCGACCCGGTCGTTCCCGGCCAGCTGCCGCATCGTCACCTGCCGCTCGGCCGCGTCGAACAGCGTCAGCTCCTTGACCGTGGCGAGCTTCGCGCCGCGGACCATCTCCCCGACCTCGGAGTAGAAGATCCGGCCGCTGACGATGTCGCCGTAGACGTACTTGCCGGTGAGCTCCGGCACCGCGACGCCCCGGTAGACGAAGCCGCCGACCAGCGCGTTGCCGGTGTCGTGGTCGTAGCTGATCACCGGGTAGGTGTAGCCGTACCTCGCGTCGTCGGCCGGGAGCGGGTAGACGTTGGTCGGGTCGGACTTCTTGAACAGGAAGCCGCCCTCGCGCTCGTTCCAGCCGAAGTTGTCGCCCGGCCTCACCTCGTAGACCGAGTCGATGTTGACCTCGCCGATCATGCCGACGTACATCTTCCCGGTGGCCGGGTCCCAGCTGAACCGGTGCGGGTTGCGCAGGCCGTAGGCGTAGATCTCGCCGAGCGCGCCCGCCCGGCCGACGAAGGGGTTGCCGGGCGGCACGCCGTACCCGCCGCCGGGCCCGCCGGTGCCCGCCGGGTCGATACGCAGGATCTTGCCCTGCGGCACGCCCAGGTTCTGCGGCCCGGTGGTGAAGTTCGGCGTCTCCTCTCCGTCGCCCAGGGCGAGGTAGAGGAGGGTGCGGTCGGCGGCCCCGGCCCCGGCGGTCGGGTTGAAGCCGATCTCCTGGACGCCGTGCAGGAAGGTGTCGAAGCCGAGCCTGAGGACCTCGCGCCTGGTACCGGAGAAGGTGTTCGCGGCCGGGTTCGCCGCGGTCCACTCGGTGATCACGTTGTGCACGGAGGTGCCTGCCGGGTACGGCAGGTCGGGCGTCTTCGTGGTCAGCGCCGGGCCCGCCTCGGAGTGCGCGGTGTAGAACCTGCCGTTGGTCCGGTAGTCGGGATGGAAGGTGACGAAGCCGAAGCCGGTCCCGAGGTTGGGGTTGAGCCGGAAGTCCGGGAAGGCGGCGGCGACGTCGAGGAACCGCACCGGGGCGCCGTTCACGACGAGGTACATCTTGCCGTTCAGGTCGGGTACGTAGAGCCGCCCGGAGCCGTCGGGGATCTCACCGGCGTAGTTGATCCTGGCCCGGGGCACGGTGGCGTTGCTGGCGGGGATGGTGACGAACTCCCGCAGGGTGACGCCGAGACCGGTGACGACGGGGTCGCCGGGCAGCGGGTCGGGCAGCGGCAGGTCGCTCGCGCCCGTCACGCCGCAGGCGTCGGCGGCGCCACCCGGCACCCGCAGGTTCACCCCGCCGGTGTCGACCGCGATGTCGTCGAAGTAGAGGGCGGAGGTGCTGTTCGCGCCGTTGATCGCGGCGAACCGGTCCAGCGCCTCGGCGGTGCCGTTGCGGAAGCCGAACCGCCTCTCGGTACCCGCCGGCAGCCGGGTGGTCACCGCGTACGGGCCGCCCCTGCTGTACATCGCGAAGGTGTCGGTCGTGTTGTCGGCGACCAGCCACACGCACTGCCAGGTGTTGGGAGCCCAGGTGCCCGCGGCGGCGAAGGCGCCCCGGTCGCGGGCGTTCAGCGTGGCGGAGTTCTGGCTGTTGGCCTGGACCTCGAAGTCACCGAACGCGGCGGGCGCGTCCACGTCGGTGAGCCCGGCGCTGGTGTCGACGTTGCCGGTCCGCAGGAAGCGGAAGAAGAGGGTGCCGCTCGCGCCCGGCGCGATGGCGGGGACCGCCCGGTGCGCCCGCAGGTTCGGGCCGGTCATCCGGATCGCCTGGTTCCCGGCCTGCCTCGGGTCGGCGGCGACGGCGACGGCCGTGCCCGAGGTGGTCCAGCCGTCCTGGCCGTTCAGCGCGCCCGCGGTGTAGCCCTCCAGGTCGAGGACCTGGTCGAACGCGGGGGTCGGGTCGATCAGCGTGGTGCCGTCGGGGTCGAGGTGGATGTTGTCGACGTACGACACCCCGCTCGGCGGGTCCTCCGGGTCGTTCAGGTGCAGGAAGGTGACCAGCGGGGCCGAGCCGCCGGTCCGGAAGGCGAAGGTGTCGTCGCCGCCCGAGGCGGCCCGTATCGGCTGCCCGCCCGGCGCGGCGACGTGTACGCGGTAGCTGTCGGTCGCGGTGTCGACCACGGCCCAGATCCGGTGGACCGCGCCGGGGGTGAGGGTGACGTTGTCGGCGACGCGGTCCTGGCCTCCGTCCCTGATGACGAGGCCGCGCTCGTTGACGCGTACCTGGACGGCGTAGTCGTTCAGGTCGAGCTCGTCACCGGTGGTGTCGAAGCCCAGGCCGGGGGACTCGTCGGCGCTCAGGCCCAGGCTGACGTCGGTCCTGGTCAGGTTGTCGGCGGCGAACTCCCAGAAGAGGGTGCCGGTGGCGCCCTCCGCGATGGCGAGGTCGCCCAGGGTGGCGTAGGCGTTGCCGCGATAGCGGACGGGCTGGGCGCTGGTGTCCAGCTTGTCGATGAGGGTCTTGCCGGAGAAACCCGCGGGCACCGCGTCGCCCGCGAGGGCTCCGTCGGCGGCGCCGGGGGTGTTGACGTGCCAGGTTCCCTGCGAGCGCAGGCTGCCGTTGTCGTAGTCGTCGAAGGTGGCCAGGGCACAGAGGGCGGGACAGGGGGGTGCCGCCGCGGCGGCCGGAGCCGTGGCGACCAGCGCGAACCCCAGGCCGGTGACCAGGGCGAGCGCCGGTGACAGCAACCGGCGGAGGGGGGTGGGCAGGGCGAGCATCCGGATCCTCTCGGGGGGTGAGCGATCCGTAAGCGCTTGCGAAAGCGCTTACGTGCGGGCCTGGGCCAGATGTTAACCCCGAAGATCGGAATGTCAACAGCCGCGATCGCCGTACTGTGCGGGACGGGCTTCCCCGGGGGGCGGGGGGGCCTCCTCGCGGTAGGGACCTCCCCGCGCCGGGGGACACGGGCTTTTCATGCCGCGCGGTCCCCTCTCAGAGCGGGCTTCACGCGCCGCGATACGGGCCTTCGCGCCGGAGTAGGGTCGCGCCGTACTGTGCGGAACGGGCTCCCCGGGGCGGGGGTGGGCCTCCTCGTGGCAGGGACTTCTCCGCGCCGGGGGACACGGGCTTTCCACGTCGCGCGGTCCCCTCTCAGAGCGGGCTTCCCGCGCCGCGATACGGGTCTTCGTGCCGGAGTACGGTCGCGCCGTCCGGGGGTGTTCCGTGGGTTTTCGCCACGGGGTCGAAGGGCTCGAAGAGTTCAACGGGTTCGACAGGTTCAACGAGCTCGAAGGGCTCAACAGGCTCGAAGGGCTCAACGGGTTCGAAGAGCCTGAAGGGCTCAACAGGCTCGAAGGGACCGGCGGCCTCGAAGGGCTCAGTGGGTGAGGCGGGCCGTCTCCGACCTGGCGGGGACCGGGCCGGTGGAGGCGCGTACGACCAGCTCGTGGCCGGTGCGCCGCCGACGCGGGCGGGCGGCGGGGGGCTTGAGGACGAGTTCGAGCGCCTGGCGGCCCATGCCGATCATCGGCAGGCGGATCGTGGTCAGGCCCGGGTAGACGTCGGCGGCCACCGGGATGTCGTCGAAGCCCGCGACCGAGACCTCGCCGGGGATCAGGCGGCCGTCGCGCAGCAGCCAGGACAGCGCGCCGACGGCCATCGGGTCGTTGAGCGCGATGACCGCGGTCAGCTCCGGGTGCCGGCGCATCAGCCGCGCGGTCGAGGACGCGCCGCCCTCGCGGGTGAAGTCACCGCGCGCCACGGGGATCGCCTCCCAGCTCAGGCCGTGTGTCTCGGCGGCGCTCCGCAGACCGGCGAGACGGTCCTCCACGGTGGTGAGGTTGGCGGGGCCGCCGATCACGCCGATGTCGCGGTGACCGAGGTCCAGCAGGTGGCGCATGACGGTCTCCGCGCCGGCGCGGTTGTCCGGCAGCACCGCGTCGACCGGCAGGTGGTGGCGGCCTATCACCGCCACGCGGCCTCCCGCCGAGCTGAAGGACGCCAGCTCGGCGGCGGTGTCGACCTCGGTGTCCGCCTCGACGTACCCCGATCCGGCCAGGACGATCGAGGTGACCCGGTGGGCCCGCAGCGTGCGGATGCGCGCCAGCTCGGCGCGCGGGTCGCGCTCGGTCTGGCTGATCATGGCCATGTAGCCTCGGCTCTCGGTCTCGCGCAGCACGCCCCGGGCGATCTCGGAGAAGTAGGGGTCGCCGACGTCGTGGACGATCAGCCCGATCATGGAGGCCTGCCCACCGGCGAGGGCGCGGGCGTGGCTGTTGGGGACGTAGCCGACCTGGGCCGCGACCGCCTGGACGTGCGCCGCGAGCGTGGAGCTGACCCCGCTGCTCCCGGTCATCGCGCGGGAGGCGGTCGCCAGCGAGACCCCCGCGGCCCGGGCGACGTCCACCAGCCGCGGGATGGCCGGACGCTTCTCCAGAGGCGAACCCAGCGGCGGATTCGTCGGCTCCATCGGCGAAGTCACCCCCTTGTCACGTCGCTGTAACGCGTGCCATGGTAACCGAAAGCGCTTACGAAAGCGCTTTCGAAGGCGGAATCGGTCCACCCACGCTCTGGAGGATTCGACATGTCAAGGGCTCCCCTCGCCCTCAGAAGCCTTGCCTTGGTAGCGATGTGCAGTCTAGGCCTTTCCGCCTGCGGTGGCATCGGCGACGAACCGGCCGCCGGGAGCGGTGGCACCGGCCCGGTCAAGGTCGGCATCTCCCTGCCGCTGACCGGTGACTTCTCCGAACCTGGCAAGGGCGTGCGGGAGGGGTACGAGGTCTGGGCCGACCAGGTCAACGCGGCCGGTGGCCTCCTCGGCCGGAAGGTCGAGCTGATCTTCCGGGACGACGCCTCCGACCCCAACCGTGTCGTCTCCGACTACGAGTCGCTCATCACCCAGGACAAGGTCAACCTGGTGTTCGGCCCCTTCTCGACCCGCCTGGTGATCCCCGCGGCCGAGGTCGCCGAGTCCTACGACATGCTGTTCGTCGAGCCCGCGGGCGCCGCGAAGGAGGTCTTCGAGCAGGGGTTCAAGAACCTGTTCTACGCCGCCCCGGCCATCGCCGGTGACCACTACAACTACCTGGCCGAGTACATCCTCGCGCTCCCGGCGGACCGGCGGCCCAAGACCGCGGCGTACGCCTCCCTGGACGACCCGTTCGCCCAGGGCACCGCGTACGGCCTGCGCGACAAGCTCACCGCGGCCGGTGTCAAGACCGTGGCCGACGAGGTCTACCCGCCGGAGACCACCGACTTCGCCCCCATCGCCGCCCGGATCGCCAGCGCCAAGCCGGACATCGTGGTCGGCGGCACCCAGTTCGAGGACTCCGTCGGCCTGGTCCGCGCCCTGCAGGAACTCGGTGCCCAGCCCAAGCTCGCCGCGTTCTCCACCGGGCCCACCCTTCAGGAGTTCCCCGAGGCGGTCGGCGGCGCGGTCGAGGGCATCCTGTCGCCCGTGGGCTGGTCGCTGCGCTCCGGCTACCCCGGCAACGACGCCTTCGTCAAGCGCTACGCGGAGATGTTCAAGGGCGAGGCCAACGAGGACGCGGCCAACGGCTACACCGTGGGCCAGATCGTGCAGGCCGCCGTCAAGGCGGTCGGCTGCGTCGACCCGGCCGAGGAGTGCCAGACGAAGCTCGCGGACCACATCCGCGCGGGCACGTTCGAGACCATCGTCGGCCCGCTCTCCTTCGACGACAAGGGCCGTCCCGAGGCCGCGCACATGATCCAGCAGTACGTGGACGGCAAGGTCCAGATCGTGCTGCCCGAGGGCTCCAAGGCGCAGACCGCCAAGCTGGTCTTCCCCAAGAAGGACTGGTGACCTGATGCCCTCGGGCTCCCTCCTGCTGCAGGGACTCGTCCTGGGCGTGCTGACCGGCGGCCTGTACGCCCTGCTCTCCTCGGGCCTGTCCCTGTACTTCGGGGTCATGCGCGTGGTGATGGTCGCCCACCCGGCGTTCCTCATCGTCGCCGCCTACCTCACCTACACGCTCAACGTCCGCCTCGGACTCGACCCGCTGCTCTCCATCCCGCTCACCGTCCCGCTGTTCTTCGCGGCGGGCGTGGCGATCCAGCGGCTGCTCATCTCCCGCCTCGCCTCCGACACGATGGCGATGATGTCGGTGCTGCTCACCTTCGGGATGGCCCTGATCATCGAGGGCGTGCTCGGCACCGTCTACACCGGCTCCTACCGGTCGGTCAGCATGGACTACGCCACCCGGTCGCTGTCGCTCGGCGAGATCCGGCTGCCGTACGACCGCGTCATCGCGTTCGGCGTCGCCGCGCTCACGCTCGGCCTGCTCTTCGTGGTGCTGCGGATGACCCGCTTCGGGCAGTCCCTGCGCGCGACCATCCAGCACCCGCAGGCCGCCCGGCTGGTGGGCATCAGGACCGACCGGGTCACCGGGTACGGCTTCGGGCTGGGCCTGGCCACCGCGGCGGTCGGCGGCGCCGTACTCGCCCTGATCACCCCGTTCTTCCCGGCCGCGCACTGGGCCTGGATCGGCAAGCTGATGGCGATCATCGTCGTCGGCGGCCTGGGCAGCGTGCAGGGGGCCGCCGCCGCCGCGCTCCTGCTCGGCGTCATCGAGAGCCTGGTGCTGGTCACCGTCGACGCCACCTGGGCCACGATGATGTTCTACGTCTTCCTCTTCCTCACCCTCGTCGTACGGCCCCAGGGATTCTTCGGAGGCCGCCTTGCGCAACGGTTCTAAGGCGGGTCCCAGGGCGAAGGCCGGGCTCCTCGCGCTCGGGGCGCTCCTCGCCCTGGCCTACCCGTGGCTGGCGCCCAACACCTACCTCCTCTACGCCGGAGTGCTCACCGTGATGTACGCGGTGACGGCCACCTCGTGGAACCTGCTCGGCGGGTTCACCGGATACGTCTCCCTCGGCCACTCGGCGTTCTTCGGGCTCGGCGCGTACGGCACCGGCCTGCTGATCACCCGGGCCGGGTGGAACTGGATCCTCGCGCTGCTCGTCTCGGCCGTCGTGGTCGCGCTCCTCTCCGTGCTGGTCGGCATCGCCGCGGTCCGGGTGCGCGGGGCCTCCTTCGTGATCGTCTCCATCGCCCTGGTCTCCATGACGAACCTGCTGGTCCAGGGCTGGCGGTCGCTGACCGGCGGCTCCACCGGCCTGCGGGTGCCCGCGCAGTTCCGCGAGCTCAACCGTGGCGAGACGCACCTGGTGTTCTTCTACCTCTTCCTGCTCCTGCTCGTCCTGGTCCTGCTGACCTGGTGGTTCGTCGGCCGTTCCCGGTTCGGCAGCGGCCTGCGGGCCATCCGCGAGGACGAGGACAAGGCCGAGTCGCTCGGTGTGCCGACGGCCGCGTTCAAGGTCGTCGCCTACGCGCTGTCGGCGCTGTTCGTGGCCCTGGCCGGTGGCCTGTACGCCGTCTGGTTCCGCAGCCTCGACCCGATCTTCGTCTTCTCGATCCTGATCGGCTCCTACATGGTGCTGATGAGCCTGCTCGGCGGGGTCCGTCACCTGTTCGGCCCGCTGCTCGGCGCGCTCATCGTGGCCCCGGCCGGGGAGTACTTCCTGGTCGTGCTCGGCGAGTCGCAGATCCACCTGACCGCGACGGGCCTGCTGCTGGTGCTCGTGGTCCTGTTCATGCCCGAGGGGATCATCCCGGCCGCCGCGAGACTGCTGCGGCTGGGACGGCCCCCCGAGGCGTCGATCCGCGAGGAGACCGCCGCGCAGCGGGCGGAGACGCAGGAGGCGGCCCGATGAGCACGTCGCTGCGCACCGAGGGCCTGACCAAGGCGTTCGGCGGCGTGACCGCGGTGAACGGCGCGACCGTCGAGCTGGTGCACGGAAAGATCAACGGACTGATCGGGCCGAACGGCTCCGGCAAGACGACCTTCTTCAACCTGGTCACCGGGATGATCCGGCCCGACTCCGGGCGGATCCTCTACGGGGACAGGGAGATCACCCGCTACTCGCCGCACCGCGTCGCGCACGCCGGGCTGGGGCGCACCTTCCAGCTCTGCCGGGTCTTCCCCCGGATGACCGTGCTGGAGAACATGCTGGTGGCGGTGCGCCGTACCCGGCTGCGCGAGCTGCTGGCCGGCAGCCACGACAGGGGAGAGGCCGAGCGGGCCCGCCACTGGCTGCGCCGGGTCGGCATCGACCACCTGGAGCACGCCGAGGCGCGCAACCTCTCGTACGGGCAGCAGAAGCTGCTGGAACTCGCGGCCGTCTTCATGGGCGACCCCGAACTGGTGCTGCTCGACGAGCCCGCCGGAGGGGTCAACCCGGCGCTGATCGAGCGGATCGTCACCCTCGTCCGCGAGCTCAACCGGGAGGGACGGACGTTCCTCGTCGTCGAGCACAACATGGACATGGTCATGGGGATGTGCGACCACGTGATCGTTTTCGACCGCGGCGCCCCCATCGCCGCGGGCCCGCCGTCGGTCGTGCGGAACGACCCCCGAGTGCTGGAGGCATACCTCGGTGTCTGACGTGCCTGAAGTGCCTGTTTCACGGGAGGTCGTTCTTGAGCTGCGCGACGTCGAGGCCGGGTACGGCAGGGCGGCGCCGGTGCTGCGCGGGCTCTCGGTCACGGTCCGCGCGGGCGAGGTGGTCTGCCTGGTCGGGCCGAACGGCGCGGGCAAGTCGACGGTGCTCAAGGTGGCCAGCGGGCTGCTCGCCCCGCGCTCGGGGTCGGTGCTGCTCGGCGGCCGGGACGTCACCGGCGCCTCGCCGCAGGACCTCCTGGACAAGGGGATGGCCCACGTGCTCCAGGGGCACAGCGTGTTCCGCGAGATGACGGTCGAGGAGAACGTACGCCTGGGCGGCTACACCGTCCGGGACAGGGCCTGGCTCAGACGGCGCGTCGAGGAGGTCAAGGAGATCTTCCCGGTGGTCGGTGAGCGCTGGACGAGCATCGCGGGCCTGCTCTCCGGCGGCCAGCAGAAGCAGGTGGAGTTCGCCCGCGCGCTCATGGTGGAGCCCAAGGTGATCCTGCTGGACGAGCCGTCGATGGGCCTGGACCCCAAGACGACCTCGACCGTCTTCGAGCGGATTGACCTGATGCGCCGGACCGGGGTCGCCGTCCTGCTGGTCGAGCAGAACGCCCGCCGCGCCCTGGAGATGGCCGACATCGGCTGCGTGCTGGACCTGGGCCGGGTGCACATCTCGGGGCCAGCGAGGGAACTGGTCGAGGACCCCCGTCTGGGAGCCCTCTACCTCGGCGGCGCCGCCGCGAGGAAACCGGCCGTAGTTCCGGACGTTCCTGACGTTCCTGATGATCAGGACGGTCCGGACGGTTCGTCCGGGGCGCCGGAGGGTGCGCCCGGAACGGCGGGGACGTCTGGGGGCGCGGCGGGGACGCCGGGGAGTGCGGCGGGGACGTCTGGGACACCGGGCAATGCGACGGTGACGCCGGAGGGGCCGCCGGGGACGCCGGGGGGTGCGGCAAGGGCCAAGCCGGTCAAGGCCGACACCACCCCGGCGTGACGTCGTCCTCCCCGCGGGGCCCGTCCTCCCCGGGCCGGGCGGGCCGCCGCTGGACCGGGGCGGCCGGGGCGTGGCTCGGGCTGGGCGCCGCCCCGGCGACACTCACCATGGGGGCGGCGATGGCCGACCGCCACGGCGGGGCGGTGCCGATCGTCGCCGTCCTGCTCGGCGCCGCGCTCATGGCCGCGCTCCTGTACGGCCAGGGCATGCTGGGCCTGAGCTCGTCCCGTACCGAGGGCGGCACGCTGACGGACGTCGCGCCCACCTACCTCTCCCCGGCCGCCCGCGCCGCGGTGGGTGTCCTGCTCACCCTGGCCATGATCGGCTGGAACGGCTTCAACGTGGGGCTGGGCGGCGCCTCGCTCGGCACCGTGACCTCCCTGCCGGGACCGGTGGGTGCTGTGCTGCTGGCCGCCGCCGTCCTGGCGGCCTCCTACGCTTCGGGCCGACTGGGCAACCGCATCGCGGTCGTCACCACGCTGGCGGCGCTCGCACTGGTCGCCGTGTGCGTGGTCAGGCTGAGCCCGCCCGTGCTGCCGGTCACCGCCGACGTCCGCGGCATCCTGCCGGACGTGGCGGTCCTGGTCGGGTACGTCGCCGTCTTCGCGCTGCGGGCACCGGACTTCAGCCACGGCCTCGCCGGGCGGCGGGACCTGCTGGTGTGCGTGGCGCTGCTGGTGGTCCCCGCGTCGCTGGCGACCCTGGCCGGTGCCGGGGTGTGGCTGCGTACCGGCTCGCCCGACGTGGTCGCGACGCTGGCGGGCACCGGTGACATCGCGGCGTTCGGCAACCTCTTCGTCACCGCGGCGGTCTTCGCCCCCAGCCTGACCACCACCTACTCCGGCGCCCTGGCGATCAGGTCGGTCGTACCCGGGCTCTCCAGGACCGCGGCCATGCTGGCCGTCGCCGTCCCGGGCACGCTGCTGGCCGTCCTCCGCTTCGACCTTCACCTCCTGCCCTGGCTCTCGGCGCTGGCCGCCGCCCTGCCCCCGCTCGTCGTCCCGATGGCCGCCGAGGCCTGGCGCCGCCGCCGGGGCGGCACGCCCCGCACGATTCCCGTCTGGACGTGGGTCCCGGCCGGTGTCGCCGCCACCGCCCTGGCCCTGCTCGGCGTCCCCGCCGCCCCCGTCGCCGGTCTCGCCCTCGCCCTCGCCGCCACCGCGCTCAACGCCTTCGGGCGCGGGCTCCGGGCGTCTCCCTGACCCGGTGCACATCGACACCGCGGGCACCGGGCCTCCCGTACGGGCCGAGCGTCGTCCCGGAGCCGAGGGAGAGAGGCCGCGCGGTCACCGGAACCGGTTCTCAGCCGCCGGATGACCACCTCTTGCTTCGTTGTGATCTCTGCTGGCAGGCCACCCCGGCGAGATCGGGCCCCTCCAGCCATGGGAAACGATCCGGTCGCGCGGCCCGCAAAGTCGGCGCCTCACGCTCTGTTGTGGTCATGCTGTACCGAGGATCGGCGCGGGACGGGTCGCGTGCGGAGGGTCGCCGACCCGTCGCTTTCCGCTATGTGACACCGTGGACGTATATCTCGTCCATCTCGTGAACCGTACGCGTCACCTCCAGGGCGGGGGCGCCGAGGCGAAGAGGAGTGATCATGTCGAAGCCACCGCTTCCCGGCGAGGCAGTCGCCATGCTGAAGAAGCCGAACCACGCCGTCATCACCACGCTCAAGTCCGACGGCCGGCCCGTGTCCACGGCCACCTGGTACCTCTGGGACGACGGCCGGATCCTGGTCAACATGGACGAGGGCCGCAAGCGGCTGGACCACCTCCGCGACGACCCCCGGGTCTCCCTCACCGTGCTCGACGAGAGCGACTGGTACACCCACATCAGCGTCATCGGGCATGTCGCCGAAATGCGTACGGACAAGGATCTGGCCGACATCGACCGGCTGGCCAGGCACTATCTCGGGAAGCCGTACCCCCGGCGGGACCGCGGCCGGGTCAGCGCCTGGATCGAGATCGACGGCTGGCACGGCTGGGGCGCGCAGAAGGACAACAGCCAGCCCGGCTGACGAACCGCCGTCCGGAACGGGCCGGGGAGGCTCGTGGCGCTTCCCCTGAAAGCGGCCTCCCGGTATCGCCCGGACCGCGTTTTCCGGGAAAAAGCGCCGGTAATATCCCGACCTCCTTTTGCCCCGGATATGAGCCGATCATTGAATGACCACTTTTTTAATGATTACTCTCGATGGTGGCCCGACATGCGTTTTTCGCGAGGGGGGAGGGCCACCTTGAGGGGCAGATGGGCGTCACTTCTTCCGGGCTCGCTCCAGGCACGCTCCACGCTGGCCATCGGCGGGCTGGTCCTGATCTTCCTCGCCGTGATCGGTACGAGCATCGACCTCCTTGTCCGCGACAGGATCCAGGCCCAGGTCTTCCGGGAGGCGCAGCGGGCCGCCACCAACCTGATCGGATCCCTCGAACCCGGGAAAACGCCGCGACTGACGCCGGAGACCCGCATCAACCTCCTCCAGCTCGTCGACTCCCACCGCCGGGTGGTGGCGGCGAGCGCCGCGGCGGCGGGCCGACCGGCCCTGAGCGCGATGAGACCCCCCACGGACGACCGGATCCGGGACAGCGCCGAGTGCTCGGCGCGGGGCGGATGCGTCATGCTGACCGCCATCAGGGTCCCTCCCCTGGAGACCCGCGTGCTCTGGGGAGGTGAGCCCCACTACGTCTACGCCGGGACGGCCCAGCCGCCCATCCTGGCCACGCACCACCTGGAGATCCTCACCGCCGCCGCGGTCGCGCTGGCCGTCACCCTCGTGGCCTGGGGGAACTGGTGGGTTTCCGGCCGTTCGCTGCGCCCCGTGGCGGCGATCCGCGCGAGAACGGCCGAGATCACCGTGAGCGACCTGAGCCTGCGCGTGCCCCAGCCGCCCGGCCGCACCGAGTACGCGCTGCTCGCCCGCACCGTCAACCAGACCCTGGCCCGGCTGGAGGAGGCGGTGAGGTTGCAGCGCCGGTTCGCCTCCACCACCTCCCACGAGCTCAGGACCCCGCTCACCGGCCTGCGTACCCGGCTGGAGGAGGCGGTGCTCTACCCCGGCGACGTCGACCCCGGCGAGACCGTCAGGGAGGCCCTGTCGGCGACCGACCGGCTGGAGGCGATCGTCGACGACCTGCTGGTGCTGTCCCGCCTGCGCGCCGACGAGCCCGTGGCGCACGAGCCGATCGACCTCGGCGTGCTGGTCGCCGGGGAGGTGAAGGCCCAGACGGACGGTGTGCCCACGTACGTCCACACCGGCCACGACGTGAAGGTCCAGGGCAGCAGGATCCAGCTGATCCGGGTCCTGAACAACCTCCTGGCCAACGCCCGGAGGCACGCCGACACCAGGATCGACGTCACCGCCGAACGCGCGGGCGGCCAGGCCGTCGTCACGGTGGCCGACGACGGGGACGGCGTCGCGCCGCAGGACCGTGAACGCGTCTTCGAGCGCTTCGTCCGCCTGGACGAGGGGCGGCGCCGCGATCCCGGGGGCAGCGGGCTGGGCCTGGCCATCTCCCGGGACATCGCCCACGCCCACAACGGAACCCTGACGATCGAGGACGCGCCGCGCGGCGCCCGGTTCGTGCTCCGGCTGCCGCTGATGGACGCCCCCTGAGGTGGCCCGGCCGGTGGTCCACCGCTCGGTTCCGGGTTGAGCGGGCTCCGGGCGAGGGCGAATTCACCCGGAGGACGTACGGGCGGGGCCGACGGTCAGGACAGGAGGGCGCGGGCCTCGGCCAGCAGGTCGCACTGCTCGCGCCAGTCGCCTCCCGCGAATCCCAGGACGACGTGACGCGCCCCGGCCTCGTGGTAGGCGGCCAGCCGCTCGGCCGCCCGTGCGGGCTCGCCGACGATGGGGAGCCGCAGCGCCTCCTCCAGCGGGATGCCGTACCCGGTGATGCCCGAGGCGATGGACTCGCGGGTGGGCAGGCCGGGCGCCGAGCCGAGGACGCCCGCGGCGCCGATGGCGACGACCGGCTCCGGGCGTCCGTGGGCGGCGGCGAGCTCGGCCAGCCTGGCCCTGCCCGAGGCCACCGCCGCCGGGGGGATCATCGAGGGGAACCAGCCGTCCCCGTGGCGTGCCGCCCGCCGTACGGCCACCGCCGACGCGTTGCCGACCCAGACCGGCGGGGGTGTCACGGCCGGTTCGAGGCGTACCTCTCCCGGCTCGTCCACCAGCGTGACGGTCTCCCCGGTCAGCAGCCGCGCCAGCAGCTCCAGCGCGGTGTCGGTGCGCCTGCCGCGCTCGCCGTACGGCACCCCGGCCGCCGCCCACTGCCCGGCCCCGCCGCCGGATCCGACGCCCAGGACCAGCCGCCCGCCGGAGACGTGCTGCAGGCTCGCGACCTGCTTGGCCGACCACGCCAGGGGACGGATCGCCGGGATGAACACACTCGTCCCGATCCGGATCCGTGTCGTCGCCCCCGCCGCGACGGCCAGTGCCACGGCGCAGTCCAGCGACGCCGCCCCGGTGGCCAGGTGGTCGCCGTGCCAGACGCCGTCCAGCCCCGCCCCCTCCGCGTGCCGGGCGGCGGTGCCCAGGTCGAGCCGCTGCTCCCGCTGCGTGGCGACGTTGGGCAGGATCACTCCGATGTCCATGAGGGGTGCCATGGAGGTCATCCTTCAACCTCAAGCGTTCTTGAGGTCAATCTCGCGTCCGCGTGACGTCCTCCGCCGGGACGGATTTCACGGGGTCGGGGAATCGATCGGGCGCCCGCGGGGTCCCGGCCTGTTCGCGTCAAGACCCGTCGTGGGACCGGGGGGCCGCCGGGCGCTCGTGACGGCCGGTGGTCAGCCTCGGGCGGAGCGCCGCGGTTTGGCGGGGGCGGCAGGGGCGTCGGGGGCGGCGGGGGCGCTGTCGGAGGCCAGCTCCTCGACGAGCTGGCAGGTGTCGTGCACCGGGTCGAGGGTGTTGGCCCGAACGGCCAGCTTGCGCAGCAGCTCCCGGAACACCGAGCGGTCGGCCGGGTCCAGCGGTGCCAGCACGTGGTCCTCGGCGTGTTCCAGCCGGGTCTGCGTGTCGGTCCAGGTCGCCCTGCCCCGCTCGGTGGCGACGACGCGCTTGTTGCGCCGGTCGGCGGGGTCGGGGTGGCGCTCGACCAGCCCGGCCTTCTCCAGGTCGTCGAGCAGGTAGGTCATGACCGTCTTGTCGACGCCGAGACGCTGCGCCAGCGCGCCCTGCCCACCGGGGAGCTCCTGGGCCGCGGCGGCGAGCACCTGATAGCCGCGCGGGCCGCCGGGAAGGTGGCTGACCAGCGCGTTCGCGGTCTTGACATAGGAGCGGAAGACCACCCCGAGGGTCCAGCCCAGGTCGCTGTCGAGGGCGTCCGGGGTCTCGGCACTGGAACGTCGGGTCGCCGGCATGCCACGAGATTACCAGGATCGACGGTCTGGGAGACCTTCTGTTTGACAATTCATCTGCTTTACATACGATCTGTCCTGCCGCACCATCGCGGTGTCGCGCATCCGAGATGACGCACCGAGGAGAGACATGGCCGACTACGGGCACGAGCTGCTGTTCGGGACCTTCCTGACCCCGGTGGCCGAGCGGGCCGAGCGGGTCGTCGCGCTCGCCAGGCTCACCGAGCAGGCCGGTCTGGACCTGGTGACCGTGCAGGACCATCCGTACCAGGCGCGGTTCCTGGACACGTGGACGCTGCTGTCGGTCATCGCGGCCGGTACCTCGACGCTGCGGGTGTCGCCGAACGTGGCGAACCTGCCCCTGCGCCCGCCCGCGGTGCTCGCCCGGAGCGTCGCGACCCTGGACATCCTCAGCGGCGGCCGCGTCGAGCTCGGGCTCGGAGCGGGCGCCTTCCGGGACGGCGTCGCCGCCCTCGGCGGCCCCCGGCTGACCGCCGCCGAGGGGGTCGACGCGCTGGAGGAGGGCATCCAGGTCATCCGGGCCGTCTGGGAGGCCGAGGGGGGAGCCGTACGGGTGGACGGCCGTCACCACCGCGTCTGGGGGGCGCACCCCGGCCCGGCGCCGGTCCACGACGTCGGCATCTGGCTGGGGGCCTACAAGAGGCGCATGCTCGACATGACCGGGAGGCTCGCGGACGGCTGGCTGCCCAGCCACGCCTACGCCGGTCTGGACACCCTCCCGGCCATGAACGCGGCCATCGACGAGGCCGCCCTCGGCGCGGGACGCTCACCCGCCGACGTACGGCGCCTGTACAACATCGCCGGAACCTTCACTGGTTCTGGCCGGGGCTTCCTCCAGGGACCGGCGGACGTCTGGGCCGAGCAGCTCGCCGAGCTCACCCTGGAGCAGGGGATGAGCGCCTACATCCTCGCGAGTGACGACCCCGACGACATCCGGCGCTTCGCCGCCGAGGTCGTTCCCGGCGTACGCGAGCTCGTGGAGGCCGGGCGTGCCGCTTCGAGCGCGCCCGCCGTCGCGGACCGGCCCCGGCCCGCGGAGGTGAGCACGCGGAGCGCGCCCCCGGCCGTCACCGAGGCCCGGCCCGCCGGGACGAGCACATCTGCCGGGACGGGCACGATGGCCGATGCGCGGAGCATGTCACCGGCCGTCACCGCGCCCGCTCGCGCCGGAGGCGGGGTCCCGCCCGCCCTGGGGGTCACGCCGACCCCGGACGACGGCACCCGGCTCGCCGACGTCCAGGTCTGGGACGAGACCACCCGGCCCACCGGCCCGGCGCCCGACCCGGCCCGTACCTACACCCCGGGGGAGCAGGCGGCCGGACGCCATCTTGTCGACGTCCACGACCACCTCCGCCAGGAGCTGGCCGAGGTACGGCGGCTCGTCGAGGAGGTCACCTCCGGGGCGATGGATCCCGGTATCGCGCGCTCGCACATCAACACCATGACGATGCGCCAGAACAACTGGACGGTCGGCGTGTACTGCGAGTCCTACTGCCGGGTCGTCACGACCCACCACACCATCGAGGACCAGGCCCTCTTCCCTCATCTGCGCCGCGCGGACCCCCGGCTGGTGCCCGTCGTCGACCGTCTGGAGCAGGAGCACCACGTCATCCACGAGGTCCTCGAAGGCGTCGACCGGGCGCTGGTCGCCTTCGTCGCCGAACCGGACGGCCACAAGGCCCTGCGGGCCGCGATGGACCTGCTGACCGACACGCTCCTGTCGCACCTGTCGTACGAGGAGAGGGAGCTCGTCGAGCCGCTCGCCAGACTCGGCATGCACTGAGGCGTGTGCCGGGACGTCCGGTGCTCTCAGGAGACCTCGGCGACCAGGCGCCTGCGGAAGACCCAGTACGACCACGCCTGGTAGCCGAGCACGAACGGCAGCGCGATCAGGCCGATCCAGGTCAGCACGCCCAGCGTGTACGGGCCAGAGGCGGCCTCGGCGACGGTGAGGCCGGGGAGCGGGGCGGGCCACAGGGCGCCGAACAGGGCGGCGGCGCCCAGCGCGATGGACGAGGCCGTGGCGGCGAAGGCCCACCCGTCCCGGCCGCGCCAGGTCAGCGCGACCCCGGCGGCCAGGGCCGCCATGGAGGCGAGCGCGCCCGCCCACAGCCACGGGACCGCCGACCAGGCGCCGACCGCCGTACCCGCGACGGGAATGTGCGACAGGGCCGCCACCGCGGCGGGCAGCGCCACCGCGGAGGCGATCATCGCGGCGCGCCGGGCGCGGGTGCGCACCGGCCCGGTGGTCTTGAGCGCGACGAACACCGCCCCGTGCAGCACGCACACCGAGAGCGAGAACACCCCGCCGACCAGGGCGGCCGTCGCGCTGTTCCGCAGCAGGTCGGCGAAGACCGCGCCCCACAGGAACGCGGGCAGGGCGCTGCCGACCAGCACGCCCAGGTCGCACCAGGCGCGGTCGGAGGCGTGCCGGACCTTGCCGCGCCACTCCAGGCCGACGCCGCGCACGATCAGCCCGACGAGGACCAGCAGGATCGGCAGGTAGAACTCGCTGAGCAGCCCGGCGTACCAGGCGGGGAAGGCGGCGAACATGGCGCCGACCGCGGTGATCAGCCAGACCTCGTTGCCGTCCCAGACCGGGCCGATCGTGCCCAGGACCTGCTTGCGCTCGGCCTCGTTCCTGGCCAGTGCCGGTGCCAGCATGCCCACGCCGAAGTCGAAGCCCTCCAGCACGAAGTAGCCGGTCCACAGGAACGCGATGACCGCGAACCAGAAGGTGGTGAGTTCCATCGTCGTCGCCTTCAGTACATGAGGGTCGGCTGGAGCCGGGCGTCCGCGGGCTCGTCGTCGTCGCGGGAGGGCGGCGTGAGGGGAGCGGCGGGGGCGGCGGGCTCGGGGCCCGCCTTGACGTGGCGGGTGAGCAGTACGGCCTCGGCCAGCGCGAGCACGCCGTAGAGCGCCGTGAAGACCGCGAGCGAGACGGCCACCTCGGCCAGGCTCACGCCCGGTGAGACGCTCGCGGCCGTGAGAAGCTCGCCCTGGACGGTCCACGGCTGGCGGCCGATCTCGCTGAGCAGCCAGCCGGAGATCACCGCGATGGTCGGCAGCGGCAGCGCGAGCACGCAGATCCTGGCGAACCAGGCGGGGACCTCCCGCGGGGTACGGAGAGCGCCCCGGCGCCTCCGGCGGGTCAGCCAGAGGCCGAGCACCGCCAGGCCCACCGTGGACAGGCCGAAGACGATCATCACGCGGAAGGACCAGAAGACCACCGGGAGGTTGGGCAGGTAGTCGCCGGGGCCGAAGCGCTCCGCGTACCGCGCCTGCAGGTCCTCGGTGCCCTGGACCACGGCGTTCGGGTCGTGGGTGGACAGGAGGCTGAGCAGCTGGGGCACCTCCAGCCCGGGGACGGGCGAGAACGGCGCCCCGGCGGTGTCGTGCCGGAGCCCCTCGGCCGCGGCGAGCTTCATGGGCTGCTGCTCGTACAGCAGCCTGGCCGACGTGTCGCCGCTGCCCGCGACCAGGGCCCCGGCGATCGCGGTCATCAGCAGCGCGGCCCGCATCGGGGTCCGCCAGATGCTCGCGCCTCGCGCCGCCGTGGTCCCGCCGGTTTCGCCGGTACCGGTACGGCGCTCGCGCAGAAGGTGGTAGCCGCAGACCGCCAGCACGAAGCCGCCCGCCACGACGAAGGCCCCCGCGATCACGTGGGGCACCTGGGCGAGCGCGGTGGAGTTGGTGAGCACCGCCCACAGGTCCGTCATCCTGGCCTTGCCGTCGACCACCTCGTACCCGACCGGATGCTTCATCCAGGCGTTGGCGGCGAGGATGAAGTACGCCGACAGGTTGGACCCGATGACCGCGGCCCAGATGGTGGCCAGGTGGACGCGTTTGGGCAGCCTGTCCCAGCCGAAGATCCACAGGCCGATGAAGGTCGACTCCAGGAAGAACGCGAGCAGCGCCTCCAGGGCCAGCGGGGCGCCGAAGACGTCACCCACGAAGATCGAGTACTCGCTCCAGTTCATGCCGAACTGGAACTCCTGCACGATGCCGGTCACCACGCCCATCGCGAAGTTGATCAGGAAGAGCTTCCCGAAGAACTTCGTGAGCCGCAGGTAGTGCTCCTTGCCCGTACGGTGCCACGCGGTCTGCAGACCGGCCACGAAGACGCCGAGACCGATCGTCAGCGGTACGAACAGAAAGTGGTACACGGTGGTCACCCCGAACTGCCACCGAGCCAGGTCTAGTGCGTCCATCTTCCCCTCGCGTTCCCTTCACGGGCCGAAGCTCTACGGCTTGTAGTTCTACTTCTAGTAGTACTACGACTTGTAGAGCTATGGGGGAGGGAGGCGCCGCGAGCCGCTGCGATCTTCGTCACACGGCCCGGCGGGAGACCGCACTTCTCCGCCGGACCGAGATCGTCTTCCGTCGGCTCGCGACGCGGCTCTCCCTCGTCCCCCGGGGATCCCTCCGGGCGTCCCGTCGCATCGGGCGACCGGGTGACCCCCGCGCCCGCTTCCCCCGGGGCGTGACTCCATGGTGGTCCGGGCACCCCCTCCGGGGCGTCCGCCTCCGGGGTGATTTCCGGGTACGCCGGGCGGCGGACCCGCCTCCTGCGAGCCGCCCCTCCGGTAAGTCGCCCCTCCGGTAAGTCGCCGCTCCGGTAAGTCACTGCTCCGGTAAGTCACTTCCGGTAAGTCACTGCAAACCGCTCGCAAGCGCTCCGTAAGAAGCGGTACGGGGACCTGCAAGCCCCTCCTCCTACAAATGAGTCACTCCACGGGGAAATCGGCAGAAGCCGGTTCGGGGAGACAAGGGGAGAAAACATGATCAAGCGACTTGCCGCCGGTCTGCTGGCCACGGCCGCCCTCGGCGCGATCGCGCTCGCCGCACCCGTCACCGCGAACGCCGCGACCACGGCGGCCCCGGCGGCGACCACGGCCGCGACCGGCTCGTCCGGCTACGACTACAGCGAGAACTGGGGCCCGTACTACTCGGCCGACCACAGGGCCAAGAGCCACGGCTGGATCGGCGTCGAGTGGGACAACCGGCAGAAGTGGAACCGGGTCGACGTCAGGGGCAGGCTGTACGACCTCGACCACCGCACGTACCAGCGGGGCGGCAAGTGCGCCTACGTGAAGTTCGCGGTCCACCACTTCGGCGACGACGGCGACAGGTGGTACGACGGCAGGTCCTACACGTACTGCGGGGCCGGGGGCGCCAAGCAGTTCGCGTTCAGCAAGCACAGGGTCGACGGCGTCCGCGTCCAGGTCTGCCAGATCGGCCAGCACAGCTCCTACCCCACCCGGTGCGGCGACTGGGAGTACCTCTACACCGCCGAGAGTGAGTGACCACATATATCCACGGACGGCCCGTCCCCTTCGAAGGGGACGGGCCGTCCGGCCGTTTCATGAGCAGGGGCCGCGTCTTCATGAGCAGGGGCCACGCTGAGCGGGTCACCGTACTTGGGTACGCGTTGAGCGGGTCGCTGTTTTCGGGCACGCGTCGAGAAAGACGACACGGAGGCGATCCGTGCGGCCCGGACGTCAGCGGGTCGCCGCCCTCAGGTACGCGTCGAGGTTGCCGATCGCGAAGCCCCGGCGCTTGATCTTCGCGACGAGGATCCGGAAGTCGCGCGCGAGGTTCGGGCGGAAGTGCAGCAGCAGGATGTCGCCGGGACGGAGCTTCTTGTCGGGCACCTGGTAGGCGATCTTCCCGCCCGGCTGCACGGTCGCGGTCCAGAGCAGGAGCGCGTCCATGCCGCAGGCTTTGGCGGCCCTGCGGGTCAGGGTGTTGTGGTTGCCGAACGGCGGCCGGAACAGGGTGGGCGCGGTGCCGGTGTGCTTGCGGATCAGCTTGGAGATGCCGCAGATCTCGGCCTTCTGTCCCTCGTAGCCGAGCGCGGGGAGGTTGGGGTGGGTCAGCGTGTGGTTCTCGATCGTCGCCCCCGCGTCGCGCAGGTCGCGCACGTACCCCCACTTGCCCGCGCCGAGGAACCTGCCGCCCTGGGCGGTCGGGTCGGCCGTGCCCCTGGCCTCCACGGCGTCGCGGGTGACGAAGGCCGCCACGGGGATCCGCCGGTCGCGGACCTGCGCCACGAAACCGGGATCCTGTTCCCAGCCGTCGTCGATGGTGAGGAAGACGACCTTCCGTTCGGTGGGAATGGAGCTGATCACCGGGGGCAGGCCGTCGCCGGGGCGGGGGAGCCTGCCCACCTCGCCCGGCCCGGGTGTCACCCCGGGCGGCCCGGTGGGTTTCGCCACCCGGTCACCGGAGGGGGCCTTCGACGCCCGGGAGGCGCCCGGCGCGGGGGTGACACCGTCGTCGACCTCACCGTCGAGACCCGTGGCGCACCCGGCGCTCATCGCGAGAGCCGTCGCCGCCGCCGTTCTGATTGTCCAATATGTCCCCGATGCCATGGGCGACCATCCTGCCAGCCCTGTCGGCAGAGGAGTCCGACCTAGCGCACCTAAAGGTGTCAAAAGCCTGAAGGAGCTTACTCCGGTGGCTATCTTGTGACCATCCCCTAATCCGGGCACCCGCCGGGGTAGGGTCAGCACTACCACAAGCTGGGGTGGGAGCGGGGGTTTACGATCGCGGCGACCACGGAATCCTGGGATGGTCGTCTTGCTTGACGCCGACCTGTGGCCCCCTTGCTGACGTAATCATGTCGAGTGATCCGGCCCACCTGAGGAGAACCGTGACCAACTCAACCGCGATCGATGACGCGGACCTTCCCGCCGCCCCAGGAAACGGGGAACGGGGCAGTGACTTCGGCCGCCTGTCACGCCGGATCGCCCAGGCGGGGCTGCTCGAACGGCGCTTCGGCTACTACGCCGTGCGGCTCACCCTGGTCGCGGCGGCCTTCGTCGGCGGCTGGGTGGCGTTCTTCGCCCTCGGCGACTCGTGGTACCAGCTGCTGGTGGCGGTCTTCCTCGCGGTGGTGTTCGCCCAGATCGGGCTCGTCGCCCACGACCTGGCCCACCGCCAGGTCTTCCGCTCCCGCCGCTCCAGCGAGATCGCCGGGCTGGTGGCCGGGAACGTCGCCATCGGCATGAGCTACGGCTGGTGGATGGACAAGCACACCCGCCACCACACCAATCCCAACCACGAGGACCACGACCCCGACGTCAACCCCGACGTCCTGCTCTGGTCGCGTGAGCAGGCCGCCGTGAGCAAGGGGCTGCCCAGGTTCGTGGGCCGCTGGCAGGCGTTCCTGTTCTTCCCGCTGCTCACGCTCGAGGGGTTCAACCTCCACGTGTCCAGCGTCCGGGCGCTGCTGCGCCCGACGATGAAGCACCGGGCCGTGGAGGGCGCGCTGCTGGTCGTGCACACCGTCCTGTACGTGAGCGCGCTGTTCGCGGTGCTGTCTCCCGGCAAGGCCGTGATCTTCCTCTTCGTGCACCAGGGGCTCTTCGGCGTCTACCTGGGCTGCACCTTCGCCCCCAACCACAAGGGCATGCCGATGCTCAGGGGCGAGGACAAGCTCGACTTCCTGCGGCGCCAGGTGCTGACCTCGCGCAACGTACGCGGCGGCGTGTTCGTCGACGTCGCGCTCGGCGGGCTCAACTACCAGATCGAGCACCACCTCTTCCCGAGCATGCCGATGCCCAACCTGCGCCGCGCCCAGCCGATCGTCCGGGCGTACTGCGAGGAGCTGGGCGTCTCCTACCTGGAGTCCGGGCTCATCAGCTCGTACGCGCAGGCGCTGCGTCACCTGCACGACGTGGGCGTGCCCCTGCGGGCGAAGACTCCCGTGCCCACCAGCTAGGTCGTGTTCCGTGGATACCGGGGCAG
The DNA here is from genome assembly GCF_055690525.1 of Streptosporangium sp. H13245. Taxonomy (NCBI): domain Bacteria; kingdom Bacillati; phylum Actinomycetota; class Actinomycetes; order Streptosporangiales; family Streptosporangiaceae; genus Streptosporangium; species Streptosporangium sp. H13245. The sequence continues at coordinate 120,869 of NZ_JBSZKT010000007.1, read as the reverse complement.
CACTGACAAGGGCAGGTCGCGGCGGCGGGCAGATGTTGCTGTTATCCGTCCGCCCGGCGATTGCCTAGGGTGCTTGGTGTGAAGCTCGCAGGCAGTGCCGTGCTCGGCATCGACAGAGATCGTGTGTGGTCAGCGCTCCAGAACCCGGCCGTGCTCGTACGCACGATCCCGGGGTGTGAGCGCCTGGAGGAGACGGGGCCGGACACCTACCGGATGACCGTCACCGCGGGGGTGGCCTCCATCAAGGGCGTCTACCAGGGCGAGGTCGCCCTGTCGGAGCCCGAGGCGCCGGAACGGTTCGTGCTCAAGGCCCGGGGCCAGGGCGCTCCCGGGACCGTGGACGCCACCGTGGAGATCCGCCTCAGCGAGGTCGAGGGCGGCACCCGGATCGACTACGACGCCGAGGCCGTGATCGGCGGCATGATCGGCGGAGTCGGCCAGCGCATGCTGGGCTCCGTCGCGAAGAAGACCGCGGGGGAGTTCTTCTCCGCAGTGGAGAGCCACCTCGCCTCCGGGGGGATTCCGGCCCTCCCCGTCGTCCCCGCCACTCCCGGCGGCGGTGCGCCTGCCGGGATCGCGCCGGGCGGCGACCCGTCGCTCGCCGCGTCCGCCGCCCTCGCCGGGTCCGCCCCGCCCTCCACGCTCGCCGCGCCGGGATCGTCGGCCGTGGCGGGCCAGGCCGGGGCCGCGCACGTCTTCGAGCGCCCGGCCCCGGTCAAGCAGCCCAGGTCCGGGGTCCCCGCCTGGTCGCTCCTCGCCGCGTTCGGGATGGGCGCGGGCATCGCGCTGGGCAGCGCGGTGATCGGCTGGCTGCTCGGCCGTACCGGCAGGAAGCGGTAACCGCGCCCTCGGCGGCACAGCCGTACCGCCCGGTGACGCTCGCGCCTAAGGATCTCCCGGCGTACCGTGTCGGTATGCGTGATGCACGTGCGGAGGATGCAAGGACCGAGGCCAGACGACTGATCCGTGACCTGCTGGGCGAGGAGCGCCCGGACGCCGCCCAGCTGCTGAGCGAGGCGAAGGCGGCGCTGGGCGCCGACCGCGTCGCGCGTTTCGTCGAGCTCGCACGCGGCGCCCCCCTCACCCGTAGGTCCACCGAACTCGCCGCGCTGGCCGGTCTCCTGGTCGGCACCCGCGAGCTGGGCGAGGAGTGGTGGCGGCAGGAGCGCGGCGACAAGCTGCCCGCTCCCGAGGAGGTGCTCCGGACCTCCACGGCGATCGAACCGTGGACCGACCTGACCGTCCTGGAGATGCTCGCCGCCTGGATCGCCGACGACGCGGCCGACGAGACCTGGGGCCGTCCGTCCGCCGTCACCGACCTCAACTCCTGGCAGGCCGAGGACCGGGTCGAGCTGCCCAAGGACGCGCACCCCGGCCAGCGGGTCGTGGTCTCCTTCGACGCGGGCGGCCGTCTCGACGCGGTGGTCGTGCGCCGCTCCGACGACGGGCTCGGCTCCAACCTCGACTTCGACTCCCTCCGCTACTCCCGCCCCGCCGAGGCCCAGTGGAGCTGGGGCGTCGCCGCCGGGCTCGGCCCCCACCGGCTGGACGAGCACCCCGACCCGTACGAGCGGCCGGTCGACGCCGAGGCCGCCGCGACCCTGCACGCCTGGGCGCTGCGCCACGGCGCCTCCGCCGAGCAGGCCGGTGAGGTGTGGCGCGACAAGGGCGACGTCGTCGCCGCCATCGAGCGGATCGACTGGATGTGGCGCAGCGGCGAGTGGTTCGCCTGGTGGCGCGGGGTGTCGGCCCTGGTCGACGGCGAGCCGGAGCAGCTGGCCGCCCGCCTGGAGGAGATCGTCTCCGTTCCCTGACGTCTCCAGCGCTGACCGGTGGCGCTGACTACCGGTGCGGTCCGGCAGAGCGGGCTACCGGTACGGATCGGCGGCGGCGTGGACCACCGGCGCGGACCGTGGTTCCCCCGGCCTCCGGTGGGGGAGGCGCGGTCCTGGTGTGGGCGTCAGCCGAGGGCGTACGGCGTCAGCCGAAGGTGTACGGCGTCAGATAGTCCGGGATCACGACCTTTGTCTCGGGGCTGACCCTGCGTACCGCCGCGACGAGTTCGGTGAGGCTCCTCCGCGACTTCTCGTCGGCCTGCGGCGGGTTCCGCAGTGCCACCTCGAAGTTGTCCCAGTGCACCGGTACGACCACCCGGGGCATGTCCAGGGCCCGCAGGAGGCGCGGCACGTAGTCGTACGTGGACGACGAGGAGGTGGTGGGAATAATCGCGACGTCCGGGGCGAGACCGGTGAGGTTACGCTCGACGAAGTCACTGCCGCCCATGAAGAAGACCGACGGGCCGCCCCTGACCGTCACCTGGAACGCCAGGGTGTCGCCCTCTGGCAGCTCGGAGATGTTCTCCGGCCGGTGGTCCGGCCTGGTCAGCCGGACACCGGGGAAGAGCATGGAGTAGTTGGCGTTGCGGCTGTGCAGCGACGCCACCACCTCGACGACGTAGTCGCCGAAGTCCAGGACCTCCCCGCCCTTCACCGGGCTGAGCAGGCTGTCCTTCACGTCGAACGCCAGCGCCAGGTTGCACGCGGTGGCGGTGCCGACCACCCGGGCCCCGGTCGAGGTCGCGATGTGCGGGACGTCGTTGAAGTGGTCCCAGTGCGCGTGCGTCACCAGCACCACCCGTGGCGTGCCCGTGTGCCTGCCGACCGCCTCGGTGTCGACCTCAAGCGGGGTGGCGGGATCGAACGCGCCCGCCGCCAGGCCGGTGTCGAACCGCGTCACGTACGGGTCGACGAGGAGCGTCGACGATCCCACGTCCACGCGCCAGCCCGACGTGCCGAGCCAGCGGAACGTCGCGGCCGTCTTCGTCCCGCCCGGACGCGGCGTCGCGGTCCCGGTGGGGGACGGGGACAGGAGGCTCCCGGCCATCGGCACCAGCGCGGCCCCCGCCGTCGCGGTGCGCAGGAAACCTCTTCGATCAAATCGGGACATGTCTCCCCTTCGGTGCGTGTGAACGTACGGTCGTTACCCGGACATCCCGGTGACGACCGCCGACCGCGTGCGGTCCGATGAGGACCCAACCATCGCCGGACCGGCCACGTCCAAGATCCGCGACCGTCGTCTCTCATAGGCGAACGCGTATCAGAGCAGCTGAAGTGGCTCCTGAACGACGCACGAGGCGACGGAAACCATCCGGCCCGTGGTGCGTCGATGGCGGGGCTCGCCTGGGTTTTGGCATGTCGACAGCGGGGCTCGCCCGGCTCGTGGTGTGTTTAGTACGTCGATAGCGGGACTTATCCGGCTCGTAGCGCGTCGACAGCGGTCCGCGCGGCCTGGCCGATCGCCAGGTCGACGTCGAGACGCCGGGTGGGGAGCTGCCCGCTCCGGGCGAAGACCGCCACCGCGTAGCTCTCGCCGGAGGGATACTCGACGACCCCGGCCTCCATGTGCAGGCCCGGCAGGGTTCCCGTCTTGGCCGCCACCCGCGTACCCGGTGGGAAACCCGAGGCGATCCGCGTCCAGAAGATCTGCCGTGTCATGTAGTCGCGGACGGCCGCGCACGCCTCCGGCGGCCCCGCCTCGTCCCGCCAGATCAGCCCGAGCAGCCGGGTCACATCGCGAGCCGTGCTGGAGGTCGTGTGATCGGGATCGAGGACCCGCAGTGCCCGTACCCGCTCGGGGGGCAGCGTCGGGAAGATCCGCGCGAACTCGGCGTCGTCCCGCGCCCCCACGTCCGCGAGCATCGACTCCAGCACCTGCCTGGGCCCGCCGATCACGCGCGTGCGCGTCAGCCCCAGCTCCGCCGCCAGCATCTGTACGGTCTCCAGGCCGATCCTCCGCATCAGCAGGTCGGCGGCGGTGTTGTCGCTGACCTGCATGGCGAAGTGGGCGAGGTCGCGCAGCGACATCTCCACGTCGTCCGCGCACCCCGCGACGCCCCACCCGCCGAGCCTGTCCTCCGCCGTCGCGAGAACACGTTCGGCCGGGTCGAGCTGACCGGCCGCCGCCTGGCGGGCGAACTCCAGGACCAGGAGCACCTTGAAGATCGAGGCGATCACGACCCGCTCGTCGGCGCGTACGGCGATCTCGCGGCCCTCGGCGACGTCCAGCGCGTGCAGGTGCCCTTCCACCTCGGCGGACGCGAAGATTCCCGCTATCCGTTCCTCTGCCGACATGCCCGCAACGCTATCCAGCCCGTGGCCCTGTCCGAACCCGCGCACCGGACCCGCCACCGAATCCGCGACCGGGCCCGCGACGCGCGGTGGGTCTACGGGGTCAGCGGGTTCGAGGACGATCGCCTATCGTGACGCCGTGGACCTCTCCCGGCATCTGCGATATTTCATCGTCGTCGCGGAAGAACTGCACTTCGGCCACGCCGCGGAGGTGCTGGGCATCGCGCAGCCGCCGCTCAGCCAGTCGATCCAGAGGCTGGAACGCGAGCTCGGCGCCGAGCTGTTCGACCGCTCGCACCGGCAGATCGAGCTCACGATGGCGGGCAGGCTCCTCGTCGGGGAGGCCAGGCGGTTCCTCGCCGGTGAGGAGCGCCTGCGGGCGACGATGCGCCAGGCCGGTGACGGTGAGCTGGGAACCCTCCGGGTCGGGGTACCCCCGGAGATCCCGGCCGTGACGCTGCACGCCCTGCTGCGGCATGTCGCCGAGGAGACGCCGGGACTGCACCTGGAGCTTCACGAGCTCACCACTCCGGAACAGCTGCGCCGCCTGACCTCCGCCCAGCTCGACGCGGGCCTCGTCCACCACCCCGTCGACGTTCCCGGCCTGCGGTCAGGTCCCGTCGTGGAGATCCCGCTGGGCGTGGTGCTGCCCCGCACCTCCCCCCTGGTACTGGCACGGCCGGACTCACGCTCCGAGACGGCCCCGGAGCCCGGGGCCGGGACACGGCCGGAGCCGGAGTCGCGGCGGCCGAGGGCGCGGCCGTGGGAGATCGCGCTGGCCGACCTCGCCGGGTACGACCTCGTCGTCTTTCCCCGCGAGACCTCTCCGGCGTGGTACGACCGCATGCTCGACGTCTGCCGCGCGGGAGGTTTCTCGCCCGTACGCCTCCAGCACGCCCGCAACCCGGAGTTCCTGCTGGGGCTCGTGCTGGCGGGGCACGGGGTGGCGTTCGAGCAGGAGGCGATAGCCCGCAGGGAGCCTCGCCTGGTCTGGCGTCCCCTGGCCGGTGCTCCCCTCCGGCGGGGGATCTGCGTCGCTTGGCCGGAGCGACCGGCCCATCCCGCCGCCGCCAGGTTCGCCACCTTGGCGGCCGAGGTCCTCGCCAGGGACGCCGTCGTCGGGACGCCGCGAGCGGCCCCCGGGACGCCGCCGCCCGCGCCCCGCCCGTGGTCCGTCGTCTACACCCCCTAGCTCCCGGTCACCCGCCAGGCGTCCGGCCGGAGGTCTGGGGCGGTGACCTTGTCGATCTCGGCCGGTCCGTACCCGCTCTCAGGGTTGTCCCGGACCATCGCCTTTCTTTGCCTGGCGCGGGAAGAATCTTGCACCGCAAAGAATGCTCTACCAGGACAAGGCCAATTCTCTATCGACGCTCAACATATACGGGTGTAAACACAGATGAATCAACACATAAATGGTGGCGAAATCAACACCGTGTTCGCCCAGGGCGCGTGACAGAAGATCCCACGTCACGCACAGGTCATCGAACGGGTGAATGTGGCCGTCGACGGGGGCTCCCGGTCACCGCCGGAACCGTCCGCCGCGAACCGGCCTGAATCCCGTGGAAACGCGGACGCGAGAAGGCACTGTCGCCGGGGAGCGGAAGCGGGACGGGTCCCTCCCGGCCGGGGAGGAAACCGGTCTCGTCGCCGACGGGCCGGAGGCGATCCGGTGGAGGCGCTCCCTCACCCGGAGTTCCGTGGGAGTCCCTTCCGTGGTGAATGCCCGGGGTCGGGGGGCTCTTCCGTGGTGAATGCCCGGGGTTTCGCGGGGTTCCTTCTGGGGGCGGCGCCCAGGGTTCCGTGAGGGTCCTCTCCACGGTCAATGCCGGGCCCTTCCGCGGCCAATCAAGATCGGAGTAGAGCCGTGTGTCAGCACATGCCCGCCTGTCCGTCCGCGGACGCCTTCGATCATGAGGCGGCTCGTCTCATGGTCTCCCATCCCGAGCAGGGATGGGGGCTGCTCTGCAACGGTGTGGTGGTCTTCGAGGACACCGGGGAACTCCTGCCCGACGGACGCGGTGTTCCCGCCCATCGCGGCCTCTTCGGGAGGTCGGGATGAGCCCGCTCACCGCTTTCGCCCTTTTCGCGGTCGTCATCCCGTTCCCTCGGCCCCGTCCCCAAAGGGCGTCCTGGCCGCTCTTCCCCGTCCCGGCCTCGGTGCCCGAAGCCCGGAGGCTGATCGACGGTCGGCTGACCCGGTGGGGCATTGACGAGCGGAGCGAGATCGCCCGGCTGCTCACCAGCGAGCTCGTCACCAACGCGCTGCGCCACGCGTGGGGACCGATCCGGCTCACCGTCTCCTACCGGGACGGAACGCTGCGCTGCGAGGTGGATGACGCCAATCCCGACCTGCCCAGCCCGCGTGACGCCCACGAGGACGACGAGGGAGGGCGCGGGTTGCGGCTGCTCGACCTCCTTTCCGACCAGTGGGGCAGCGACCGTACACCCACGGGGAAGGTCAGCTGGTTCGAGCTGGCCCACACGCCCCCGGGTGGTACGGCGGCCTGAGAGGGCCGGGGGAACCCTCCGGGACCCGGCTCATCCGCCACGACAGGATTTCCCTACGGACGACCTGGGCGACCCACGCCGCCAGGACGGCGGGCCTGGCCTGTACCCGCACACGACAGGAGTCGCGAACGATGTGTCACCAGATCCGGATCCGGATCCGCAGGCGCCCACGGCGCCCTGCCCGGCGCGTGCTGGACCTGCGGAGCCCGTCGGGAAGGCCGCTGCCGTACTGACCGTGAGCACCTCGCCCGCCGTCCTGGCCGGAGACGCGGCCCGCGTCCACCGGTGACGGGACGAATCAGTGGAATCAGCGGGTCCCCGTACCGGTTGCAGCGTGGTGTGAAGGTTGAAATCTACTCAGACGTCGTCTGTCCCTGGTGCTATATCGGCCACACCCGCTTCGCCCGCGCCGTGGAGCGTTACCGGGCCAAGGGCGGTGAGGTGGAGGTCGAGTTCAGGCCGTTCCAGCTCGCCCCGGACGCGAAGTCCAACGGCGAGCTCACGCTCACCTGGGCCGCCGCGAAGTTCGGCGGGGCCGAGCAGGCCGCCCAGATGTTCGGGAGGGTGACCGGGGTCGCCGCCGAGGACGGGCTGGCACTGGACTTCGACCACTCGATCCAGGCCAACACCTTCGACGCGCACCGCCTCATCCAGCTCGCCGGGGAGCAGGGCAAGGGGGAGGAGGCGCTCTACGCCCTCTTCCGCGCCCACTTCACCGACGGCCTCGACGTCGGCTCCCGCGAGGTTCTCGCCGGGCTGGCCCGCGAGCTCGGCGTACGGGCCGACCTGGACGGGGAGGACGGCGTGGCGGCGGTGAGGGAGGAGCTGGCCCAGGCCCGCGCCATCGGTGTCAGCTCGGTGCCGCTGTTCCTGTTCGAGGGGCAGTTCGCCGTCTCCGGCGCCCAGCCCGAGGACACCCTGCTCGCCGCCCTCGAAGAGGTCGCCGAGCGCACCGGCCAGTCACCGGCCGCCAGAGCCGTCAAGGCCGCCACGGCTGCCACGGCCGGTGGCGACGCCTGCGACGACGAGGGGCACTGCCCCGTCTGACACCCGCCCGCCCGGAGGGTCAGCCGGGCAGGCCGAGTTCGCCGGAGCGGTAGTGGCGGCGGCACAGGACCTGGTAGCGGATCGGGTCGGCACCGGTGTCGCCGATGACGACCTGCTCGCCCGTACGGACCATCTTGCCGCCGACCACCCGGGCGTTCAGGCGTCCGGGACGCCCGCACCAGCACAGGACCTCGACCTGCAGGCGGCTGATCTCGTCGGCCAGCTCGAACAGCCGCTGGGTGGCCGGGAACATCTGCGAGCGGAAGTCCGAGGCGAGACCGAAGGCGTAGACGTCGATGCCGTAGACGTCGGTGAGGTCGGCGAGCTGCTCGATCTGGGCGACCGTGTAGAAGCACGCCTCGTCGCAGATGACGTAGTCGATGGGCTCGTGCGCGCGGACCAGGGCCACCAGGTCGAGGTCGTCGACGACCTCGACGGCCGCGCTGCCCAGGCCGATCCGGCTGGTGACCTGCGGGGTGCCCGAGCGGTCGTGCTTGGTGAGCACCAGGCCGCGCCTGCCCTGGCGTCCGTGGTTGTAGTTCATCTGCAGGGCCAGGGTGGACTTGCCGCAGTCCATCGGCCCGAAGTAGAAACGCAACACTCCGTCCCGGGAACCGGCGGGAACGGCGGAGAGGGCAGACAATTCGGTCACGGGGCGCCAGCCTAGTACTCCGGGCACGCTCCGCGATCTCCACCCCTGGTGATCGTTCCGGGGAGGAAGGCGGGGGAAGGCGGAGGAAGCCGAGAGGACCGAGGGGGCTCGCCGAGCCCCCTCGGCCGGTGGGTCAGAGCTCGCCGCTCTCGATCGCCGCCTTGAGACCAGCCTGTGTCGCCTGGTGGGAGGAGACGCCGTTCGTCACGGTGAAGTCGATGAGCAGGACGCTCGCCTCGAAGATGAGGTGTTCGGTGACGCGCGTCCGCCCGTCGCCCAGGTCCTCGAAGACGATCTTCTGGTGCGTGACGACGTTCGGCAGCGTCCAGCTGTCGGTCTCGTAGTAGAGGTCGTCGCGGTGGATGCGCTGCTGCGCGTGCGTGTTGGCGGTGACGGGCAGCCCGGCGACCGGGATGTCCTCCACGGCCGTGAAGTCGACGTAACGTACCCCGGCCTCGGTCCGGTCGGCGTGGGTGACGACCCGCTTCAGGAACGAGTGCATGCCGAGGTGGTTGTTGATGTTCGAGTAGGCGTCGAACACGTGCTCCACCGGAGCGTTGATCTCGATGGAGATGTCACGCCTGGCCTGGCTGCGTCCCGTTATCGGGAGGGGGGCGGTCAGGTGCTCGTAGAACCGGTAGGTGTTCCACGCGACCTGCCACTGGGCGGCGAGCACGGGGTCGGTGTCGGCGCGGGCGGGGGCCGAGAACACGGTGAGCAGGAGGGTGGCGGCGGACAGCGGGGCCACGAGGAGCCGGAGGAACCGGAGGAGCTTTGTCACAGATACCTCTGAGAACCGGATGAAATTGAGTGAATGTCTTCTATCTCATCTGATCGCGCTTTAGTGGACCGGTCATGGATCGTGATCCCCATGTTTCGTGGACGGCCCGTCCTCGGGTGTCCGCCCGAAAGGTAACGATCTACACCTGACAGCGAGCTGTGGTGTGGATGAGGACGTTTGGGCGGAAGATGCGCTGGTAGAAGTGGGTGGTCCCCGGTTGGCAAGTCATGACAAGCCACGACATGCCCTGACTTGGCTTGGCGGCGAAAACCGTGGGAGATTCCTTTTGGTCTATCGAAAAGTGGGAGAACCAGTGACGACCACCAACAACTCCGCTCCACCCCTAGGGAAGACCCCGGCCATCGTGACCCCCGGTTCCTCCGGTACGGAGCCCACCGAGATGCCCACCGCGCTCGCGGCGATGATGACCGAGGACGAGGCCGTCGCCGCCCAGGCCGAGGCGGCTCGCTGGCGGTACGGGTTCTACGTCGTCGTCATGGGTCTCGTGGTCATCCTGATCGGCTTCGTGGTGATCGCGCTGCGCGAGGGCGACACGGCCGCGCCGTTCGCCGGGCTCGTCGGGGTCTCGGGCGCGGTCATCGGCGCCTACTTCGGCGTGCAGGTCGGCCAGTCCGGCAAGGACCGGGTCGAGGCCGAGCTGCGCCGTACGAACGAGATGGCCATCCGCCTCGCCGCCAAGATCCACGCGCACGACGCCGACGCGGTGATCAACACCACCATGGGCCCCCGCCGCCGCTAGGGTCCACCTCGGGTGTCTCGCGGCCAGGTCCCGCTCCCGCGCCCACCGATGCCCCCGCGGCCGGGTCCCGTCCCCACGGTCCCCGGTGGTCCCCGCCGCTTTCCGTTGTCTTCCGATCGCCTTCCCGCCGCCTTCCACCGCCCTCCGGCCCGAGATCGTGGCGGCGGGATCGTCCCGGCGAGGCCGTTTCCCGCCAACACTGCCCAAGGACCGGGCGCAGCTTCGGCAGGGTCCGCCGATTTGTGGACTCGCCGGGACTGGGTAGACACGGGGGATGCGCAGCGTCCGTATCGGTGTCGACACCGGAGGCACGTTCACCGACGTGGTCGCGGTGGACGAGCAGACCGGTGAGATCACCACGACCAAGACTCCCTCCACCCCCGCCAACCCGGCCGACGGGTTCATGGAGGGGGTGCGGAAAGTCCTGCGGAAGGCGGCCGGTGCGGAGGACGTGACCATGGAGGCCGTGTCGGCCGTCGTGCACGGCACCACGGTCGCCACGAACCAGCTCCTCGAAGACCGCATCGCCGACCTGGGCTTCGTCACCACTGAGGGCTTCGAGTTCGTCCTGGAGATCGCCCGCCAGAGCGTGCCGGACGGCTACGGCAACTCCTACTTCTGGGTGAAACCGCCCCGCATCGTCCCGGTGCGCCGGATCAGGACCGTCGGCGGGCGCCTGGACCACACCGGAGCCGAGGTGCGGCCGTTCGACGAGGAACAGGCCGTCGCGGCGGCCCGGTGGTTCCGCGACCGTGGCATCACCGCGATCGGCGTGTGCTTCCTGCACTCGTACGCCAACCCCGCCCACGAGCTGCGCATGCGGGACGTCCTCGAACGGGAGCACCCGGACGCCGTCGTCTCGATCTCGTGCGACGTGCTGCGCGAGTACCGCGAGTACGAACGGTCGGTCACCACCCTGGTCGACGCGGCGGTCAAACCGACCATGCGCCGCTACATCGCCAACCTGGCCGAACGCCTGGAGGCGGCGAGCCACGCGCGGGACGCGGGCATCCCGGCGTACGAGAAGGACGTCACGGACGCGGCGCCGCCGTCCACACCGGATGTGGCCGCGCGTGGCATGCCGTTCTCCGTCATGAAGAGCAACGGCGGCGTGCTGTCCGCGGCCGAGGTCGTGCACCAGCCGATCACCACCGTGCTCTCGGGACCGGCCGCGGGCGCGCTCGGCGCCGCGCTGATCGCCGCCACCGCGGGCCACCCCTCGGTGATCACCCTGGACGGCGGCGGCACCTCGACCGACGTCGCGGTGGTCGTCGACGGGGAACCGTCCCTGACCACCGAGGGCAGCATCGGCCGCTACCCCTGCAAGATCCCGATGATCGACATCGTGACCGTCGGCGCGGGCGGCGGCTCCGTCGCGTGGATCTCCCCCGAGGGCACGCTGAAGGTCGGGCCCAGGTCGGCCGGGGCCGACCCAGGGCCGCTCTGCTACGGCCGGGGCGGCACCGAGGTCACCGTCACCGACGCGCACGTCTTCCTCGGCCGGGTCCCCCCGCACCTGCTCGGCGGGGAGATCCCGCTCGACGCCGACGCCGCCCGCGAGGGCGTCGAGGCGCTCGCGGGCAAGATTGGCCTGTCGCCCGAACGGACCGCGGCGGGCATCCTGGAGATCAGCGCGTTCAACCAGTCGAACGCCATCCGCCAGATCACCGTCAAACGCGGCCTGGACGTGCGCGACTTCCCCATGGTCGCCTTCGGCGGCTCGGGACCGCTGCTGGTCTGCCGGTTGATCGACATCCTCGGCCTGCCCTCGGTGATCGTCCCGCCCGACCCGGGCAACGTCTCGGCCTTCGGGCTGCTCACCGTGGACGTCAAGAACGACTACGTACGCACCTTCGTCACCCGCGACCTCTCCCTGGAGACCGCCGGGGAGATCTTCGGCGAGCTGGAGGGGCGGGCCGCCTCCGCCCTGGACCGCGAGGGCTTCGCCACCGGCGCGCACGTCTACGCGCGCAGCGCCGACCTGCGCTACTACGGCCAGGCCTACGAGGTCAGGGTGCCCGCGCCCTCGGGCCCGCTGGACGAGGACTGGCGGGCCGAGGTGCTGGACCGCTTCCACACCGAGCACCGCAAGCTCTACGGGTACGGCTACCGGGACGATCCCCGGCACGGCGTCGAGTGGGTCAACCTCCGCGTCTCCGGCATCGGCCCGATCACCCGCCCGGTCATCGGACGCAGACCCCACGGCGACCCGCGCCCCGAGCCGTCGGCCTCCCGCGAGGTCTTCTACGACGAGTGGGGCGCCGTCCCCATCCACCGGCGCCCCGTCCTGACCACCGGAGCCGAGATCACCGGCCCGGCGGTCATCGAGGAGTACGGCTCCACCCTGCCGATCCACCCCGGCTTCACCGCGACCATGGACGAGTTCGGAAACCTGGAGGTACGCCGTGCATGACGCGGAGCGACCGGTGAGCGGGGAGCGACCGATGGACACCGAGCGGCCGGTGGCCACGGACGGACGATCGGCGGCCACGGACGGGCGGCCGGGGAGCGTGGCCGACCCGGTGCTGGTGGAGATCGTCGAGGGGACGCTCGCGTCGGTGGAGATGGAGGTGGAGACGGCCATCGCCCGCACCGCCCGCTCACCCATGATCCGCGACGCGCACGACTTCCGCGCGGGCATCCACGACGTACGGCTGCGCAAGCTGACCGGCAGGTCCTACTCGGCGCTGGTCCAGCCGGTCGTCAGGGACTTCCCGATCGGCGAGATGAGGCCCGGCGACGTGTTCTTCCACAACGACGTCTACCTGTCCGAGGGCGGCATCGGGCACCTGCCCGACCTGTGCGTGACGGTCCCGGTCTTCCACGGCGGGCAGGTCGTCGCCTTCGTGCAGGCGTTCGGCCACCACGACGACATCGGCGGGGCGGTACCGGGTTCCATGCCGAGCAACGCGCGCAGCGTGTTCGAGGAGGGACTGATGGTCCCGCCGATCAAGCTGTGGGACGAGGGCGTGCCCAACCGGGCGGCACTCACGATCATGACGCGCAACTCCCGGATGCCCGACTCCCTCGCCGGAGACCTGGACGCCGAGTGCTCGGCCTGCCTGATGGGCGCGCGGCGGCTGGGAGAGCTGTTCGACCGGTACGGGCGCGAGGCGGTCGAGGCGTGCTTCGACGCGATCATCTCCAACACCACCGAGACGTTCCGCAGGGAGCTGCTGGCCAAGATCCCCGAGGGCACGCACGTGTGGGAGGACTACGCCGAGCACGACGGCGTCGACGAGCCCCGCCTGCACACGCAGCGGATGACCCTCACCGTCGATCACTCCGCCGACGCTCCTCTGGTCATCGACTTCACCGGCACCTCCCCGCAGGCCAAGGGCCCGATCAACCACGCGGGCGACTACGCCGACGGGGTGTTCCTGAAGAAGTGGCTGGCGCCGATCCTGCGCAACCTGGCCGACACCCCCGAGCGGATGGCCGAACTCGACGTCAACGAGGGGGTCGTGCCCCTCATCGAGATGCGGTTCCCCGAGAAGGGCACCCTGCTCACCCCGATCTTCCCCGCCCCCACCAACGCCCGCACGTTCGTGATCCTGCGCCTGCTGGGCGTGCTGGCCGGGGTGCTGGCCAAGGCGACCGGCGGCCGGATGCCCGCCGACCAGGAGACCATCCGCTACACCGGCGTCTACGGCGACGGCGCCGACGGCACCCCGTACCTGATGCGGGAGGTCCTCGGCGGCGGCTCCGGCGGCCGGTGGTACGCCGACGGCGAGGACACCATCCACGTGGTGCCCGACTCGCGCAACATCCCGGTCGAGTTCGCCGAGTCCCGCTGGCCGTTCCGGGTCGAGCGGCTCGGCCTGGCCCGCGACTCCGGCGGGCCCGGCCTCTACCGGGGCGGCCTCGGCTACGACAAGCACCTGCGGATGCTCCGCGACGCCTCGTTCATGTCCATCGCCGACCGCTCGATCCTGTCGTGCTGGGGCGTGAACGGCGGCCGGGCCGGACAGCCCTTCGTCGTGGAGATCGAGGGCAGGCCGATGGAGGGCCTGGTGGACGACTCGCCGGTCCGCGCCGGTGAGATCATCCGGGTGCGCACCACGGGCGGCGGCGGCTGGGGCTCCCCGCTGGACCGCGACCCCGCCCTGGTGGCCGCCGACGTCCGCGACGGCAAGGTCTCCGCCGACGGCGCCCGCGACGACTACGGGGTCGTCCTGTACGGCGACCCCGGCGACCTCCGGGTGGACGCCGAGGCCACCGGGACCCGCCGCGCCCTTCTCCGGGCCGACCCGGCCGACCGGCCCTTCTTCGACCGGGGTCCCGGCTTCCCCACCCTGTCGGGCGGCCTGCCGTACGCGGAGGTGGACCTCATGTGACGCCGGGGCTCATCTCCGGCGGCGGAGGGTGCGGGTGACGGTGAGGCCGCCGAGGGCGAGGGCGCCGGTCAGCAGGATGCCGCTCTCGGTCCACTGGAAGCGCCAGAACCGGTCGACCGGATGGTGGTAGACCGCCTTGCGGTACCCCTCGCCGATCAGGCACTCGTCCTTCAGCAGCTGGGCCCGTTCCGAACGGGCGTCCACCCCGGCGGGCGGAGGACAGGCCCCGGCGGGCGGCTCCGCGATCTCCCGGCCGGAGGGATCGACCCAGGTCTCCGCGACCAGGGTGCCACCGTCGTCGTAGAGCGCCGTCCAGCCGGTGGTGACGGTACGCACCGGCTCGGCGTAGGAGTCGCGGGAGAAGAAGACGGACGGGACGGTCAGGGCGACCAGCGCCACGGTCACCGCCATCGCGGCCAGGGTGCGCCGGAAGAACGTCCCGGCGGCGGCGCCCAGGACGAACGCGAACAGCCACCACGCGGCCGGGACGACGCCGATGATGGTGAACGTCCCGGGTTCCAGTGACTTGTCGCCGATCACGTCGCGGAACACCGGCAGCCACGCGCTGATCATCGCCGACAGGAGCAGGGCGGCGGCCACGACCATGCCGCCGAGCAGGCAGAGCTTGGCCACGAGCCATCGCCGGGGGGAGACCGACTGGGTCCAGGCCAGCGCGCTGGTCCCGCGCTCGAACTCGCCCGCCAGCAGCGGTGCCCCCCAGAAGGCGCCGACCAGCGCGGACCCGGCGATGGGCAGCAGGCCGAAGACCATGAAGACCGGATAGTAGTAGTCGTCGTAGAGCGCCGAGTTCACGCCCGAGCACGCGGCGGCGGGGCCGGGGCAGCCGGGCGGGGCCTGGTCGGCGATGTAGGCGGTCGCCCGCAGGCCGGAGACCAGCAGCGACACCCCCAGGGCGAGCAGCAGGCCGCAGGTCACCAGGATCTGCGCGCGATGCTGCCGCCAGGTCAGCCAGAGCAAGGAGGAAATCCCTTCGGGTGATTCCGTACGAGGGACTACGAGGACCCCGGCGAGTCCGGGGTGTCGTACGGCGGCGTGGTGGTCAGGGCCGGACGGGGCCGCGAGGCCCGGAGCGTCGTACGGCGGTGGCACGGGGGCAGTGGGTGGAGGTCAGGGGTGTCGTACGGCGGTGGCACGGGGGTCAGCGGGCGTCAGCGAGCGGAGGTCAGGGCCGGGCGCGGCCCGGGGTGTCCTACGGCGACGGCACAGGGGTCAGCGGGCATCGGCGGGCATCAGTGGGCGGAGGTCAGGGTCGGGCGGGGGAGGGCCGCGAGGTCCGGAGCACGCAGATAGGCCAGCACCGTCTCCTCCAGGTTCACCGGGCGGGAGGTCCAGCGCGGGTCGGGCGGCGGAGTGCCGTCCCGGACGAGCAGGGTGGCCTGGCGCCCCGTCCCGCACCGCGAGATCACCGGCAGCCGGGCGGCGAGCGCGTCGGCGCCCTCGGCGGGGCCGGTCAGCAGGCGGTGTCCGGCCACCAGTTCGTCGATGTCGCCGCTGACCTGTACCCGGCCCCTGTTGACCACCAGCAGCCAGTCGCAGGTCCCCTCCAGCTCCGACACCACGTGGGAGGAGAGCAACACGGTCAGCCCGGTCTCGGCGACCGCCGTCATCAGGCCGCGCGTCACCTCCTGGCGGGCCAGCGGGTCGAGGTCGGCCAGCGGCTCGTCCAGCACCAGCAGGTCCGGGCGCTTGGCCAGCGCGACGGTGAGCGCCACCTGTGTCCGCTGCCCGCCCGACAGCCCGCCGACCTTGCGGCCGAGCGGGATGTCCAGCTCCGCCAGCCGCCCCCTGGCCGCCGCGTCGTCCCACCGGGGATTGAGCCTGCGCCCGAACGTGAGCATCTCGGCCACGCTGAAGCCCGCGTACAACGGCTTGCCCTGGGCCATGAACGCGATCCGCTCCAGGCTCTCGTTCGCGGGCCGCCCGAAGACGCGAACGGTTCCCGTGGTCGGAGAGAGCAGGCCGACGGCCAAATTGAGCAGGGTCGACTTGCCCGCGCCGTTGGGACCCACCAGCGCGACCACCCGCCCGGACGGCACCGCCACCGAGCAGTCACGCAGTGCCCAGGTCCGCCGGTAACGCCTGCCCAGGGCCTCGGTCTCCAGAGCGGTCACACGATCTCCTCGGGCACGGTCTCCATGGCGATTACACGATAGGCCTGGGTCTTCATGGCGGTCACGTGATCTCCTCGGGTCCGGTCTCCATGGCGGTTACACGATGGGCCCGGCTTTCCAGGGCGGTCATGACCTCCTCGCGGGCCTCGGTATCCATGGCGGTTACACGATGGGCCCGGGTTTCCACGGCGGTCATGCGGCCCCCTCGCGGGCCTCGGTATTCATGGCGGTCACGCGCTCTCCTCGCGAGCCTCGCCGGAGAAGCCGGTCAGGACGGAGGCGACCAGCGCCTCCAGATCCTCCAGGTCCAGGCCCGCCTCGTGTCCGTCGCGTACCCAGCGCACCAGGTCCGCGCGCAGCCGCGCGCGGTCGCCCATGGAGGTCTGACCCAGCGACCGCTCTACGAACGTGCCCTGCCCCGGCCGCCCGACGACCAGCCCTTCACGTTCCAGTTCGCGGTACGCCTTCAGCACCGTGTTCGGATTGATCGCCAGCTGGGTCACGACCTCCTTGGCCGTCGGCAGCCGGTCGCCCGGCCGCAGCACGCCGAGCCGCAGCGCGTGCCGGACCTGATGCACCAGCTGGAGGTACGTCGCCACCCCCGAACCCCGATCGAGGCGGAATTCGATCAACGTCCACACCCTTTCACTAATTAAGTAGTGAAAGGGTGGAGCTGAGGCCGGAGAATGTCAAGCCCGGCCCTTCACACTCAACGTGGTACGGCGGGAGGACCCACTGGTTCCACTGGACTTCCCCCGGCAGCCGGGGTCGCCGGACAGCCAGACCATGACGGGGAGATCCGATCACGAGCGGGACCGCCGGACCGCCCTCATCCCCACGTGCGCGGACCGCCGGATTCAGGATGCCCCGGCCGCGCGCAGACCACCTCCCGAGCCCGTGTCGTCTCCCTTGTCCGTGGCACCTCCTGAGCTCGTACTGCCTCTCTCCTTGTCCGTGGTGAAGAGGCGGTCGAGGTGGTAGTCGATGACGCGGCGGACCTCGGCCACGGTGCGTCGTCCATGGAGGACGTCCATGCCCAGCCCGGTGACACCGGCCACCAGGAGGTCGGCCTCGTGGCGCGGGTCGAGCCCCGGCGCGGCCGTCCCGTCGTCCCGCGCCCGCTCGATGACCCCGGCGACCAGCTGTTCGAGGGGCTGGGCGTCGTGCAGGAAGGCCGAGGCCAGCGCGGGATCGGTGAGGCTGCGGGCGTAGTAGGCGGCGAGCACCCGCAGGCTCGCCCGGCGCTGCTCGTCCAGCGGCAGGAACTCGCCCAGGATCGCCCGCAGCAGGGCCCGGGAGTCGGAGGGGTCGACCGAGGCCATTCGTACCCGGGAGTGCCGCTCGTTGTCCTCGTTCAGCAGTTGGAACGCGGAGACGAGGAGCCGGTGCTTGCTGTCGAAGTGGTACTGGACCACGCGCGGTGACACCCCGGCCTCGGCGGCGATCTCCCGGATGCTCGCCGCGTCCAGCCCGCGCTCGGCGGCGACGCGCCAGAGCGCCTCGGCGATCTCGCGGCGCCTGGACGACCGCGCGCCCGGCTCGGGCGCCGCGGGCGCGGGAGGCGGATTTTTCCGCCGCCGGTACGCCTTGGCCTGGCAGCCGCGCGAGCAGTACGCCGGAGGCCGCCCTCGTGTCACCACCGGCAGCGGGGCACGGCAGACCCGGCAGGCAGGCTTTCTTTCGTCACGCACCCTCACAGCATAATCCCAATAATGTGTGATGTAAGTCATTAATAGCCCAGGCCAGACCCGATTAACTTAATGATCTTTTGATACGTTCGTACCGTCATCGGGTGATGCGTAAGGAGACTGACGATGAACGAGGCCTGGTATCGGCTCGGAATGCTTCTGGTACTCGCCGCGGGTGTCTGGGAGGGGCCGATAGCGATCATCTTCCGCCTGTTCACCGACAAGGGCCCCAACGTCCTGGCCGCGGCCAACTACCTGCCCGCCCCCTGGTGCTACCTCGCGGCCGTGGCCGCGACGATCGCCGCCTTCGCCGTGATCGCGCTCCTGGACGCCCGGCACAAGCGGGCATTGGCACGCGGGGAGCGGCCGGGAGGCGAGTGATCGTTACCCGTTCCGAGGTCCGGCCGGGGTGGACTCGTGTGTTGGTCCGCGTAGGTGCTAGCCTGGACGTAGTTGCGGTTGTGGTACCCATGAAACTTTGTGTGCACCTGACGGATAACCCTTCAGGTGCATTTTGTTTTCCCGGTCATCTCCGGATGGGCTCATCGCGGCGACGCGAGATCCACGTGGTGTGGATCTCGGCTCTGCCCCCTATCGAAGGAGAATGATCATGGCGACTGGAACCGTTAAGTGGTTCAACGCTGAAAAGGGCTTCGGCTTCATCGAGCAGGACGGCGGCGGCGCCGACGTCTTCGCTCACTACTCCAACATCGCCGCCCAGGGCTACCGTGAGCTGCAGGAAGGCCAGAAGGTCTCCTTCGACGTCACGCAGGGCCAGAAGGGCCCGCAGGCGGAGAACATCGTTCCCGCCTAGTAGCACCTGCCATCACGGGCCGGGGCCCGCACCTCTCAGAGGTGCGGGCCCCGGCTCGTTTCGTCATGATCCACGGCGTACGAGGACAGGAGCCCCCCACGAACGAGATCCGACAGCAATCAACAATTCAAACTAACGCCAAACAAACACCATCTTTACGGACACAACACCAAGAACGAATCCAAAAGCAAAATCCGCGTAGCGGCAAACCGCCCCGCAGACGCAGCGAAGGCGTACATCTCACCAAAAGCAGGATCACCCCCACAGACGCAAGCCCGGCAAGCCACCCAAACACGGCGACGCCCCGGCCCCATCCCCGCGCGGGGGTGGTTCGCCAATACCATCGGACTTCTAATCCGACGGTCGGTCGTCCCCGCGCCCGCAGGGGTGGTTCGGAGGAGTGAATGGGCAACCTGAACTACGACCCATCGTCCCTGAGACTGCGGGGATGCTACTAGCTCACGTGTCCACCTGCGGATTTCCGCGGTGTCGGCCCCGTGTCTGCGGGGATGGTCAGGGGAGTATGAGGTTTCAGACTGGTCAGATGTCGGTCCCGCGTTCGGGGGCGGTGACGAACCGTTTTTTCGGCTCGCCGGAGGACTGGGCATCGGCCGGTCATGCCTGCGGAACCGGTCGAAGCCGATGAGAATTCCGGCGTCACCGCCTGACGTACCTGTGGAACTACTCGGATGGGATCGTCCGGGTGACTTGGACGGTGCGGCGCAGGCGGCCGTCGGCGGCCAGTTCTCCGAACATGTAGATCTCGGTGGCGATGGTGCCGCCCTTGCGTAGCTCCGCGACGAGCCGATATCGGGCGGCGACCTGGTCGCCGTCCACCAGCGCCTGCTCCACCTCGACACGGAGACCGGTGGCCCGTTTGCGGGCCGGGGAGATGTGGTCGAGCAGTCGCTTCCGGTCCAGCCGCACACCGTCGTTGACCAGCTCGTAGTCCGGCGTGTGGTAGCGGTCCAGCACGGTCGCCGGATCCTCGTCGCCCAGCCCCGCCTCCTGCGGATAGCGGACCAGATAGCCGGTCAGGTCGGTACGGGGCGTCATTCGATCTCCCTGAATCAACTTATCTTTGACATCGTGTCTACGATAATGCCGGATGGTAGATTAGACAACGTGTCAGAGATAACGGGTGGCCGGCGCCGCCGACGGCGTTCGGACGCCGAGCGCAGCGCCGCCTCCGTCCTCGACGCCGCCGTCCAGGTGCTCGGCCGGCATCCGGACGCGAAGGTGGAAGAGGTCGCCGCCACGGCCGGTGTCACCCGCCAGACCGTGTACGCCCACTACCCGTCCCGGCCGCTGCTGGTGGCCGCGGTCATCGACCACATCACCGCCGAGGCCGTCGCCGCCCTCGACGTCGCCGACATGGACAGCGGCACCGCCAGGGAGGCGCTGCTGCGCTGGCTGGATGTCGCCTGGCGGCTCTTCGACCGGTATCCGCTGCTCCTGCACCCCTCGGCGACCGCCGACCCGGCTGACTCCGACCGCCAGCACGCCGGGGTCGTCGAGCGCCTGGAGAAGCTGATCAGGCGTGGCCAGGCCGCCGGGGAGTTCGACGGCACCCTCAGCCCGGCCTGGCTGGTCTCCGTGACCATCGCGCTCGGTCACGCGGCCGGTGGCGAGGTCGCCGCCGGCCGCATGACCACCGCGCAGACGGCGGAAGCACTGCGCCACAGCGTCCTGCGCGTGTACGGCGCCCGCGAGCCCTGATCGGTGACGTTCCCCGCCACTCCGGTGTCCGCACGATTCTCTCGGCGCATTCGGGTGACGCGCCCGGCCCGGATGGCGAGACGACGCCGGTGGGCGAGCTCGATCTCAAGCACGGCACGGAGGGGTTTTCGGCTCTCCGTCGAATAGTCAGCGGTGGCCCGCCGGAGTGTCCGGCGTTGCGGTTGGGCGAGACGGTACACGGGTGCCCCCCGGTCGGAGTCGTGTGAGAGATCGTGACGAACACGTCCTCGTGATCTCGCCCCCTCCTGTCCCGCTCGGTGATGGTATGGGAGATCATGGGGGTTCCTCCGCCCGGATATCGTGCCACGTGGTCTCATGACAAACAGGCCGGGAGCGGGGGAGTCCTCGTCGGCCGGTCCGGCCACCACGCACCGGAGGTTGATCTTGCAGGGAGCACTCGGCGACATCGTCGTCCTCGATCTCTCTCGCGCGCTCGCGGGCCCGCACGCCGCGCAGATGCTCGGCGATCTGGGTGCCAGGGTGATCAAGGTGGAGCATCCCGCGGGGGGTGACGAGTCGCGGGGCTGGGGGCCGCCGTTCGTGGGGCCAAATCACGATATTTCCACGTACTTCCTGGCGGCCAACCGCAACAAGCAGTCGATCGCCGTCGACCTCAAGTCCGCCGAGGGCAGAGCGCTCATCGAGCGGCTGGTGCGGCAGAGCGACGTGCTGGTGGAGAACTTCCGCACCGGGGTCCTGGACCGGCTGGGCTTCTCCGTCGAGCGGCTGCACGAGCTCAACCCCCGGCTGGTCATCCTGTCGATCACCGGTTTCGGCCACGACGGCCCCGAGGGCGGCAGGCCCGGCTACGACCAGATCGCGCAGGGCGAGGCGGGGCTGATGAGCCTGACCGGCCCGTCGGCCGAGGAGCCGTACCGGGTGGGCGCCTCGGTCGCTGACCTGCTCGGGGGGATCCACGGCGCGTACGGGGTGGTCGCCGCGCTCTACGAGCGGGAGCGGACCGGGCGGGGCAAGGTCGTGCGGACCTCGCTGCTGGCCGCGGTGACCGGGGTGCACTCCTACCACGGCACGGCCTGGACGGTCGGCGGCCGGGTGCCCCGGGCCGGTGGCAACCACCACGCCTCCATCGCCCCGTACGGCGCCTTCCGCTGTGCCGACGGCATGATCCAGATCGCGGCGGCGAACGACGCGCAGTGGCGCAAGGTCGCCGCCCTGCTGGACATAGACCCAGATGTGGCGAAATATGCGACCAACAGGGAGAGATTCGCGCATCGGGATGAGCTGATCGCCGACATGGAGCAGGCGCTCACCAAGCACGACAGGGGCCACTGGCTGGCCGCGCTCGGCGAGGCCGGGGTGCCCGCCGGGGCCATCAGGTCCATCGACGAGGTCTACGCCTGGGACCAGACCCGTTCCCAGGGCCTGGTCGTCGAGGTGGACCACCCCGTGCTCGGCGCCATCGAGCTGCCCGGACCCCCGCTGCGCTTCGACGGCGACCCTCCCGTGCGCCACACCGCCCCGCCCGCCCTCGGCGAGCACGACGACGAGGTCCTCGCCTGGCTGGAGGAGCGGGAGCGATGACAGGCACACCCCCCGCCCACGCCCGCGTGCCGTCCCGCGGAGCGCGGGCATGACCCCGGCGCGGCCCGACGCGCGCACGCTGATCGACACCTTCCTCGACCCCGGGACGTGGCGCTCGTGGGACGGGCCGCCCGCCGACCCCGCCGCGCCCGGCTCGGGGTACGCCGAGGAACTGGCCGCCGTCCGGGCCAAGACGGGGTACGACGAGTCGGTGATCTCCGGGGAGGGCCTGCTGGAGGGGCGCCGGGTGGCGATCGTCGCGTGCGAGTTCTCCTTCCTGGCCGGTTCGATCGGGGTGGCCGCCGCCGAGCGGCTCACCTCGGCGGTCGAGCGGGCCACCGCCGAGGGACTCCCGCTGCTGGCCGCCCCCGCCTCGGGCGGGACCCGGATGCAGGAGGGCGCGGTGGCCTTCGTCCAGATGGTGAAGATCACCGCCGCCGTGGCCGCGCACCGGGCCGCGGGACTGCCGTACGTCGTCTACCTGCGCCATCCCACCACCGGCGGCGTTCTCGCCTCCTGGGGGTCGCTCGGGCACGTCACCGCCGCCGAGCCGGGCGCGCTGATCGGGTTCCTGGGGCCGAGGGTGTTCGAGTCGCTGCACGGCTACCCCTTCCCCGAGGGGGTCCAGGTCGCGGAGAACCTCTTCGCCCACGGCCTGGTCGACGCCGTCGTGTCGGCGCGGGACGCCCGGCGGGTCGCCGTACGGGCGCTCGCCGTGCTGTGCGCCCCCCGCCGGGGCCTGGATCCGGGGCCCGAGCCGGACGAGCGGGTCACGGCGGTCCAGGCGTGGGACGCGATCAGCCGTTCCCGCCGCGACGACCGCCCCGGGGTACGGGCGCTGCTCAAGCTCGGCGCCTCCGACGTCACCCCGCTCAACGGCACCGGTGTGGGCGAGAACGACCCCGGGCTGATCCTCGCCCTGGCCAGGTTCGGCGAGGCTCCCGCGGTCGTGCTCGGCCAGGACCGGCGGCACCAGCGGATCGACGCCCCGCTCGGCCCGGCCGGGCTCCGGGTCGCCAGGCGGGGCATGCGCCTCGCCTCCGAGCTGGGACTGCCGCTGGTCACCGTGATCGACACCGCCGGGGCCGCGCTGTCCAAGGCGGCCGAGGAGCACGGCCTGTCCGCGGAGATCGCGCGTTCCGTGGCCGACCTGGTGATGCTCGACGCCCCGACCGTGTGCCTGCTGCTGGGGGAGGGCGCGGGCGGTGCCGCCCTCGCGCTGCTCCCCGCCGACCGGGTGCTCTGTGCCCAGCACGGCTGGCTGTCGCCGCTGTCTCCCGAGGGGGCCTCGGCGCTGCTGTACCGGAGCGTCGACTTCGCCCCGGAGATCGCCGCGGCGCAGGGGGTGCGCTCCACCGACCTGCGCCGGAACGGCCTCGTCGACCGGATCATCCCGGAGTTCCCCGACGCCGCGTACGAGCCGGAGGCGTTCTGCGCCCGGGTCGCGCGCACCCTGGAACACGAGATCGCGGGACTGCTCGGCCAGGCCCCCGCCGACCGCCTCGCCGCCAGGATGGCCCGCTACCGGCGGCTCGGCACGAGCTGAGGGGACGCCCCCGGCCGTCTCCCAGGTCGGGCGCAGGAGCGGTTGACCTCAACAATGGTTGAGGTCTCATCCTGATGACCATGACCAACTCGACTAACCCGACTAACCTGACCGTGGCGGGGAGGCGGGAGTGGGCCGGCCTCGCCGTCCTGGCGCTGCCCGCCCTCCTCGCCTCCCTCGAACTGACCGTCACGAACCTCGCGCTGCCCGCCATCGGCGAGGACCTGGCGGCGAGCGGCACCCAGCTGCTGTGGATCGTGGACGTCTACGCCTTCCTGCTGGCCGGGTCGCTCATCACCATGGGCGCGGTGGGCGACCGGATCGGCCGTCGCAGGTTGCTGCTGATCGGGGCGGTGGCGTACGGGCTGGCCTCGGTCCTGGCCGCCTACGCGCCCGACGCCGGGAGCCTGATCGTCGCGCGGGCGCTGATGGGGGTCGCCGGATCGACGCTGATGCCGTCCACGCTGTCCCTGGCCGCGTCCATGTTCCCCGACCCCCGGCAGCGGGCGACGGCCATCGGGATCATCGTCGCCAGCGTCTCGGGGGGCACGGCGATCGGCCCGCTGGTGGGAGGGTGGCTGCTGGAACGCTTCTGGTGGGGGTCGGCGTTCCTGCTGGCCGTACCCTTCATGGCGCTGCTGCTGGTCGCGGGCCCGGCGCTGCTGCCGGAGCGCAGGGACGCCGCCGCGGGGCGGCTGGACGTCCCCGGCGCGCTGCTGTCACTGGGCGCGGTGCTGCCGGTGGTCTACGGGCTCAAGCAGATCGCGGCCGACGGCCCGGAGACGACGTCCGCGGTCGCGGTCGTGACCGGGCTCGCGCTGGCGGCGGCGTTCGTCCGCAGGCAGCGTACGTCGGCCGATCCGCTCCTCGACCTGCGGCTGTTCGCCGGGCGGACGTTCGGCGCCGCGGCCGGCACGCTGGCACTCGGCATCTTCGTCCTGTGGGGGTCCAACTACGCCGTCGCGCAGTATCTGCAACTCGTGCACGGCCTGTCGCCCCTGGAGGCGGGCCTGTGGACGGCGCCCTCGGCGGTGGGTGTCATCGCCGGATCCCTCCTGGCTCCCAGGATCGCGCGGAGGGTCCGCCCCTCAACCGTGATCGCCACGGGACTGGCGGTGTCCGCCGTCGGCTACCTCGTGCTCACCCGGACGCAGGGGGCGGACGGGCTCGCCGTCCTCGTGTCGGGGGCCGTCGTCGTCTCCGCGGGCCTGGGGCCGATGATGGCGCTCGCCACCGACCTGGTCGTCGGCTCGGCACCGCCCCACCGGGCCGGTGCCGCGGCGGCGATCGCGTCGGTGGCGCCCCAGTTCGGCGGCGCGCTCGGCGTCGCGGTCCTCGGCAGTGTCATCACCGCGGTCTACCGGGGCCGGATCCCCTCGGCCGGGGTCCTCGGGGTCCCCGAGGCCGCCCGCGACAACCTCAACGCGGCGGTGGCGGTCGCGGGGAGCCTTCCCGGACGGCTCGCGTCCGGGCTGCTGGAGGCGGCGCGCGCCGCGTTCGTCCAGGGCTTCCACGTGACCTCGGCGATCAGCGCCGTCCTGATGGCCGGTGCCGCCCTGCTGGTCGCGATCCTGCTCCGCGGTGACGTCCGGAGGTGAGGCACTCCCCGCCGGGTGGCGGGGAGCGTCACGGCTCCGCGCCCTCCGGGGCGAGGGGGACGGGCAGGCGTTCGATCCTGATGGAGAAGACCTCGTCACGGGGCACGACGACCTCGTACGCCCCGTGGTCGACCATCCAGTAACCCAGCGCCTCGGCCTTCATCCCGCTGTGCCCGGTGTAGGCGATGTGCAGGCTCTCCTCGCCGTTCTCCTCGGAGACGTCGAGGACCAGGCACGGCTCCCCGCCGAACGCGCCGACCGTGCGGACCAGCACCAGCCAGTCGAGGTCCTCGCGGGCGACGACCAGCCGCCAGTAGCCGGAGGCCGCCTCGAAGCCCTTCTGGGCCTCCTCGTTGAACAGCACCACCTCGGCGCCGCCGGGACCGAGGGCCGCGGCGTACGTACGGCCGGAGTAGCGGGCGGCGAACCCCGAGGCGACCGGCTCGATCTCGGCGCTCATGAGGCGGGCCGCCAGCTCAGGCCGTCGTAGCGGCCGAAGAGGTGCTCCTCGCCGGGGACGGTGTGGATGATCTCCGCTCCCGCGGGGATCGGCATGGGCGTGGTGTGGAACTGCGGCACGACGTGCTCCCGCGAGGTGGTGAAGCCGTTTCCGGCGAAGGGCGGTGAATCGTTCCAGTCACCACCCATGTGCGGGCCGTACGGCACGACGTAGGCGTCCATGTCGCGGGCGAACCAGCGCATCAGGTAGATCTCCGGGACCGTCGCGGTCAGCTCCGAGCCCTCGAACCCCAGGTCGAGACCGGCGAAGAGCTGCGCGGGGGTGGTCAGCCGCGCGCAGTCCTGAACCCGGTACACGTACCCCGAGATCACGGTGCGTCTGCCGGCCAGATAGGGCACGAGCAGCCGAGGCGGGATGACCTTCTGCATCTGCGTTCTACGCCCAGGTGGCTCACTCACGGTCGGCATTTTACGATCCGCCGCCCTGGAGCCGCCGGTGTTCCAGGCACGGCACGGCATTCCGGGTGGCAATCGTGATCTGAGAGTCGATTTCGCATATATGTACGGCGGGACTGGGGCCCATATCGGTGCGTATCACTCCCATTGGATCGACGAGCATGCTCCGCCCGATCCCGAAGCCGTCGTGGGCCTCCGGGTTCGGCGCCTGACCCACGGCCGCGACCCAGGCGGTGTTCTCGATCGCGCGGGCCCTGACGAGGGTGGTCCAGTGCTCCTCCTTCATCGGCCCGGAACCCCAGGCGGCGATCACCGCGAAGACCTCGGCCCCCAGGTCGACCAGGGCGCGGGTGAGCTCGGGGAAGCGGACGTCGTAGCAGGTGACCAGGCCCACCCGGAGCCCGGCCAGCTCGACCACGACCGGGGTGTCACCCGGCGCGACCAGCTCGGACTCGCGGGCGCCGAAGGAGTCGAACAGGTGGATCTTCCGGTAGGAGGCCTCGACCGAGCCCGAGGGGCCGATGGCGACCGCGGTGTTGTACACCCGGCCCTCGACGGGCTCGAACACCCCCGCGATCACCGCGAGGCCGTGCTCCCGCGCCGCCGAGGCCAGCCCGGTGACGAACGGCCCGTCCAGCGGCTGGGCGAGGTCGGTGACGCGCCTGCCGTACCGGGTGAGGGTTGCCTCCGGGAAGATCGCCAGCTCGGCGCCGCCCGAGGCGGCCTCGGCGAGGGCGTCGAGGGCACGGCTCAGGTTGGCGGACGGATCTTCGGCCACCGGAATCTGGCAGAGGGCTATGCGGGTCACGGGTGTGACCCTATCCGTCTGTTCGGCACTCGTTCCAACCACGTCAGGCTCCGCCACGCCCATTCCAGCGGCCCATATCTGAACCTGGACAGCCACGCACGGCTGAACAGCACCTGGAGCACCAGGGTGACGACGGAGAGCGCCACCCCGGCGAGCCGGGTCGTGTCCGCGACGAGCAGCGGTACGAAGAGCAGGATGATCGGCGTGCTCATCAGGTAGTTCGTCAGAGCCATCCGGCCGAGCGGGGCCAGTACCGCCAGCAGGGGGTCGCGCAGCCGGGTCCGCAGCAGGAGCAGCAACCCGGTGCAGTAGGCCGTGGCGGCGGCGAGCCCGGCGGCCGGGTAGACGGCCCCGTAGAAGAGGGCGGGATCCTTGGCGATGCGCACCCAGAGCCAGGTGAGTGTCACGGCCAGCACCACGCTCGTGACGAACGCGGGAAGCAGCAGCCACCCGGGCGGCGGGCGTTCCATCAGGGCCATGCCCAGCACGAACAGGCCGGGGATGAGGATCGTCCCGCCGCCCTGGTGCACCGCCCACGCGGTGAGGGCGACGCCCAGGATCACCACTGCGGGCTGGGGGAAGAACGAGGCGGGCAGCAGGACCACCGCCCCGAAGATCGCGTACGGCAGGAGCACCTCGCCGTGGTTGAAGACCTGGTGGACCGCGCCGAGGGCCGCGAGCACCGCCAGCCTGCGCAGCAGCACGGCCCGGGGGTGGTCGGTCCGCTCGGCCGCCGACCTCAGGAAGAGGACGAAGCTCAGCCCGAACAGGAAGGAGAAGATCGGATAGAACCTGCTCTGCAGCAGGTTGTCGATCGCCCAGTCGACCGCGTTGCGATCGGACTCCTTCAGGTGTTCACGCGTGTGCTGCCAGGTGTTGACCACCATGATCCCGCACACCGCGAGGCCGCGGAGCACGTCGAGCTCGTGGAGCCGGGTCGGTCCGGTGCGGCCGTTCGGTCCTGCGGGTCCGTTGGGCCCGTTCGGTCCGTTGGGCCCGTTTGGTCCGTTCGGTTCCGCCGGTCCGGCCGGTCGGGTCAGTCGGGTCACAGGAAATAGACGTACCACCCCATAATCACCTACGCATAGACGACCCATCCATTCACCGGTACCCGGACGGCCGGGGTGGCGGGCGCGTACCGGCTGGGACGGCCGGGTGGTGGACGGCGTAGCGGCTGGAACGGCCGGGGTGTCGGGCGGCGTGACCGCCGGGATGGCCGGGGTGGTGACTAGTCGGGTGGCCGGGCCGGTGGGGCATGTCCGCCGAAGTGGCCGGGCTGGTTGTCACGGCATGTCCGTCGGGGTGGCTGGAGTGGCCGGGGTGGGTGTGGCGGCGTGTCTGCCGGGGTGGCCGGGGCGGTCGGTTTGTCCCGTGTCCCGGCTCGCCGACCTCCTGAGAGGTCGGACCTATCGACGGAGATTTGGGCGGGTGTGCCCTGCCCGTTCGGAGGGATGTCCGGAAAACCATGCGTATGGGAACGATGCAATGGGGAGGCCGGGCAATGTTCCCGACGGAGAGTTAGTAATACCTCCTATCTATGACTTGACGGGAATTATCCACCGCTCTACCCTCGCGTTGGTTAATTCAAGTGCTGAACTTATGGTGACGGGCGTCCGTAACACGGCCGTCTCACGGGTTCGGTTCGCGGTAACACCGGTTCGCAGGAGAATCCATGAGACGACGCGGCTTTTCCCGTCTTTTCGCAGTGGCCCTCGCGGCCGTCCTGGCGGCGAGCACGGCCGGTACGACGGCGGGCCCGGCCGCCGCCGCGGCCGCCTGGACCGGCACCTGGGCGGCCTCGCCACAGAGCAGCGGCACCACTTTCAACCAGCAGACCATCCGCCAGATCGTACGTACCAGCATCGGCGGCACGGTGGCGCGCGTCCAGCTGTCGAACGCGTTCGGCAACCGGCCGGTGACCTTCGACAACGTGCACGTGGCCCGGCGCACCTCCGACTCCGGTGTCGACCTCGCCACCGACCGGGTGGTGACCTTCGGCGGCCAGCGCTCCGTCACCGTCCCCGCCGGGGGGCTGGCGGTCAGCGACTCCATCGCCTTCACGGTCGCCGCCCAGTCGGACATCGCGGTCAGCATCTACCTGCCGCAGCCGACCGGCCCCGCGACCTACCACCAGATGTCGAGCCAGACCAACTACATCGCCTCGGGCAACGTCGCCGGGAACGCGAGCCTCGCGAACGCCCAGCAGGTCGGCAGCTACTACTTCCTGGCCAACCTGGACGTGCAGAACGCCGCCTCGCAGGGCGCCGTCGTCACGCTGGGCGCCTCGATCACCGACGGCGTCGGCTCCAGCTTCAACGCCAACCGGCGCTGGCCCAACCGGCTCGCCGCCCGCCTGGCCGACTCCGGCCGCGTGGTCGGTGTCCTCAACCAGGGCATCAGCGGCAACCGGCTGCTGGCCGACGGCGCCGGGCAGAGCGCGATCAACCGCTTCGAGCGCGACGTGCTCTCCCAGCCGGACGTCCGGTGGGTGATCTTCTCCGACGACCCGATCAACGACCTGACGTCGACCTCGCCGCCGACCCGCGCGGCGCAGCTCATCGACGGCCTCAAGCAGCTCATCACCCGCGCCCACCAGCGGAACGTCAAGTTCTTCTGCTCCACGCTGACCCCGTACCGAGGCTGGTCGGCCTGGTCGCAGGACGCGGAGAACCAGCGCGTCGCCTACAACGCGTTCGTCCGCGGCGCGGGCAGCGGCTGCGACGGCGTGCTCGACCAGGACGCGGCGCTCAGGGACCCGGCCAACCCCACGATGTTCCTGCCCGCCTACGACACCGGCGACCACCTGCACCCCAACGACGCGGGGCTGCAGGCCGCCGCCAACGCGGTCAACCTCAGCTGGTTCGGGACGCCGGGCACGCCGGTCACCTCGGTGATCGGCCTGCGGGCCAAGGCCAACGGCCGCTACGTCACCGCGGCCAACGGCTCACCGCTGATCGCGAACGGGACGTCCGTCGGGACCGCGCAGCAGTTCGAGCGCGTCGACCTGGGCAACGGCAACGTGGGGCTGCGCGCGAAGCTCAACAACCAGTTCGTCTCCGCGGAGGGCGCCGGGGCGCAGCCGCTCATCGCCAACCGTCCCTCGGCCGGTGCCTGGGAGACCTTCCAGATCACCAGTAACCCGGACGGATCGGTCAGCCTCCGGGCCCAGGTCAACGGTAAGTACGTGTGCGCGGAGGGCGGCGGCGCGCAGCCGCTGGTCGCCAACCGCGACGCGGTCGGCCCCTGGGAGCAGTTCGAGATCGTCACCGGCTGACCGCCGGGATCTCGTACCGTCGTCGGCCGATCGCCGATGACCCGAACCGGCGGGGCGACCCGCCGGTTCGGATGTTTCCGCCCCTCTCGGAGGCGTTGACATCTTTTCCGGATCCCCGGTTCCCCGAGCCATCCGGGCTTCTGGGGTCCACGGCTCCGCCCGGCCTCCCGCTTCTCACGGGAGTCCGTCGCCCCCTGCGAGAGTGTCACCGTCCTCCGCGAAAGCCAGGTAGGCGGGCCGGAGCAGGTCCTGGATCGGGACGCGCCGCGCCGCGAGCGGAGGCGGTTCGAGGGCGCGCAGCAGCAGGTCGGGCGGGCCCATGGGCGGCGCCGCCCGCTCTCGCAGGCGGCCGGGGGAGGCGCCGGGCTCGTAGAAGTCCGCCAGCCGGTCGGCGAACGGCACGTCGGTCACGTCGAGCGGCCCCGGCCGTGCCGCGTCGTCCCCGGCGGCCGTGCCGCCACCCGTCTGGCGCAGGGCGTCGAGCAGGGCGTCCCTCGCCATGCCCCGCCAGGCGAGGACCAGGAACGGGTCGTCGTCGAACGCCTCGGCCAGCACGTACAGGACCGCCGACAGATGCTTGCAGGGGAAGCCCCAGTCGGGACACGAGCAGTCCATGTCCAGGTCGCGCTGATCGGGGAAGAGCGGCAGCCCGCACTCGCGGAAGACCTCCTCGATCTCCGGCGGCATCTCCCCGGCGAGCAGTTTCGCCCGGTGGAGGGCCTGGGCGGCCAGCGCTTCGGTGATCGTCCGCCACCGGTCCGCGTCGTAGGCCGTGATCTCGATCCGGACCAGGTAGGGGCTCTTCCTCGACCCCTGGACCCGCGCCGCGACCCGTCCAGGTTCGAGCTCCAGGTCGAGGACCTGGCCCGAGCGCGCGTACGAGCGCCCCCGGCCGAGCCTGCCCCCGTCGCAGACGCGCTCAAGGATGTCGATGAACCGCCGCGACCACCACCGCTCGCCGATCGAGCCCCGCCTGCTGCGCACCCGCATGCCGCCCTCGACCCGGATCGGCCCGGAGGAGTCGTACCAGTCTCTCCTGCTCATCGCGGCTCCCCGTCATCCGTTCACGAGACGGCCTCCGCGCCGAGCCGGAACAGCTCGCGTAGCTGGTCGGTGGACAGGTCGGTGATCCAGTCTTCGCCGGTGCCGACCACGCTCTGGGCGAGGGCTTTCTTGCGTTCGATCATCTCGTCGATCCGTTCTTCCAGGGTGTCGAGGCAGATGAATTTTCTGACCTGGACGTTTCTGGTCTGGCCGATGCGGAAGGCCCGGTCGGTGGCCTGGTCTTCGACCGCGGGGTTCCACCAGCGGTCGAGGTGGAGGACGTGGGTGGCGGCGGTGAGGTTGAGTCCGGTTCCGGCGGCTTTGAGGGAGAGCAGGAACAGCATGGGCTCGTCGTCGTTCTGGAAGCGTTCGACGAGGGTGTCGCGTTTGCTTTTGGGGAGTGCGCCGTGCAGCCACAGGACGGGCCGGTCCAGGTGGGCGGCGAGGTAGGGCTGCAGCAGGGTGCCCAGGGCGGCGTACTGGGTGAAGACGAGGGCTTTGTCGCCCTCGTCGACGATCTCCTCGGCCAGCTCTTCGAGCCGGGCCAGTTTCCCCGACCGGCCCGCCAGCCGGGAGCCGTCCTTGAGTAGCTGGGCGGGGTGGTTGCAGACCTGTTTGAGCTTCGTCATGGTCGCCAGCACGTTGCCACGCCGCTCGACGCCCTCGCTGTCGGCGATCTTGGTCATCATGTCCTCGACCACGGCCTGGTAGAGGGTGGCCTGCTCGGGCGTGAGATTGCACCAGACCTTCATCTCCATCTTGTCCGGCAGGTCGGAGATGATCGAACGGTCGGTCTTGAGCCGCCGCAGCACGAACGGCCCGGTGGCGCGTCTGAGCGCGGCCGTCGCCCCGGCGTCGCCGTCGCGCTCGATCGGCTCCTGGTAGCGCTTCCTGAACCGCCTGGCCGGGCCGAGCAGGCCGGGGTTGCAGAACTCCATGATCGACCAGAGCTCCGCCAGGTGGTTCTCCACCGGCGTGCCCGTCAGCGCGAACCTGCTCCGCGCCGGGATCGACCGTACGGCTCGCGCCTGCCCGGCGGCGCTGTTCTTGATCGCCTGCGCCTCGTCGCAGACGACCCTCGACCAGGCCAGCTCCGCCAGCTCCGCCCGGTCCCGCAGCGCGGTGCCGTACGTGGTGAGCACGAGATCCGCCTCCCGCACCCGCCGGGCCAGCTCCTCCCCGCGCAACCGGGCGGCGCCGTGGTGTGAGTAGAGGTCCAGGGACGGGGCGAACCTGGCGGCCTCCTTCTGCCAGTTGCCGATCAGTGACATCGGGCAGACCAGCAGCGTCGCTCCCGGCCGGTCACCCGCCGCGCGCTCGCTGAGGAGCAGGGACAGGGTCTGCGGGGTCTTGCCCAGCCCCATGTCGTCCGCGAGGACGCCGCCGAGCCCGACGTCCGACATGAAGGCGAGCCAGGACAGCCCGCGCTCCTGGTACGGCCGGAGCGTGCCGTGGAAACCGGCCGGGGTCGGGATCGGTTCGAGGCGGCGGTCGGCCTCGCCGGACAGCAGGTCGCCGAGGAGACCGTCGGCGTCCACCGCGACGATCGGCAGCTCGTCGTCACCGCCGTGGACGACCTCCTGGATCACCTCGCCGACCGTCATCTCGCCCGCCCGGCGCCTCTCGAACGCCTCCAGCGCCGCGCCCAGCTGCCGGTCGTCCAGCTCGACCCACCGGCCCCGTACGCGGACCAGCGGCACCTTGAGCCTGGCCAGCTCGGCCAGCTCCTCCTCGCTGATCGTCTCGTCGCCGATCGCCAGATCCATGCGGAAGTCCACGAGCTGCTCCAGCCCGAACCCCTGGTCGGAGGCCGCTCCCGGCCCTGTCTTCCGCGTCTTCTGCGACCGGGCCGTGAGCCTGAGTCCCAGCCTGGTCGTCCCGGCCCAGGCGGGCAGTTGCACGCCGAACCCGGCCGACCGCAGGAGCGGGGCGGCGTGGCGGAGGAACGCGAACGCGCCCGCCGTGTCGAGGACGAGCTCCGACGGGCGGGGGCCGCGCAGCGCCTCCTCCACCTCCGGGTAGAGCCGCGCCGACCGGCCCAGCCCCGCGAGCAGCGTCTCCTCGGGGTGGGCAGGCAGACCGGGGGCGGTCTCACCGGCCCAGATGAGCGGCGCGGGCAGGTAGAGGCTCGGATCCTCCGCCGACTGGACGGCGAACTCCACCCGCCAGGGGGAGCCGTCCTCCGCGACGCGGCCGGAGCCGGGTCCGGGGTGTGCGCCGGAGTCTGAGCTGGAACCGGAACCGGAGTCGCGCTGGTCGTCGTGCACAGGCCCGTGACCGAGGTCGGGGTCAGGGTCGGGTACGGCGTCGGATCCGGGTACGGGTTCGGATCCGGGTACGGCGTCGGGTTCGGTCAGGCGGAAACAGACCCTCACCGGAGCGTCGAGCAGATGCGCCGACCGGAACCACGCCCGGAGCGGCTCGGCCAGTTCGCCCGCCGCGACCGGTGTCAGGCCGGGGAGCGTGGCGTCCTCTCCCGTGAGGGCGGCGATCCAGCGATCCGTGAGGGGACCGCGAGCCCCCGGCCCGCGCCCGCCGAGCAGGCGGTCGGGGAGCGCCTGCCGTACCGCCGCGTCGGACAGACAGGCCAGGGCCTCGCTCAGCACGTGGGCGGAGGGGCGCTCCTCGGCGACCGCCCGGCAGACGGGGGGCATCGCGGTGGCGAGCTCGCGGAAGCGGGCGGCGTGGGGACCGATCAGCACCGGCCGCCATCGCGCCGCGTGGCCGCCGTCCTCGGCGACGAGCTGGGGCAGCACCCGGCCGCCCCGGACCAGCTCGCGGGCGTACGTCCCGACGGCGGCGAGATACCGCAGGGATGCTCCCGGCACCGGCACCCGCCGAGCGCCCCCGGACAACCGGCCGGAGGACTCGCCCTTCTCGGACAACCGCTCGGACCTGTACGTCTCCCCGGGCAACCGTCCGTGCGTCCTCCCTGACAACTCGTCCAGCGCGTACGTCTCCGCAGGCGACTCGCCGGGTGCGCGCGCCTTCCCGGACAACTGGCCGGATCCGGGCGTCTCCACGGGAAGTTCGCCGGGTCCGTGTGGCTCCGTAGGAAGTTCGTCGGGTTCGTATGTCTCCGCGGGGAGACGGGCCATCTCGTCGACGCGGTCGAGCAGGTCCAGTGCCGCGCCCGGTTCGACCAGCAGGGCGGGCACCCGCCAGGAGCCGATCTTCGGGCGCCGCGCGGTGATCTCCGTCCCCGACTCGGGGGAGGGCAGCGGGCTCCGCGCCGAGCTCGGCAGGAGCAGGACGAGTTCGGTGGCGACGGCCTTGCCCGCGACCGCCGCCGCGCCCTCTCCCCAGAGCGCCAGGCCGTCGAGGACGCCCGCCTCCCCGGCCGCGAACGGGTGCGGGCGGACCTTCGCCCGCGAGGTGCTCGCAACGGGGTCGGCCGGGTCCTCCGCCCAGAGCGCGAGCCTGTCACCCACCCAGGCCCCGTGCACCACCAGCACCCCCACGACCCTCCTCACATCCGGAAAACCGTAACAACCGAGGGTACGCCGGGGCGAGAACGCTCACCCTCCGGCCAGCGCCTTCCTCAGCTTGGGGGCGAGGTCGGCCGTGAACTTCTTCGCGTCCTCGCACCCCTTCCGCCCGAGCGACCAGCAGCCGAGCAGCTCGTGGACCTCGGTGCGGAAGACCCGGCTGAACTCGCTGTAGTACGGGGAGGGCGGGCGGGTCCTGGCCTGCGTCAGCGCGCGCAGCAGCGTGTCGGGCCGTACGCCCTCGGACTCCGGTTCGGCGGTGGAGGAGGGAGTGGACCTGGGCCTGGACGTGGGCATCGTGGGGGCCGGGCCGTCGCAGCCGGTCCCGGCCGCCGTGTAGAGGGCGGAGACCCTGGCCGGGGCGAACCCGCCGCAGTGGTAGAGCAGCCCGGCCGCCTCCCCGCCGGTCAGCGCCGCCACCAGCCGCTGCGCGGCGTCGCGCCGGGGGGTGTGCCTGGAGACGGCGAGATACTGGCCGCCGAGGACTCCCTGCCAGGGCAGTGGCGCCGCGCGGAAGGCGACCCCGCCCGATCTCCGTTCTCCGGAGAGCACCTCGTGGGCGTAGGGCCAGTGCCGCAGGAACAGCGCGTGCCTCTCGCGGAAGGCGGTCAGTGACTCCGCCTCCGTGCTGCCGAGGGTCTCCCCGGAGATCACGCCCGCCTTCACCGTCTCGATGAGCCGTCCGACGGCCTCCACGCCCTCCTTCCTGTCGATCACCACGTGGCCGTCCGCGTCGACCACGTCTCCGCCGTTGGCCCAGATCGCCTCCAGGGCGTTGACCGTGAGCCCCTCGTAGGAGGCGAACTGCCCGGCGAGTCCGAGGGCTGTGGGGTCGGGCCCGGCACGGCGTGCCTTCGCGAGCCCGGCCATGTCCTGCCAGCCCGTCGGTGCCCGCAGGTCGTCGCGGTAGTAGAGAAGTCCCACGTCGGTGTTGAACGGCACCGCGTACTGGACGCCGTTCCAGGCGCCCGCGGACCAGATCTGGGAGAGGAAGTCGTTGGTCCCGCCGTGCGCGGCGGTGGCGATCGGGCGCAGATAGCCCTCCTCGGCGAACTCGGGGATCCACTGGATGTCGAGGTTGTACACGTCGTAGTGCCCGGCCTTCGCCTGGGCGGCCGAGATCATCGCGCTGCGCTGCTCGTCCGCGACCGAGGAGATCGCCACGAAGCACGCCCGGGGCCTGCCCCTGACGCCGTTCCAGACGGCTTCGAGCGCCCGTTCGCGGGCGCCTCCCGAGACGTCGGCACCGCTGGCGATGCGCAGGACGCAGTCGTCCCTGGGCGGTCCCGGGGGCGGCGTGGGCGCGGCGCTCGCCGCCAGGGAGGGGAAGCAGGCCAGCAGCAGGAGGAGAAGGATCACCCCGCGGCCGACCGGCTCCGCCCCGGAGGGCGTGCCCCGCTCACCCGTCCTACCTGAAGGGGGCGGCGGCGTGGATGGTGAAGACGGCGAGAACGGCGAGAACGGCGTGGGCGGTGAAGGCGCCGAGGGTGGCGTGGGGCGGCTCATTCGGTGGTCGCCCGGAGTTCGGTGAACGCGTCGTCCAGCTTCTGGTCGGGGTCGGTGCTCGCGTCGTGGCAGGACACCAGGCCCTCGTCCCGGAGCTCCGGCAGCGGGGACGTGTCGCAGCCGTGCAGGTCGAAGGAGAGCATCAGCAGGCGGACACCGTCGCGCCCTTCGACGTCCTCGCGGGTCAGCCCTCCGGGGTTACCGCCGTCGGTGAGCACGAGCACGACCTTTCGCTCCCCGGCTTCACCCGTCTTCTCCATCTGGTCGAGCGCCTTCCTGATGACGGGGCGCATCGGGGGATCGGGGCGCGAACCGTCCCGGTAGGCGTCCTGGACGGCGGTGAGCGCGCCGGTGAGGGCCTTTCCCTCGTCACCGACGGGCGCGAGGGGGACGGCGTGGCCGTCGTCGGGGAAGAACGTCATGATCCCCGTGGACCGCTCACCGCGCTTGGAGGTGACGGCGAGCTGGGCCACCTGGATCGCGGCCTCCAGCCGTGACCTGCCGTCGTTCACCTTGTTGCGCGCCATCGAGCCGGAGACGTCGACCACGACGAGGACGTGGTCCGCGAGGGGGGTCGCCAGCTTGTACAGCAGCTTGGGGATGTCCGGCTTCCAGTCCGCCGCCACCGGCGCGTCACTCCTCAGCCGGTGCGCCTTCACCGGCAGCCTCTTCACGTGCAACCGGCCCTCGGCGTCACGGAATCCGTAGCGGGGGAGGGTCTCCCGCAGGAAGTCGCAGAACTCCTCGACCGTCCGCTCGATGGCCGGGGGCCGCCTCAGGTCCGGCCACCGCTTGGAGACGCATGCGTACCGCATCGCGTGGCCGCCCCTGGGGTAGACGACGGCGGGCTCCGGCGGTCTCTCCCCGGCGTTTCGCGCCGCTCCCGGCGTGGGTGACGGCCATCCGCCGCCCGCGCCGGGGACGGCGCAGCCGCCCGACGCGGGGAGCGCGGGGTCGGCGCCCGACAGGGCGACGGTGAGCTCGTAGAACTGCTGCTCGGTCATGACCATCGCGGACGTGTCGAGGGAGCTCGCGTACCGGCACATCACGTCGCGGACGGTGTCGCCCGGCCGTACCTTCCTGGACAGCCCCTCCGAGGGGCCGGGGGCGGCGGCCGTGGCCATCAGGCCGACGTTGGAGGCCAGCGGATGGGTGCGCACGACCTGCTGCCGGGCGCCGGGCCTGCCGCGCAGCAGGTCGGCCCATTCACGGTCCCCGGGGTTCCTGCTGGCCTCGGTGAGCTCCTCGGCGAGGTCTTCCGGCGCGGCGACGACCAGCGGCGAGGTCGCGACGACCGTTCGCTCGCCGAACGCCGGAACGCCGTCGGCGCCCCTGTCCACGTAGTCGATCTCCTGGAGGGAGTCGGCGATCCACCCGTCGGGCCTGGCGCCGGGAGGTTTCCTCGCCATCGGCTCCGCCGTCCGCCCGGTGGCGGGCTGGACGGGGAACGTCCAGTCGGCCAGCCGGTCTCGCACCTCGCCGGCGCGCAGCCCGCTGACGTTGATGTTCATCTGACGGCAGCCCCACCAGTCGACCTTCCCCGCCATGAACTCCCCGGCCGCCCGCCGGATGGCCGGGGAGGTCTCGGCGGACGCCAGGAGCGTGATCTCGTCGGGGATCTGGCAGGTGACCCACGGCTCGTCCTTGGGAACGACGGCCAGGGCGCCGACGACGGTGACCAGGACACCGGTGGAGAGGAGCCACCAGACGTCCTGGCGCACCCACTGGGAGAACACCCCGAGCATGCCGTACAACCGTTCCGGGATCGCGCGGCGCAGCCAGGCGGTGCTTTTCAGCAGGTGGCCGGGGAAGATGGTGAGCGCCGTCAGCGCGAGAATCCCGAGGACCAGGGCCACTTTCGAGATTGTGGAAATGGAGAGGGCGAGAAGCACGAGCAGCGTCTGGACGAGGGCGTTGGAGAAGGCCGTCACCATCTGCCAGGCGCGTTCCGCCGACCCGGCGGTGTCCGCGGGCGGGGTCTTCGCGGTCTTCTCGCCGTTCACCATCTGTCAGTTGTCTCCGCCGGTGGTTTCCCGAGACTTCGCGTTCACCCTACGTCGGATCATCACC
The DNA here is from genome assembly GCF_055690525.1 of Streptosporangium sp. H13245. Classification (NCBI taxonomy): domain Bacteria; kingdom Bacillati; phylum Actinomycetota; class Actinomycetes; order Streptosporangiales; family Streptosporangiaceae; genus Streptosporangium; species Streptosporangium sp. H13245. The sequence goes on along the minus strand of NZ_JBSZKT010000007.1, from coordinate 82,492 downwards.
ACCGAGAGAGGGTTTCTGTGATCTACGGGACGGGGGTTCACCATCGGGGTGTTTACGGTCGGCCGCATTTACGGACAGGGAGGCGACCAGGGCATTCGGGGCGGTGCGTTACGTCCGTATCGCGAACTTCGGCGGAATGGGAGCCCGGTTCCCGCGAGGATGGCGCGCCGGCCGCGTTCCGGGCCGTATCCGCGCGTCCGGTGCTCTCACGGTGGCGGCGGAGATTCTCCGATCGCCCAAGTCTCGCCGTACGGATTCGGTTGGAAAACGCGATCTGTAATCGGATGAATTATCGCCGGACGCCGTCGGTACGCGATTCACCGGGCGTGTTCCCGGCCGTTTCCCGAACGCCTTCCCGGCCGTGGTCTCACCGGTTCTCCGATTTCCCGATTGTCCCGGTGAACGCCGGTGGACCACATTCCCCGAGGCACTCCCGGCCACCGCGCCCGCGACGTTCCCCGAAGACGTTCCTCGAAGACGTTCCCCGAGGGTGTTTCCCGAGGATGTTTCCCGAAAGGGCACGGAGACCGCGGGGCGCCGGGAGAGGGCGGGACTACGCTGGAGCGCGTGAGTGATCCTCTGGTGGCGCGGATGCGCGAGTTCGGCACGACCATCTTCGCCGAGATGTCGGCACTGGCCCTGCGGACCGGCTCGATCAACCTCGGCCAGGGCTTCCCCGACACCGACGGGCCCGCCGCGATGCTGGAGCGGGCGGTGACGGCGATCCGCGAGGGTTCCAACCAGTACCCGCCGGGGCCGGGCGTGCCCGAGCTGCGCCAGGCCGTCTCCGAGCACCGCAAGGACCACTACGGGCTCGACTACGACCCCGACGGCGAGATCCTCGTCACCGTCGGCGCCACCGAGGCCGTCGCCGCGACGATCCTCGCGCTGTGCGAGCCCGGCGACGAGGTGATCGCCTTCGAGCCGTACTACGACTCCTACGCCGCCGCCGTCGCCCTCGCCGGGGCCGTGCTCCGCCCGGTCACCCTGCGCCCGGTCGAGGGCCGCTTCACCTTCGACCCCGCCGAGCTGCGCGCCGCCGCAGGGCCGCGCACCCGGGCCGTCCTGGTCAACTCCCCGCACAATCCCACCGGCACCGTCCTCACCCGCGCCGAGCTGGACGAGATCGCCCGCCTGTGCCTGGAGCGCGACCTGGTGGCCGTCACCGACGAGGTCTACGAACACCTCACCTTCGACGGCGTCGAGCACGTGCCGATGGCCACCCTGCCTGGCATGCGCGAGCGCACCGTGATGATCTCCTCCGCGGGCAAGACCTTCTCGGTCACCGGCTGGAAGACGGGCTGGATCTGCGCGCCGCCCGAGCTTGTCAGGGCCGCGCAGACCGTCAAGCAGTTCCTCACCTTCACCGCCGCCGCGCCCTGGCAGCTCGCCGTCGCCCACGGCCTGCGCCACGAACTCGACTGGGTCTCCTCCCTGCGGGCGGACCTGGAGTCCAAGCGCGACCGCCTGATGGCCGGGCTGTCCTCGGCGGGCTTCGAGGTCTACCGCCCCGCGGGCACGTACTTCGTACAGACCGACATCCGTCCCCTTGGCTTCACCGACGGCCTCGCCCTGACTCGCGAGCTGCCGTCGCTGGCGGGCGTGGTCGCCATCCCGACCCAGGTCTTCTACGCCCGCCCCGAGCGCGGGAGCCACTTCGTCCGCTTCGCCTTCTGCAAGCGGGACGAGGTCATCGACGAGGCGGTGAGCAGGCTGGCCAGGCTCGGCGCGACGGGAGGCGCCGCCTCCTGAGAAGGTGCCCCATCCCGCGCCGGACACCCGCGACGGCGTACGAGACGGGCGCGGGACCGTACGGGAGGCGCCGCCTCCCAGAACACCCGCGACGGCGTACGGGACGGGAGCGCGGGACCGTACGTGAGCGGGGTGGTTCGACCTGGAGGGGGTCGATCGGGCATCCTGGGGGTGACGCGACTGGCGGCAAGAGGATGGCATCAACCATCGGGGAGCTCGTCGTGGGAGTCGACCGCCTGGGCGCCCACGCCGAGAGGACGCGCATGCCCCAGCCCGCATCGAACGGTCCCGAGCCCGAGAGCGCGCCGACCGCCCGGCTGCTCCCCGGCGGCCCGGTCGCGGAAAGCATCCTCGCCGACGTGGCCACCCGGGTGGCCGCCCTGACCGGCCGGGGTGTCACCCCGAGCCTGGCGACGGTTCTGGTCGGCGACGACGACGCCAGCGCCGGATACATCCGCATCAAGCAGCGGCAGGCCGCCGAGCTCGGCTTCGCCTCGCCGCACGAGCACCTGCCCGCGACCGCCACCCAGGCGGACCTGCACGCGGTCATCACCGCCTTCAACGAGGACCCGGCGGTGCACGGGCTGCTCGTGCAGCACCCCGTCCCCAAACACCTCGACTACGACCGGGCTTTGCAGGTCATGGATCCGGACAAGGACGTCGACGGCATGCACCCGCTCAACATCGGGCGGCTGGCGCTGGAGCTCCCCGGCCCGCTGCCGTGCACGCCCGCCGGGATCGAGGCGCTGCTCGCGTACCACGGCATCCCGGTGGCGGGCCGGGAGGTGGTCGTCCTCGGGCGCGGCGCCACGCTCGGCCGTCCCCTGTCGATCCTCCTCGCGCAGAAGCGCCCGACGGCGAACGCCGCCGTCACCGTCGTCCACACCGGGGTGAGCGACTGGCCCCGCTACACGCTGCGCGCCGACGTCCTGGTCGCCGCCGCGGGCGTGCCGGGCATCGTCCGGCCCGAGCACGTCAAGCCCGGCGCCGTCGTCATCGGCGGCGGGGTGCGGTACGAGGGCAGGCGCCTGCTGCCCGACGTCGACGAGTCCTGTGCCCGGGTGGCCGGGGCCATCACCCCCAGGGTCGGCGGGGTCGGGCCCACCACGGTCGCGATGTTGTTCCGCAACGCGGTCACGGCGGCCGAGCGCGCCACGGGCTCCACCGGCTCCACGGGTTCCACCGGAGGGGCCCGGTAGCGGCCCCGCCCCTCTCCGCGAAACGCCGGTCACCGTGTCGTCGGCCCGGAATCGATCTCCCTGCGTGTAGCTTCTGCTGCGGAGAGTGATCGACGGGCGTGCCCGCGGGGGCGGTACGCACGGTGCGGAGCGGGCGGGGTGGGCGGGTCCCTCCCGGTGACGCGCGCCGCTCTCCACTGCCGTGATTCGCAGGAAGGAGAGCATCGACGATGCGACGGAGATTCAGGGTGCTGGCGTCGGCGGCGGCGGTCGCGCTCGGTTGCGTGGGATTCGTCCCGGGCGTGGCGACCGCCTCGGCGTCCGCCACGGAGTCCGTCACCTGGGGGACCATCCGCAGCCACCAGAACTGGCGCTGCCTGGACGCCGACCTCAACACCATCGGCCCGAACGGGACCAAGGTGCAGCTGTGGGGCTGCAACGGCTGGGCCAACCAGTCGTGGAACTACGACGTGTCCAACCACACGATCCGCAGCAAGGAGAACGGCCGCTGCCTGGACGCCGACCTCAACACCATCAACGGGAACGGGACCAAGGTGCAGCTCTGGGACTGCAACGGCTGGGCCAACCAGAAGTGGATCTACGACGCGACGAGCCGCACGATCTACAGCATGTACAACGGGCGCTGCCTGGACGCGGACCTGGGGACCATCGCCTCGAACGGGACCAAGATACAGCTGTGGGACTGCAACAACTGGGCCAACCAGAAGTGGACGCTCTGACGGCCGCCCGCGGGCGGCGGTACGGGCCGTACTCGCCGTTTCCCCGCGCCGGGGTCTGACTCCGGACGGGGAAGAGGGGCGACTCCCGTGGCGCCGCCACGAGGGCCGCCCCTGCCCGGGGGAGGGCCGTTCGCGCGAGGCGGGTGTGAGAGGGCCCGGGGCCGGCCGGAGAGCGGACCGGCCCCGGGCGGCACGAGGGCGTCACAGCCTTCCCGCGAGGCGTCACGGCCTTTCCATGAGGCGTCACGGCCTTCCCGCGAGGCGCCACGACCTTTCCGTGAGGCGTCACGACTTTCCCGTGAGGGTGTCACGGCCTTTCCGTGAGGCGTTACGACCCTTCCGTAAAGCGTCACGGCCTTCCCGCGACGACCGGCGGGGTGGTGGCCGGGTCGGTGGTGGCCGCCGGGGTGGCGGCGCGCGCCGAGCGCAGCGGGATCTCCCTGAGCATCAGGGCGGCCACCGCGGCGAGCAGGGCGATCGGGACGCCGACCACGAAGACCGCGCTCATCGCCCGGGTGAAGGCCTCCAGGATGATCTCCAGGATCGGCGCGGGGAGATTGTGGATGGCCTCGGGAGAGCCGAGGCTGGGGGCCGCGCCGCCGCTCAGCGGCAGGTTCGCCGCCTTCGCGAGGGAGACCAGCTCCGCGGTGAGCCGGTTGGACAGGATCGCGCCGAAGGCCGCGACGCCCACCGCGCCGCCGAGGGAGCGGAAGAACGACACCCCGGAGGTCGCCGAGGCGAGGTCCACGCGGGTCACCGCGTTCTGGGCGGCCAGGATCAGGATCTGCATGGAGGCGCCGAGCCCGATGCCGAGCACCGCGTTGTCGAGGCCGACGATCACCAGCGAGCTGTCGACGTGCAGGCGCGAGAGCAGGAACAGCCCGAGCGCGACCAGCAGCATGCCCACCACGGGGAAGATCTTCCAGCGTCCCGTCCTGCTGACGAACCGGCCGGTCAGGATCGAGGAGGTGAGCAGGCCGAGCACCAGGGGCAGGGTCATCAGGCCCGAAGCGGTGGGGCTCATGCCCTTGACGATCTGCAGATACTGCGGCAGGAACATCAGCGCGCCGAACATCGCCGCGCCGACCAGCAGGGAGGCGACGGAGGTGAGCACGAAGGTGCGGTTGCGGAACAGGTGCGGGGGCAGGATCGGGTCGGCGGCCCCGCGCTCGGCGACGACGGCGAGGCCGAACATCGCCAGGCTGAGCGCGCCCAGGCCGTAGGTCCACGCGGAGTTCCAGCCGAACTCCTTGCCCCCGAGGGAGAGCAGCAGCATCAGCGCGGTGGTGCCGCCGGTGATGAAGGTCGCCCCCCACCAGTCGACCTTCGTGTCGCGGCGGGCGAACGGCAGCTTCAGCACCTTCTGGATGACGACGAACGCGACCACGGCCAGCGGCACGCAGAACCAGAAGGTCCAGCGCCAGGACATGTTGTCCACGATGAACCCGCCGAGCAGCGGCCCGGCCACCGTCGAGACGCCGAAGACCGCGCCGATGTAGCCGGAGTAGCGCCCGCGCTCGCGGGGCTCGACCACGTCGCCGAGGATGATCTGCGGCAGCGCGGCGAGGCCACCGGCGCCGATGCCCTGCAGCGCCCTGGCCGCGATGAGCTGGCCCATGTCCTGGGAGAACCCGGCGGCGATGGAGGACAGCACGAAGACGACCAGCGCGACCTGGAACATCAGCTTGCGGCCGTAGAGGTCGGAGAGCTTGCCCCAGATCGGGGTGGAGGCGGTCATGGTCAGCAGGGTCGCGCTGGCCACCCACGCGAGCTGTTCCTGACCGCCGAGCGTGCCGACGATCGTCGGCAGCGCGGTCCCCACCACGGACGTCGAGATCATCGACGTCAGCATGGCGAGCATCAGTCCGGCCAGGATCTCCAGCACCTGTCTGTGCGTGAAACGCGGTGCGGCCTCGGCCTGGACCTGTTGTTCGGTCAGCATGAACCTTCCCCCAATGCATGTACAGTACATATGAAGTTAGTAGACGCTTGTTTACCGGTCAAATCTGGAAGGATCCCGTAGGTGGATGAGACACGGCAGCGCGACAGGGAGGGCACCAGGCGGCGCATCCTCGACGCCGCCCGCCGGCTGTTCGCCGACCTCGGGTACGACCAGGTGACGATGCGGATGATCGCCGCGGAGGCGGACGCCAACATCGCGCTGATCAACCGCTACTTCGGCAGCAAGCGGGACCTGTTCGCCGAGGTGCTCGCGATGCAGGGGCGCTTCCCCGGTGTCCTGGAGGGCCCCGAGGCGGAGCTGCCCCGCCGCCTGGCCGAGTACGTAGCCGAACGGCTCCGTTCCGACCAGGGGAGCGTGGTGCTGGCCGCGCTCATCCGGTCGTCCAGCGCCCCGGAGATCCATGAGATCATCCGTGACCGGGTCAGCTCGGCGATCCTGGGGCCCCTGACGGCGCGGCTCTCCGGTCCCGACGCGGCCTTCCGCGCGATGGTCGCCACCGCGCTCGTCACCGGCTCCGGCACGATGCGCCAGCTCTACGGCCCCGACACCGCCGACGCCCCCGACCACGAGACCGTGGTCGCCCGGCTCACCACCGTCTTCGAGGCATGCCTCGGGCTGGGAGACACCGGCCCCGTACCGGCACCGTGACGTGGTGACGCGGGTACGGTGACGCCGGAGCGCCGCGCTCGGGGCGGCCGTTCCGGGCCCCGCCACGCGACACGCGGACGGTGCACGGGCGACGTACGGACGGTGCGCGAACGACGCGCAGGCGACGCGCGGACGATGCATGCGCGACGCGCGGACGGTGCGCGAACGACGCATGAGCGATGCACGGGCGGCGCGCGGGCGATGTACGAACGACGCGCGGGCGCCTCTGACGGGCCCCGGCCCGGGCGGGTCGCTCCGGGGCCATCCGCGATCACCCGGTCGCCCGCGGCGTGCGACCATGGTCACATGACCTGGTTGCGCTGTGCCTTCCCGCGTCCGGGGGCGACCACGCGGCTGTTCTGCTTCGCGCACGCGGGCGGCTCGGCCAACGCCTACCGCGCGTGGTCCGAGCTGCTGCCCGCCTCCGTCGAGCTGCACGCGACGCAGCTGCCCGGCAGGGCCGACCGGTTCACCGAGCCGCTGCCGGACGACATGGACGCGCTGGCCGACGAGGTGACCGGGTCGATGCTGCCGCTGCTCGACCGGCGTTTCGCGCTGTTCGGGCACAGCATGGGGGCGACGCTCGCCTACGAGGTCACGCGCCGCCTCGAGACCAGGGGAATCGCCCCGGCGCGGCTGTTCGTGTCCGGCGCGAGGGCGCCGCACGACCCCCGCGATAGGCCCGCGATCTCTGAGTACGACGACGACCGCTTCGTGGCCGAGATAGCGAAACTCGGCGGCACCGAGGTGGAGGTCCTGTCCCACCGGGCGATGCGCGAGATCATCCTGCCCTACGTCCGCGCGGACTTCCGCCTCGCCGAGGCCTACCGCCACCGTCCCGGCCCTCCGCTGCACACCCCGATCTCCGCCTTCGTCAGCGACGCCGACCCGGTGGTCACCCCGGCCCAGGCCAAGTCGTGGGAGGCCCGTACGAGCTCCGACTTCTCCCTGAAGGTCTTCCCCGGCGACCACTTCTACCTGCAGCCGCGGCGCGCGCCGGTGGTCGAGGAGATCGCCCGTACGCTCATGGGGTGAGGGGGTTGGCTGGTTATGTCGAAGGACGGGTGCTCCTTGGGCAATGAGTGCCCATGAGGTGGAGCGGGGAGGCCGTTAGCGTCGGCCTGGTGGGTGAACGAGTACTGATCGCGCTCGGCGGCAACGCGATGACCGGTCCCGACGGCGGCGCCTCGCCGGGCGACCAGCACCGCGCGGTCGAGCAGGCCATGCGCCACGTCGTCGCGCTCATCGAGGACGGCCACCAGGTGACCCTCACCCACGGCAACGGCCCCCAGGTCGGCAACCTGATCCTGAAGAACCAGCTCGCCGCGCACGTCGTACCCCCGGTGCCGCTCGACTGGTGCGGGGCGCAGACGCAGGCCACCATCGGCACCCTCATCCTCAACGCGCTCGACGGCCGCGCCGCGGTCGTGGTCACCCGTACGCTCGTCGACCCCGCCGACCTGGCCTTCCAGGACCCGGTCAAGCCGATCGGCCGCTACTTCAGCGAGGCGGAGGCACGCCGCTTCGAGGAGCTCGGCCAGACCTGGCGCCAGTTCGAACGGGGCTGGCGCCGCGTGGTGGCCTCCCCCGAGCCGCTGGAGATCCTCGACGCGCCCGCGGTGGCCGCGCTGGTGGCCGCGGGGTTCACCGTCGTGGCCGCGGGAGGTGGCGGCGTGCCCGTGGCCCGCGACGCGGAGGGGCGGCTCACCGGGGTCGAGGCCGTGATCGACAAGGACCTGGCCGCCGCCGTGCTCGCCCGCGCCGTACGGGCCACGGTCCTGGTCATCGCGACCGACGTCCCCCGGGCCGTCGTCGGGTTCGGCACGCCCGGGGCCCGGCCCCTGGGCCACGTCACCGCGGCCGAGCTGCGTGTGCTGCACGCCGCCGGACACTTCGCCGGGGGCAGCATGGGCCCGAAGGTCGAGGCCGCGCTGCGCTTCGTCGAGCAGGGCGGCGACCGGTCGGTGATCACCTCCCTGGAGGACATGGGAGCGGCGCTCACCGGGGAGACCGGCACCGTGGTGCGAAAGTGAACATGACGCGATCGAAAGGCGGCAGGGATGCCCGAACCCATTGAAGTGCGCAAGGTGCCCATCGAGAGTGTGACCGACGCCTCCGGGCTGGCCCGGCTCATCGACGACGGGGTGATCGAGGCGCACCGGGTGCTCGCGGTGATCGGCAAGACCGAGGGCAACGGCGGGGTGAACGACTACACCCGCATCCTGGCCGACACGGCCTTCCGCGGGGTGCTCGCGGCCAAGGGGCATCCGTCCCCCGAGAGCGTGCCGCTGGTGTGGTCGGGCGGTACCGACGGCGTGCTCAGCCCGCACGCCACGATCTTCGCCACCACCGCGAACGCCGAGCCGGGCGACGAGCCCAGGGTGAGCGTCGGCATCGCGATGAGCGACGTGATCCTGCCCGAGGACATCGGCCGTCCCGCGATGGTGGAGAAGGTCGCCGCCGGGGTCCGCGAGGCCATGAAGCTCGCCGGGATCGACGACCCCGCCGACGTCCACTACGTCCAGACCAAGACCCCGCTGCTCACCCTGTCCACGATCAACGACGCCAAGTCGCGCGGCAAGGACGTGGTGATCGAGGACACCGGCCCGTCGATGGACATCTCCAACTCCACCACCGCCCTCGGTATCGCCGTCGCCCTCGGTGAGATCGAGATGCCCGCCGCCGACCAGATCCACCGCGACCTGTCGCTCTACTCCTCCGTCGCGTCGTGCTCCTCGGGCGTCGAGCTGGACCGGGCCCAGATCGTGGTCGTCGGCAACGTACGGGGCATCGGCGGCCGGTACCGGATCGGCCACTCGGTGATGAAGGACGCGCTGGACGCCGACGGCATCTGGGAGGCCATCCGCTCCAGCGGTATCGAGCTGCCCGAGCGCCCCCACCCGTCCGACCTGGGCGACCGGCTCGTCAACGTCTTCATGAAGTGCGAGGCCGACCCGTCGGGCAGCGTGCGGGGCCGCCGCAACATCATGCTCGACGACTCCGACGTGCACTGGCACCGCCAGATCAAGGCCACCGTCGGCGGCGTCGCGGCCAGCGTCACCGGGGACCCGGCCGTGTTCGTCTCGGTCGCGGCGGTCCACCAGGGTCCGAGCGGCGGCGGCCCGGTGGCCGCCATCGCCGACCTCGGCTGACGGCTCGGCCGATGGTCAAGCGCCACCCGCGCGTGCCTTCGTACGGCGTGCCTTCCGCGCGCGGGCCGGGGGTCACGGGTTACGGCCGAAGACGCGCATGGCCGCCTCGGTACGGTTGGTGACGCCGAGCTTGGCGTAGATGTTCGCCAGATGCTTCTCGACGGTACGGGGGCTGATCTCCAGGGTGCGGGCGATCCCCTCGCTGGTACGTCCACCGGCGACGAGCCGCAGCACGTCAGACTCGCGGGCGGACAACCGGGGAGTGGACTCGGTCAGCAGCAGCGCGCCGTGGGAGCGGTACGGAACCAGCCGGACGGTCAGGCGGCGGCCGTCACGCTCGGCCACGTAGTCCGGGACGGGCGGTCCGCCCGGGTCGGGTGTCCGGCGGCGCGCCGCGAGCCAGGCGGCGATCTCCTCGGGAAGGGGGCCGCCGTCGCGGGTGGTCCTGGGGAAGTACGCGGCCAGGAGTACGCGGGCGACGCGGTTGGCGGCCCTGGCCGTGGCGTGCGGCCCGAGGAGGAGCACGCCGTGGGCGGTGTCGTCGAGGCCGTCGAGGGCGGCCAGCGCCGACTCCAGCCACGCCGTGGCGTGCGCGGCCCGCAGGAGGGCCGCCAGGTGGGGCGAGGCCACCTCCAGGAGTTGCAGGTCGGCGTCGGTGAAGTCGCCGTCGACGCGGTTGAGGCCGATACCGGTGAGCACGTCGTGCTGTACGCCCAGGACGCCCATCATCTGGTACTCGATACCCAGCGGGCGGTAGAACTCGTGGTAGAGGTCCAGGCTGTGCCACTGGCGGCGGGTGACCAGGTCGCTGAGCCGGAGCGGGCGGTGATGGCCACCGGCCCACCCCGGGAGGCTGAGGAACGGATGCTCGGCGAACAGCCGGGTGAAGTTCCGTACCAGTTCCGCGGGGAGGGCGACGGGAGGCCAGGGGTGCTGCTCGACCTGGCCGGCCCGCAGGTCCAGGGTCTTGTAGGCGATGACGTCGGCGTCCACCACCGCGGACAGCGCCGACAGCATCCGGGGGAACAGCTCTTCGCCCGGGGCCGCCTGCTCGCACTCGCGAAGCCCGCTCAGGAGCCGTCTGAGACTGGACTCACGCATACGGGATCCCCCGGCTCGGTGCGGCCGGGGACCGCGCGGACTCCCCGTCGCCTTCCCTCGTGATCTTATATCGGCCCGGGAAGGCTCCGGCCGGTGCCTCCGGTGCCTCCGGTGCCTTCGCCGCTTCCGGTGTCTTCGGCTCGCCCGAACCGGCCCGGCCCGCGTTCCCGGCCGGTCGCGTCACTACGGCCGCGGCGGGGGCTTCTGGTCCTGGGGCGACTGGTTGTTCGCCATGCACTCCTCGAAGGTGATGAGCGCGTCGGAGAAGGCGACCGCGTGGCTGTAGCCCTGGCTGCGCAGGGTGTTGTAGTTGTGGTTGAAGTCCTGGTAGCAGTTCGTGGCGTAGGCGGGGGTGCCGAACGGGACGAGGAAGGCGGCGGTCGCGAGCGCGGCGACGGCGAGACGGCGTGTGTGTTTCACGGGGCTCCTTCGACGAGGGGTTCTCCGGGGGATGCGTTACTCCGGATCGGACGGGTGCTTGGTGGTCTCCAGGCACTCCTCGTAGGTGATGAGCGCGGCGGCGGCGGCCGCGTTGTGGCTGTAGCCCTGGCTGCGCAGGGTGTTGTAGTTGTGGTTGAAGTCCTGGTAGCAGTCCGTGGCGTAGGCGGGGGTGCCGAACGGGACGAGGAAGGCGGCGGTCGCCAGTGCGGCGACGGCGAGACGGCGTGTGTGTTTCACGGGGCTCCTTCGGCGAGGGGTTCTCCGGGAAGTACCTCATCAGTGTGCTGAACGATCACACCGGCGTCGATGGGGGAAACTACGTACGCCCGGCAGGGGCCCAGGTCACCGGCACAGCGGTCCGCGGGCGCGGCACCGGGGCCGTACGGGGCCTGGCCGGTAGGTGCATGTCACCGGCACAGCGGTCCTCGGACATCTCCCCGTACGCGGGTAGGCTCCCGGTTCGTGCCGAGCATTCCGCAGCCCCTGGTCCCCGGCGACGACGGCGCCGCCGACGTCGCCGTGACATCCGCGCTCACGGCCTTCGCCGCGGGGGAGGCGCAGGCCGGTGAGGTCGTCGCCGCGCTGAGCGGGGCCCGGCTGCTCGTGCCGGTGGTCGCCCTGCTCAAGGAGTCGGAGATCGGCGAGCACGGGCTGCGGCAGGAGAAGGAGAGCGAGATGGCTCTCCCGAAGCTCGTCGGCGCGGACGGCCGCGAGGCGGTGCTCGCCTTCACCGGGACGGAACCGCTGCGGCGGTGGCGCCCCGACGCCAGGCCCATCCAGGCCACGATCCTTCAGGTCTGCCAGGCCGCCGCGCACGAGGGCACCGCGGCGGTGGTGGTCGACGTCGCGGGCCCGGTGCCCTTCGTGATCGAGGGCGGTCTCCTGCGGGCGCTCGCCGCGGTCGAGTCGGGCACCCTCGACCGGCTGGGAACCGAGGTTCCCGGCGTCACCGTGGCGCGGATGGAAGAGATCGCCGAGCCCCCCAGGCGTCGGCGGTTCGGTTGGCCACCGCGTGGACGACGTTGACCGTCAGGATCGCCGGGGCGATCACCGCGACGAACCCGCCGAAGTCGCGCTCGAAGACCAGGGCGAGGATCACCGCCGTCACCCCGTTCTGCTGGGCCAGCCCCAGGTGCACCCGGTCGATCATCGGCAGGCCGTGGGTGAGCACCAGCGCGGCGACCATCTGCGCGGCGTACGCGGCCAGCCCGAGCAGCACGCCCATGCCCATGTTCGTCCCGCCGACGAGCAGCAGGCCCATCAGGAAGGCCGACAGCGCGAACGCCGCGCTCACCGCCCGGCCCAGCCAGCGCGCGTCGGGCAGGCGCAGATAGAGCCCGGCCGTCGCCAGGCCGAGCATGAGGGAGGTCCACGCGGCCGACACGACCGCCCCGGCCGCCGTCACGTAGGTCAGCACCGGCGGGGCGTTCCTGACCAGCCGCCACAGCAGGTAGACCGCGCCCGCGAACAGCACGTTCAACCCCAGGTCGGCGAAGTACGAAACCGACAGGCCGCCGCCTCCAGCGCCGCTCACCAGCGCCGCCGCGTAGACGGCCAGGATGATCGTCACCGGGTCGTCGAAGGAGGACCACGCCCCGAGGATCGTCTTCGCCCGGTTCGAGAGACGGCTGTCCCGCATCACCCCGGCGACCGACAGCGGGTCGATCTGGGCGACCACCACCGCCATGATCAGCGCCCGGGGGTCGCCGGAGACGAGGTAGACGACCCCGGCGATGAACGCGGTCTTGAGCAGCACCCCGACGGTGACCGCGAGCACGATCAGCCGGGAGTGCTCCCTGGCCTCGGCGCGGTCGATCCCGTGCGTGCTCCCGTACAGGCCGATCGCGAGCAGCAGGCTGCTGAACAGCACGTACGCGCTCGAATGCTCCAGACCGCCCAGACCACCCAGGTCGGCGGCGAGCCAGCCGAGACCGACAACGACGATCAAGAGCCCGATTCGGGCCACCGTTCACTCCTTGGAATGGATCGCAGGTGTCCCTGAGGCTTCGGGACGCGTTCTCGCTGGTTGATCGGGGGCAGGGTGAAGTGCCCGCGGATCGTGTCCACGAGCTTGGCCATCTTGTCGTCGGAGACGTCGACCTTGCGCTGGTCCAGGGTCACCCCGATGAGGTAACGGGACTCGTCGATCCAGTAGAAGTACATGGCCCCGCGCTCCACGTCGAGGACCGTGCGGATGAGGATGCCGCCCTCCAGCCTGCGCAGCTGCCGGTTGAGCCGCTGGGTGAGCCAGTTGAGCTGGTTGCCCGCCTTGAGATAGATCTTCCGGCGTTCCTCCTGGTCGGTCTCGTGGAAGAAGTGGGCCAGGTCGGCGTCCTCCAGCACGTCGGTGTAGAAGCGGCACCGCTGGTCGGCGAAGTAGGCCACGAAGTGCAGGTCGTCCTGGTCGACCATGGACACGCAGCTGGCCAGTGCCTTCTCCACCGAGGGGCCGATGTTCGGCATGGTGCGGATCAGGATCTCCGACTCGCCGATCACCCTGCGCTTGGTGGCGGTGGGCAGCGGGCCCATCCCGGCCTCCAGGTACGGGAGGTAGAGGCCCCGGTGATACTGGACGAGCAGGTAGACGCCGGTGGCGACGGCGAACGCGCTCACCCCCGCGGTGATCAGCCCGTGCAGCTCGCCGGGCACCCCGCCCCGCCAGAGCACGGGGCCGAACGCCGCCACGAACCCCAGCACCGCCTCGCCCGCCGCGGTGACCGTCAGCGCCGCCACCAGCAGCACCGGCAGCCGCGCCCTGATCCGGCCGATCACGGTGGCGATGAGGGCGAGCGCCACGATCACCAGGACCACGGTGACCGCGCGGGCCACGTCGTACTCCTCGCCCTCGATGTACCACGCGAGGAGTTCGAGCAGCACCGGCAGGAGAACGAGTGACGCGATGACCGCGGGCAGCTTGCTGAAGCGATCCGTGTCCACGCGATCCGGCCCTCCGGGGGTAGGAATGCCTACAGCCTCCGTGATCATCGCCGTCCCCGTCAATGACCCACGAGGTCACTTCGCCCCACCGGCCGGAGTGGCCGGATCCCCGGCGCGGCGGGGGTTCGCGGATTATGGTCGGCTCCATGAGCCCCCCGGTGACCCCTCTGGCCCTCTCCGCGCTGGCGGTCCTGACGGCCCTGGCGGGTCTGGCGATCGGGTTCGGGACACGGCTCGTGGTGGCCCGCCACTCGGTGGCGGAGGGGGAGGAGCGGTACGGCTCCCCGCCCGCGGCCGGGGTGGTCGAGGGGGTCACCGCCGTGGTGCTGACCGCTCTCGCGCTGCGGGCGCTGTGGCCGGACGTACCGGCGGGGACGGCGGAGATCACGCCGGTCGGGAGGGCGGGGGAGCTGCTCGCCTTCGGCTGGCTGGCGGTGGTCGCCGTCGCGCTGTCCTTCGTCGACGCCGCCGTCCACCGGCTGCCCGACCGGCTCACCCTGGCCGCCTACCTGGGGACCGCCGCCCCGCTGGCCGTGTCGGCCCTCGCCGACGGCCGCTTCGGGGACCTGCTCGGCGCCGGGCTGGGCGGTCTCGCCCTGGTGGGCTTCTACCTGGTGCTGTTCCTGGTCAACCCGGCGGGCATGGGTCTGGGCGACGTCAAGTTCGCGGCGAGCCTGGGTACGGCCCTCGGCTGGCTGGGCTGGGACACCCTGGTCGCCGGGGCCTTCCTCGGCCTCCTGGCCGGGGGGCTCTACGGGGCCACCCTGATGGTGCTGCGCCGCGCGGGCCGCAAGAGCGAGATCCCCTTCGGCCCCTTCATGGCCGTGGGCGCCCTGGCCGCGGTCCTCACCGCCCTCTGACCTCTCCTTTGAGCCGGACCGCCTTTTCTGGACGGCTTTTTCCGGACGGCCACCCACAGGCCACCCGCCCCTGGCGCACCCGTCTTTTGACCGTTCGCTCCCCGGATCGTCCTTCCCGTCCCCGTCCCCGCCCCCGGGGCCGGTCTCCGGCATGACGATCACCAGCGGATGTCTCATCCCGTGAACAGAGGCCATTCCAGTGGGCGACACGTGGAAGACTTGTCACCATGTTGCGCTGGTTGACCGCCGGAGAGTCCCACGGCCCCGAGCTCGTCGCGATCCTGGAGGGCCTGCCCGCCGGGGTGGAGGTGACCACGGCACAGCTGGACGAGGCGCTGCGCCGTCGCCGCCTCGGCTACGGCCGCGGGGCGCGGATGAAGTTCGAGCAGGACGTCGTGACCATCGCGGGCGGGGTCCGCCACGGCCGGACGCTCGGCAGCCCCATCGCCATCCGGGTGGGCAACACCGAGTGGCCCAAGTGGGAGACGGTCATGGCCGCCGACCCCGTCGACCCGGCCGTGCTGGAGGGCCAGGCGCGCAACGCGCCGCGCTCGCGCCCCCGTCCAGGCCACGCCGATCTCGCCGGGATGCAGAAGTACGGCTTCGACGACGCCCGCCCGGTGCTCGACCGGGCCAGCGCCCGCGAGACCGCCGCCCGCGTCGCGCTCGGCCAGGTGGCGCGGAGCTTCCTCAAGCAGGCCCTCGGCGTCGACATCGTCAGCCACGTCGTCTCGATCGGCGGGGCCGCCTCCACCCGGGGCATCGTCCCCGGCCCCCGCGACCTGGAGGCGATCGACAACGATCCGGTGCGCTGCGCCGACCCCGAGGGCAGCGCGGCCATGGTCGCCGAGATCGACAAGGCGCACAAGGACGGCGACACCCTCGGCGGCGTCGTCGAGGTGATCGCCTACGGCCTGCCGCCGGGCCTGGGCAGCTACACCCACTGGGACCGCCGCCTCGACGCCCGCCTCGCGGCCGGTCTGATGGGCATCCAGGCGATCAAGGGCGTCGGTGTCGGCGACGGGTTCGAGACGGCCAGGCGCCCCGGTTCCCTGGCCCACGACGAGATCGAGAACACCGCCGACGGCGTACGCCGGATGACCAACCGGGCCGGTGGCGTCGAGGGCGGCATGACCAACGGCGAGCCGCTGCGCGTCAGCGCGGCGATGAAGCCGATCTCCACAGTCCCCCGGGCGCTGGCCACCATCGACGTGCTGACGGGCGAGGCCGCCAAGGCCCACCACGAGCGCTCCGACGTGTGCGCGGTCCCGGCCGCCGCGATCGTCGCCGAGGCGATGGTCGCGCTGATCCTGGCCGACGCCGCGATCGAGAAGTTCGGCGGCGACTCCGTCGAGGAGGTCGCCCGCAACCTGGCCGGTTACCTCTCCTCGCTGGTGATCAAGTGAGCGGGCGTCCGGGCGGGGCCGCTCCCGGTTCCCCGGTGGTCGGGCCGACGTCGAAGGAGATCGGATGAGTCCCCGAGTAGTGCTGATCGGTCCTCCGGGATCGGGCAAGTCGACCGTCGGGCAGCTCCTGGCCGAGCGGCTCGGGGTCGCCTTCCGCGACACCGACGCCGACGTGGAGCGCACGGCGGGCAAGCCGGTGAGCGACATCTTCATCGAGGACGGCGAGGAGACCTTCCGCGAGCTGGAGGCCGACGCCGTACGACGGGCGCTGGCCGAGCACGACGGCGTGCTCTCCCTCGGCGGCGGTGCGATCCTCGCCGAGGCCACCCGCGAGCTGCTGGCCGGGCATCCGGTGGCCTACCTGGAGGTCGGCCTCTCCAACGCCGTCCAGCGGGTGGGCCTGGCCTCGGCGCGACCGCTGCTCGTACTGAACCCGCGCAGCCAGCTGAAGAAGCTGATGGACGCCCGGCGCCCCGTCTACGAGGGGCTGGCCACGATCGTCGTGGCGACCGACGAGCGCGAGCCCGGCGAGATCGCCGACGAGATCGTGGGGGGCCTGAAGCCGTGACGATCTCCAGGATCGAGGTCCCCGGCGAGAGCCCGTACGACGTGGTGGTCGGCACCGGGGTGCTCGGTGAGCTGCCCGGACTGCTCGGCGCGAAGGTGAGCACCGTCGCCGTGATCCACCCGGAGAGCCTGCCGGAGATCGCCCGCCCCGTCTGCGGCGCGATCGAGGCGGCCGGGTACGAGGTCGTCGCGCTGCCGGTGCCCGACGCCGAGCGCGCCAAGACGGTCGAGGTGGCCGCGGAGCTGTGGTCGGCCTTCGGGCGCGCGGGGATCACCCGCTCCGACGCCGTGGTCGGTGTCGGCGGGGGAGCCACCACCGACCTGGCCGGGTTCGCCGCCGCCACCTGGCTGCGCGGCGTCAAGGTCGTGCAGGTGCCGACCACACTGCTCGGCATGGTCGACGCGGCGGTGGGTGGCAAGACCGGCATCAACACCCCCGAGGGCAAGAACCTGGTCGGGTCCTTCCACCCGCCCGCCGGGGTGCTGTGCGACCTGGCGACGCTGGTCTCGGTGCCCCGCGACGACTACGTGGGCGGCCTGGCGGAGATCATCAAGGGCGGTTTCATCGCCGACCCGCGAATCCTCGAACTCATCGAGGACGACCCGGACGGTGCCAGGCGTCCCGAGGGCGGGCACACCCGCGAGCTGATCGAGCGGAAGATCCAGATCAAGGCCGACGTCGTCGGAGCCGACCTGCGCGAGGGCGGCCTGCGGGAGATCCTCAACTACGGCCACACGCTGGCGCACGCCATCGAGCGCGTCGAGGAGTACCGGATGCGCCACGGCGAGGCCGTCGCGATCGGCATGGTCTACGCGGCCGAGCTGTCCCGCCTGGACGGCAGGATCGGGGCCGACGTCGTGGAGCGGACCCGGTCCATCCTCACCTCGGTCGGGCTGCCCACCGCCTACCGCCGCGAGGCCTGGCCCGAGCTGCGCGACCACATGCGCCTCGACAAGAAGAGCCGTGGCGCCAAACTGCGCTTCGTCCTCCTGGACGACCTGGCGAAGGTGTCCCCGCTGGTCGATCCGCCGGAGGAGCTTCTGGAGGCCGCCTACCACGAGGTCGCCCGGTGAGCACGGCCCGCCAGGCGAGCCCGGTGAGTACGCCGGGCGGAGCGGGTCCGATGAGCACGGCGCGTCGCGTCAGGCGAGTCCGATGAGCGCAGTGGGCGGGGCAGAGCCGTCCGGCGGGGCAGGGCCGTCCGACGGCGCGGGGGTGTCCGGCGGGGCAGGGGCGTCCGACGGTGCGGGGCTGTTCGGCGGCGCGGGGATGTCCGGCGGGAGCCCGGCGAGGAGCGTCGGCCGCGCGGCAGGCGTGCGGCCATCAAGGAGCGGTGAGTGACCCGATGAGACCCGTCTACGTGCTCAACGGCCCCAACCTGGGGCGGCTCGGCACCCGCGAGCCGGATGTCTACGGCGCGGAGACCTTCGCCGACCTGGCCGCGCTCTGCCGGGACACCGGCAGGGAGCTCGGCCTGTCGGTCGACGTACGGCAGACCGACGACGAGGCCGAGATGCTGGGCTGGCTGCACGAGGCGGCCGACGGACGGATCCCCGTGGTGCTGAACCCGGCGGCGTTCACCCACTACTCCTACGCGCTGCGCGACGCCATCGCCCAGCGCACCGCGCCCCTGGTCGAGGTGCACATCAGCAACCCGGCCGCCCGCGAGGAGTTCCGGCACACCTCGGTGGTCGCCGCCGTGGCGACCGGCACCATCGCGGGCTTCGGCCTGAGGTCGTACGTGCTGGCCCTGCGGGCCATCGCCGAGACCACTTCCTGACCCCGAGCCTTCAAGGATCCCCGGCCCAGGGGTCCCCGGCTCAAGGAGCCCCGGGCCCGCATCGGGCTCCGCACCCGCACCCGGCCCCACACCGGGCTTCGTATTCGTGTCCGGACCCGCATCGGGCTCGGGCTCCGTATTCGTGTCCGGGGCCGGACGAATCCGCACACCCGGGTCCGCGCTGAATCCGGCCCCGGGTCCGAGCGGGTTCGCGCACCCGGATCCGGCACCCGGACTCACCCGGGTCCGCACGGCCCTTCGCCCGTACCCGCGCGGGGCACCCCGGTGACGAGGCACCCGCGCGGGCGGTGACGGCCGACGGCCTCAGGGGGTGTTGAGGCGCTTGAGGGCGCTGCGTACCTTCGCCGGGTCGTTGGTGGGCCAGAAGGGCGGCAGGGAGTCGCGCAGGAACCCGGCGTAGCGGGCCGTCGCCAGCCGGGGGTCGAGCACCGCGACCACGCCCTTGTCGTGCTGGCTGCGCAGCAGGCGGCCCGCGCCCTGGGCGAGGAGCAGCGCGGCGTGGGTGGCGGCGACCGACATGAACCCGTTGCCGCCCTTGGCCGCGACGTGGCGCTGGCGGGCGGAGCTGAGCGGGTCGTCCGGGCGGGGGAAGGGGATGCGGTCGATGATGACCAGGCGCAGCGAGGGGCCGGGGACGTCGACACCCTGCCAGAGCGACAGCGTGCCGAACAGGCAGGTCGGCTCGTCCTCCGCGAACTGCTTCACCAGCAGCATCGTGGAGTCGTCGCCCTGGCAGAGCAGCGGCACGCTCAGCCGGTCGCGCAGGGCCTCGGTGGCCGCCTTGGCGGCACGCATCGAGGAGAACAGGCCGAGGGTGCGGCCTCCCGCGGCCTCGATCAGCTCGGTGATCTCCTCCAGGTAGGCCTCCGGCAGGCCGTCGCGGCCCGGCTGGGGCAGGTGCTTGGCGACGTAGAGGATGCCGCTGCGCGGGTGGTCGAAGGGGGAGCCGACGTCGATGCCCGCCCAACCGGCCCCGCTCTTGCCGCCCTTGCCCCGTTTCTTCCCGTCCTTGCCGTCCTTGTCACCGTCCCCGCCTTCTCCGCTCTCCCTCTCTCCCACAGGGTCCTTCCCGCCGCCCAGGCCCCACTGGCGGGCCAGGCCGTCGAAGGCGCCGCCCAGGGCGAGCGTGGCCGAGGTCAGGATGACCGTACGGTCGCCGAAGAGCTTGTCGCGGAGCATGCCCGCCACCGTCAGCGGCGCCACCCTCAGCAGGGGCGGGCGCCGGTCGGTGCCCGCCTCCAGCCAGACCACCTCGGCCCGGTCGATCTCCTCGGCGTGGCCGAAGGCGTCGAGCATGCGCTGCGCGGTGTCGTGGACCTCGTCCAGCGAGGTGAAGGCCGCCCTGCGCAGCCCCGCGCCCTCCGGGTCGTCCTTGTCGCCGTTGCGCGGGCCGAGGGCGGTGACGCACGCCCGCGCCGCGTCGCGGATCAGGGCGAGCGTCATCCCGAGCACCTGGGGGAGCTCGTCGAGGCGCCCGGCGGGGGCCGCGGCGAGCAGGGCCTTGAGGTCCTCGCCCGCCTCCATGAGCCGGTCGGCGAGGTGCTGCTCGATGAGCTTGCCGACCCGCCGCGCGGCCACCGTCAGCATCGTCTCCGACAGCTCGCCGCTGACCACCGAGGTGACGCGGTCGACCAGCTCGTGGGCCTCGTCGACCACGACCACCTCGTGCTCGGGCAGGAGCGGGAAGTCCTCCATCGCGTCGATCGCGAGCAGCGCGTGGTTGGTCACGACCACGTCGGACTCACCGGCGCGGGCGCGGGCCAGCTCGGCGAAGCACTCCATGCCGCTCGGGCAGCGGGTGGCACCCAGGCACTCCCTGGCGCTGACCGAGAACTGGCGCCAGGCCTGCTCGTTGACGCCGGGGACGAGCTCGTCGCGGTCGCCGGTCTCGGTCTCGTTCGCCCACTCCTGGACGCGCTGGACCATCCGGCCCGTCGCGTTGACCTCCCGGGGGTCGAAGAGCTGCTCCTGCTCGTCGTCGGGCCATCCCGCGCTCGCCTTGTAGCGGCACAGGTAGTTGCGGCGGCCCTTGAGGATCGCGAACGTCGGCTCGTGCGGCAGCTGCGGGGCGAGGGCCTTGGCGAGGCGGGGCAGGTCGCGGTCGACGAGCTGGCGCTGGAGCGCGATGGTGGCGGTGGAGACGACCACCGCGCCCTTGGAGGTCATCGCGTGCCTGATCGAGGGGATCAGGTAGGCGAGTGACTTCCCGGTGCCCGTGCCCGCCTGGACGGCCAGGTGGTCGCCCGACTCGATCGCGTGCTGCACCGCCCTCACCATGGTGATCTGCCCGGGGCGCTCGACCCCGCCCACCGCCTCGACGGCGGTGTTCAGCAAATCCTCAACCGGGGGAATATCCACCTTTGAGGAGACGTCTTCGGATGGGGCGATGGAGTCGGTCGGCACGACAGCCAACCGTACCCGCTCGCCCCGACAACCGCGGCTGCTCCGGCGAGTCGCCGCGTGGACGCATACCCGTATTCCGGAACCCGAGGTTCACGTCACATGGCAAACTGGCTGGATCACCCGGCTCATCAATCCTCGTAAGGTCAAGGGAGGGTCTACCGCTCTGGTGCCGCTGAGGCGGAAGATAGGGATGGAAAGACCGTTTCGGTAGGGTTTCCCGAGGTCGAGTGGACGAATAAAGGCTGGTTATCGCACTATGTCCTCCATGTCGGAAGTTGTCCCGTTGCCGTCGTTCGGCGAGGTGTTCTTTGACGAGCGTGGCCAGGAGCGGGTGCTCCGGGTCACCTGGCACGAAGGCACGCTGGTGCTGAGCCTGTGGCGCGGCGAGATGTGCACCGCGAGTTTCCGCATGCCCATGAACGATGTGGGACGCCTGGTCGACACACTTGACGAGGGCTTCGTCGAGGCCGGTGGGCAGTACCCCGACGAGGTGGGCGAGCCCGTTCACGCCGAGCAGCCCCCCCAGGGCGAGCCGCAGCCCTACGGCGAGTATCCCGGCACCGGCCAGTACGCCCGGCCCCGCCCCGAGGACTACGCCCAGCCGCAGCAGTACCCCGACCAGGCGGGCCACGTCCCCTCGCCGCTGGACGAACCCCGCCAGGTCGCCGCCCTCGGCCCGAACGACGTGCTCGTCGCGCGAGGCGTGGTGCCGCCGCCCGTCGACCGACCCGACCGGCTTGACCGGCCGCAGGAGCGGGCGCCCCAGGGGTACGGCTCCTCGGACGCCGTGCCGCGCGAGAACATGATCGTGAACGACTCCCTGCCCTACGGGCAGCCGCCGCAGGTCGAGCCGCTCGGCGCGGGCCCCGCCACCGGCGAGGCCGCCTACCAGCTGTCCGGCGACCGCTACCCGCCCGCGCAGCCCGCCCCGTACGGCGCCCAGCAGCCGGACCCGTACGCCGCCGCCCCGCAGCCGGATCCCTACGCCGCGCCGCCCGCCCAGCAGCAGGCCGCCTACGGCGCTCCGCAGGCCGACCAGTACGGCACCCCGCCCCCGCAGGCCGACCACCAGTACGGCGTCCAGCGGCCCGACCAGTACGGAGTGCCGCCCCAGCCCCGGCCCGTCGACCCGTTCGCGCCCCCGGCGGCCCGTCAGAAGCCGGCCACCTCGTTCACGCCGCGCCCCGACCAGTTCGCCGCCCAGTTCGCCGAGCCCGCCCAGCGGCCGGAGCCCGACCCCTACGGGCAGGGACAGCAGCAGAACTCGACCGACCCCTTCGGGTTCGCCGCCCAGCAGCAGGCCGCCGCCTACGGCACCCCGCCGCAGGCCGACCAGTACGGCGGCTACCCGGCCCCCTCGCAGCCCGATCCCTACGCGTTCGGCACCCAGCAGCCGCACCAGGCCGGTCACCCCGCCGACCTGCGCGACCTGTACGGCTCGCCGCCCTCGTACGCCCAGCAGGACGTCGACCCGTCCGACCCGCTGGGGCTGCGCGGCCAGGCCGCGCCCGACCAGAGGCTGCCCCGCCCCTACGTCCAGGACCCGCCGCCGCACTCCACCGGCGAGAGGCTCCGCCCCGAGCAGCGCTACGACGAGCGGTACGACGACCGCCGCCACGACGAGCGCCAGTACGACGACCGGCGCCGCGAGGGCCGTCGCCGCGACAACCGGGACGAGCAGCGCGACTGGTGACCTCCCCGGGACGCGGCCGGGCCGTGTCCCGTTCGCGAAGTTTCGCGTCCGGGGGAATGAGGGGATAGCGTGTGGCGTCCGCCGGGCGCAGCCCGGCGCCGTGTGTCGGCCTCGGCCGTCCCGGGCGGTTCGCGAGGCGTGCCGGGGCACGTGAGCTGATCGATCCCTACCGGGGCGGGGTGGCGTGGACGAGTCGACGGTGCTGCAGATGCTGGCCGTGTCGGTCGTCGGGATCGCGGTGGCCGCGGTGGCCAGGCGCAAGGGCTGGCCGTCGCCGCTGCTGCTGGTGCTCGCCGGTGTGGTGCTGTCGCCGTTCGTCCCCGGCTACGAGCTCGACCCCCAGCTGGTCCTGCTGGTCTTCCTGCCCCCGCTGCTCTACTCGGCGGCGATCGACAGCTCGTACCTGAGGCTCAAGGACTTCCGCAGGCCGGTCGCGCTGCTCTCGGTCGGCCTGGTGCTGTTCACCACGCTGGTCATCGGGTGGGTCACCCACCTGCTCCTGCCCCAGCTGCCGCTGGCCGCCGCGTTCGCGCTGGGCGCGATCGTGGCCCCGCCCGACGCGGTCGCCGCCGTCGCCGTGGCCCGCAGGCTCGGGCTGCCCCGCAAGGTGGTCACCATCCTGGTGGGGGAGAGCCTGTTCAACGACGCCACCGCGCTCACCGCCTACCGGGTGGCCATCGCGGCGGCGGTCGGGCAGGGCATCACCTGGCAGGACGCCGCCCTCGACTTCGCCCGTTCCGCGGCGGGCGGCGTGGTGATGGGCCTCGCGCTCGCCTGGATCCTGACCCGGGTGCTGGTCCGGCTGCGCGACGTGCTCGTCGAGAACACCGTCATGCTGCTCATCCCGTTCGCCGTCTACCTGGCGGCCGAGAGCCTGCACGTCTCCGGTGTGATCGTCGTGGTGATCGTCGGCCTCTACATCGGCCACCACATGCCCAGGGCGGGCTTCGGCACCCGGCTGCTGTCCGACGCGGTCTGGCGCTTCCTCGACTTCTTCCTGGAGACGATCGTCTTCGCGCTGATCGGCCTGCAGATGTGGCCGATCATGAGCGGGCTGGAGTGGGGCGACGGGTGGAAGCTCGCCGGGATGGCGCTGGCCGTCTTCGCCGCCGCGGTCGTCGCCAGGGTGGTCTGGGTCGTGCCCAGCATCTACCTGCCCCGGATCCTGTCCAAGAAGATCCGCATGACCGAGACCCACGCGCCGACCTGGCAGAACGTGACCATCGTGAGCTGGGCGGGCATGCGCGGCGTGGTCTCGCTGGCCGCGGCCTTCGCCATTCCCGAGAGCTTCCCCGGTCGTGACCTGCTGCTCTTCCTCACCTTCTCGGTGGTGATCGGCACCCTCCTCGTCCAGGGCCTGACGTTCCCGGCGCTGATCCGCAGGCTGAAGGTCTCCAACGACCAGGAGACCTACGCCGACAACCTGGCGGAGGCGGCCGCGCAGCAGGCCGCGGCCACGGCCTCGCTCGCCCGGCTGGACGAGCTGGTGGCCGAGGGCGTCGACGAGCTCCACAGGGAGGTCGTGGACCAGCTCAGGACCCGCGCCGAGCGCCGTACCCTCAGCGCCTGGGAGCGTCTGGGCGGAGGTACGGGGCCCGAGGGGGAGGAGACGCCCAGCAGTGTCTACCGGCGGCTCCGCCGGGAGATGCTGGTGGTCGAGCGCGACGTGTTCGTACGCCTCCGCGACGACCGGCGCATCGACGACGAGGTGCTTCAGCGGGTCCTCCACGAGATCGACTTCGAAGAGGCCACGCTGGAGCGCGACTAGCCCATGACGTTGTCCACGTAGCACCAGCGCCAGTCCTCGCCCGGCTCGAACGAGACGACGACCGGGTCGCTGGTCTGCCGGAAGTGGGCGGTGGCGTGCTTGTTGGGCGACGAGTCGCAGCAGCCGATGTGCCCGCAGGACAGGCACTTGCGCAGGTGGACCCAGCGGCTGCCCGAGGCCAGGCACTCCTCGCAGCCCTCGGGCGTACGCGGTGCCGGGTCCTGGGCCTCCAGGATGTGCTCACAGATCTTCATGCTCTCCCCCTCGGGTGACTACTGATGATCGTACGACCAGGGGGACACTCCGGCTCCGCGACCTCCCCGGGGCCCGGTCCTGCGGCTTTCCCGCGTACGTGATCCAGCGGTTCGCCCGCGTCCTGATCCCGTGGCTTCCTCGCGTCCCGGTCCCGTGATCCGGCTCGTGAGCGGGCGGGCGGGTAACGAGCCGGTACGGCGGCGCCTGTCGTGGCGGCTCGTTGGGTAGGGTCGGGACATGCGACCCCTTCCGCGACGAATTCCCGTCCTCGCCGCCTCTGTGCTGGCCGCCGCCCTCGTCACCACCGGCTGCTCCGAGATCCAAGAGGTGAGCCAGGGCATCGACAAGGCCCAGCAGTGCGTGCAGGCCGCGGGCATCGTCACCGAGACCGCCGCCAAGGTCTCCGGGCTGCTCAACGACCCCGCCGCGATGGAGAAGGCGCTGAACGACGGTGGCGCCAAGCTGGGTGACCTGGCCGACAAGGCGGCCAACACCTCGCTGAAGGAGGCCGCCGAGGGCGTCTCCGGCACCCTGGAGGGCTTCAACGTCACCGACGCCAACGGTGCCGTCGACGCCGCGCAGAAGGTGGCCACCGACTCGGTGCAGTGGGTCCAGCAGCTGACCAACGCCTGCGGATAACCCCCGCCGGCAAGGCATGACACGACATGGCCCGGCGCGGCGCGGCCCGGTGAGGCCGCCGCGTCGGCGCCCCTCGCCCCGGTGGCGGGTGAGCCCCGCCGCCCGGGTGGGCGGGCCCTGAGGTGCCTGCGGGCATTTCTGGAAATCCCGGGTTCTCTAGGGGGAATGTGGTTGAAATACCGTCATTCCTATGAAGACCCAGGAAAGTTCATGAACTCTCCGGACCACGAGCCGGACCCCCGGTTCACCCTTGCCAACGAACGTACGTACCTGACCTGGTTGAGTACGTCGCTCGCGCTGAGCGCGGGCGGCGTGGCCATGGCCGCCGTCTCCGCCGACGTCTTCGTCCCGTGGATGCGTACCCTGCTCGCGGTGGTCCTGGTGTCGCTGTCCGCCCTCGCCGCCGCGATGGCCTACCCCCGCTGGCGCCGCGTCCAGCGCGCCCTGCGCAGCTCCACCCCGCTCCCGCCCCCGGCCCTCGCACCCCTGTTCGGGTACGGCGTGGCGGTGGTCGCCGTACTCGCCCTGATCCTCATCCTGCTGTCGCGGTGAGCCCCCGGTGAACAGGCTCTGGGACGCGGGCCTGCAGAGTGAGCGGACCCGCCTCGCCTGGGTCCGCACCACCGCGATGCTGGCCGTCACCAGCCTGGCCGGAGCGGGCGTCGCCCTGCGCGCGGGGGCGCCAGAGGTGGCCGTCATCCCCTTCGTCCCGGCCGTGTTCTGCGCCGTCCTGCTGCTGACCCACACGGGCCTCCGCTACCGGCGTGCCCAGGACGCCCTGCACGGGAGCCGTCCCCTCGACAACCGGGCCGACGCCCTCATCGCCTGGATCGGTACCCTCGCCGCCGTGGCCGGAGCCATCGCCTTCGTTCTGGGACGGTTCGGAAGGTAAAAAAATGCGGCAAGATATCGCAGCATGTCACGCTTCGACGATCTGCCCGGTTACGCGGTGTCGATCGCTTCGCTGATCGACGCGGTCAATCTCGGCGTCCACATCGCGAGCAGGCCGCTCAGCAGGGAACTCACCGAGCGGTCCGGCCTCCAGACGGACCTGCTGGTCGATCTTCGATTCGTGCTCCCCGCCAGGCCGCTCACCGTCGAGGGGCTGGCCGCCCTCTACCGCTACAACCCCGTCACCCGGCCGGAGATCGACGTACAGATCGCCCAGGGGACCCTGGTCGACGACGGCGCGTTGCACGCGACCGCGACCGCGCTGTCCTTCATCGACTCCCTGTACGAGGTGCACGCGGCGGTGACCGGCGAGCTGTGGGCCGCCCAGGCCGACCGGCTGGCCGAGCTGGCCGATCTCGCGGGGAGGCTCCTGGAGCCCGGTACGGCCGGAGGAGGCGCGGCCTTCGCCCAGGCCTCACCGCCCCACGAGCCGGTGGGGACCCCGCCGGGCGTGCTGCTGTTCAACCGGCTGGCCGTGCTGCGCTACCACCGCGCCGACGCGCACGCCGAGGCGTGGCGGCGGGAGGGGCTCACCGCGGCCCAGATCATCGCCCTGCCCCCGGGACCCGTCCGCGACCGGATCGAGGCGGAGACGAACCGCCGCGCCGCGCGGCCGTACGAGACACTGACCACCCGCGACCGGCAGGCACTCCTGCTGGGCCTGAGCGCCCTCGATCTGCCGTGACAGGGCTGTGGCCGGTCAAGAGGTGCAAGCGACCGTACCGATCAATAGGCGAACACGACCGTACCGGTCAGAAGGCGAACGCGGCCGGTTTCCGGGGGGTGACGCCCGGGGCCCTGGGGCCCCGGGCGTCAGGAGAGCGTTCCCTTCCCCTGGACACTCTCCTGATGGGTCAGTACCAGTTGCTCGACCGGAAGTGACCCCACGCGCCGCACGGTGACCCGTAGCGGCTCTTGATGTAGTTCAGACCCCAGTGGATCTGTGTGCTCGGGTTGTAGCGCCAGTCCCTGCCGCTGCCGCCCATCTTCGAGCCGGGCAGCGCCTGCGGGATGCCGTACGCACCCGACGATCGGTTGTACGCGCGGTGGTTCCAGTTGCTCTCCCTGGTCCAGAGACTGTCCAGGCAGCGGAACTGGCTGTGCGGCCACGCCCGGCGGGACACGAGACGATAGGCGATCGTCTTGTTCCTGCCTTTCGCGGTTCTCGCGACCGCTTTCACCCTTGGCTTGACCTGGGTGACCCAGGTGAGCCGGTGCACCGTCCTCGCCGTCCCTTTCCTGGACGTCTCGGAGGTGCTCTCAGCCTGTCCCGTCGTGGACGGGCCGACCATTGTCGAGGCGGCCAGCACGGTCACGACGGTGTTGCGCAGAACGCGGTAGCTGTTCACGTGGATCCTTGTCCTCGGGCCGCGTGCGGAAGGCGCGGGAGGGCACGTGGGTGTCCTCCCGCATCCTGACGATCCGGCGCCCGTGGCTCGGACGGGGACGTCCGCGCGGTCTCTCCGGCCTGTTTCCGGCATGAGACGCCGCGGCGATCTCTCTAGGCGGCTTTCTAGTACGCGAGAGAGCGCCGAACGGCGGATGGGACACGCGAAGGGAAGGTGTTTGCCCGATCTTCGGGATCTACGGGTGATTCGGAGAAGGGCCGATTACGACCGGCGAATCGCCCATGCTGGGAGACGGTGTGAAAATCACCCCGGCATGGGGTTTCAGGGCACCGTTCCCTGATCAGTACCAGCCGCGCGTCCCGAAGTGGGCCCACGCCCGGCACGGTGAGCCGTAGCGCTGCTTGATGTAGCCGAGTCCCCACCTGATCTGCGTCCTGGGGTTGGTGCGCCAGTCGCGCCCGGCGCTGGCCATCTTGCCGCCGGGCAGCGCCTGCGGGATGCCGTACGCACCCGACGAGCGGTTGTGGGCGCGGTGGTTCCAGTTGCTCTCCCTGGTCCAGAGCCTGCTGAGGCAGTCGAACTGGCTCTTGTTCCAGCCGTGCGCGGACACCAGCGGCCTGGCGACGGCCTGGTTGCCCGGTCTCGCCGAGGACGCCTGGGCGACCGTGGTGGTGCCGAGGGTGAGCACCGAGGTGATCACCAGCGCACCGGTACGGCGTAGCGTCGACATGGGACTCCCTTGTGCGTTGAGGACTGGGGACCGCCGACACGATGCCCGGCGATTCGGCGGCGGGCCAGTCGACAGCGCCTGTCAGGAGTCCTGTCAAAGATCGGTAAGAGAATGATCAAAGCATTGGTGAGGCGGGCGTCGTCTCACCTGTGGCGTCAGTCACATTTCACTTTATGGACGACATAACTCTCAAATGTGACAAGGGGATTAGGCTGCGGATCATGGGAATCCGTGATATCGCCATCAGCACTCTCTCCGACACGCCCACCACGCTGGCCGCGCTGGCCGGAGACAGGGCCGTCCTCGTCGTGAACGTCGCCTCCAAATGCGGCCTCACCCCCCAGTACGCGGGTCTCGTCGACCTCCAGCGGACCTACGGCGACCGGGGCTTCACCGTCGTCGGCGTGCCGTGCAACCAGTTCTACGGCCAGGAGCCGGGCACGGCCGAGGAGATCCAGGAGTTCTGCTCCACCACCTACGGTGTCGACTTCCCGCTGCTGGCCAAGACCGATGTCAACGGCGACGACAGGCACCCCCTCTACGACGCGCTGACCGCCACCCCCGACGCCGAGGGGGAGGCCGGTGACGTCAAGTGGAACTTCGAGAAGTTCCTCGTCTCGCGGGACGGGGAGGTGCTGGCCAGGTTCCGGCCGGCCGTCGAGCCCGGCGACCCCGCCCTCATCGCGGCGATCGAGAAGTCCCTCTAGCCGCGCAGCTGCCCCTGACGATCAGCTCGGTGGGCAGCAGCACGCCACGTGGCTTCCTGGCGCCGCCGCGCAGCACCAGCTCGGCGGCGCGGTAGCCGATGTCCCTGGCGGGCTGGGCGATCACCGTCAGCGGCGGTGAGCACAGCTCCGCCCAGGGCACGTCGTCGAACATGATCAGGGACAGGTCCCTGGGGATGCGCAGGTCCAGCTCCCGCGCCGCCAGCACGGCCGCCTCGCCCAGCAGGTTGCCCCCGGCCAGCACCGCGGTCAGGTCGGGCCGGTGCTGGAAGAGTCCGGCCGCGGCGGCGTACGCGGAGTCGCGGCTGCCCCGGGCGACGACGACCAGCTCCTCGTCGACGAGGGGCCCCAGGGCCTGCCTGAAGAACGACAGGCGCTGCTCCTGCCCCGGGCCGCCCAGATAGGCGATGCGCCGGTGTCCCAGCCCCGTCAGATAGTCGACGGCCGTCCTGACCCCCGCGCGGTCGTCGGCGACCACCGCGGGGATGTCGTCGCGCCCGGCCGAGAGCCGGTGCGCGAACACCGTGATCACCCCGGCCCGCAGGGTCGGCGCCCAGCTGTCGCCGTCGCCCGAGGGGATCGCGATCACCCGGTCCACGCCCTGCTCCAGCAGCATGCCGATCAGCTCGGCCTCGCACTCCGGGTCGTCGCCGGTCGCGCCCACGATCACCGGCTCGCCCGCCGAGCGCGCGCAGGCGAGAACGCCGTCGGCCACCCGGCCGTAGAAGGTGTCGGTGATGTCGGGCAGCAGCAGCCCGATGCCGCCCGAACGCCGCTGGCGCAGGTTGCGCCCGAGCGCGCTGGGCCGGTAGTCGAGCTGGGCGGCGACGGTCAGCACCCGCTCCCTGGTCTCCGAGCTGGCCGACCCGCCGGACAGAACCCGGGACACCGTGGCGACCCCCACCCCGGCTGCCCCGGCGACGTCCTTGATCGTCGTACGACGCATGTTCATGGAAACGATTCCATCATGATTTCCGGGCTCAATCCAGTGCGGAACGACAACGACTGTCCTGCTGACAGGCCAGAACCGGGCAACCTCTTGACACGGATGTCCGTTTCCGATGAGATGCATGAAAACGTATCCAATATCGGGTGAACGCGGGGTTGGCCCGAGGCGACAAGGACTTCCATGGCATCCATCGTTCTCAGCAAAGTCGACAAGATCTACGCGGGCGGCGTCAAAGCCGTGAACGGCCTCGACCTTGAGATCAAGGACGGGGAGTTCATGGTGCTGGTCGGTCCCTCCGGATGTGGCAAGTCCACCGCCCTGCGGATGATCGCCGGGCTTGAGGACATCAGTGGCGGCGAGATCGCCATCGGCGACCGGGTGGTCAACCACCTCCCCCCGAAGGACCGTGACATCGCCATGGTCTTCCAGAACTACGCGCTCTACCCGCACATGACCGTCGAGGAGAACCTCGCCTTCGGTCTGAAGCTCCGCAAGATGCCCAAGGCGGAGATCGCCAAGCGCGTCGGCGAGGCCGCCAAGATGCTCGGCCTCGACCAGTACCTCAAGCGCAAGCCCGCCGCCCTCTCCGGTGGCCAGCGCCAGCGTGTCGCCATGGGCCGCGCCATCGTGCGCGAGCCGCAGGCCTTCCTCATGGACGAGCCGCTGTCCAACCTGGACGCCAAGCTCCGTGTCTCCATGCGCGCCTCCCTCAACACCCTGCACGAGCGCCTGGGCGTGACGACCGTCTACGTCACCCACGACCAGGTCGAGGCCATGACCCTCGGCGACCGCGTCTGCGTGCTGCGCGACGGCCTGCTCCAGCAGGTCGACACCCCGCAGAACCTCTTCGACAAGCCGGTCAACCTGTTCGTCGCGGGCTTCATGGGCTCCCCGTCGATGAACTTCGTCAACGCCGAGCTGGTGCGCAGCGACGGCGGCGGCGCGGCCGTCACCTTCGCGGGCTTCAAGCTGCCGGTTCCGGCCGAGACCTTCACCGAGAAGCAGGGCCTCGACCAGTACTTCGGCAAGCAGATCATCCTGGGCATCCGCCCCTCCGACTTCGACGACTCGATCGCCGCCAACGGCTCGTCCTCCGGCTGGGTCCGCCTGCCGGTCCGCGCCGAGGTCACCGAGGAGCTGGGCTCCGAGATCAACGTGCTGTTCCTGATCGACGCCCCGCCGGTCCAGCACCAGGACACGGTGGCCGCCGCCGCCGACGACGGCGAGGAGGACGCGACGCTGCCGCTGGTGGGCGACAAGTCGCTGTGGACCGCCCGGGTCAACTCCCGCAGCCACGTCCGTCCCGGCCAGAACATCGAGCTGATCGTCGACACCCACAACCTGCACTTCTTCGACCCGGTCTCGGGTCTGGCGATCGGTCACGAGGCCAACGCCCGCGTCTGATCCGCCGAGCGGGCCGCCGCTGCCAGGGCCCGTTCTCGACCATCACCGCAGGCCGGAAGGGCCCGCGCCACGACCCCCTCCCGTGGCGCGGGCCCTTTCCGTCTTTTGCCGTCGGTCCTCCGGCCTTCCGTCGGCTGTTCGGCGGCCTTGCTCAGCTCAGCGGCGGGCGAGGCGGCGCGAGAACTGGCCGATCAGGCCGAGGGGGAGCAGCCTGCCGACCCTGACGATCACCTTGTAGCGAAGGTCGGGGATGCTCACCCGTACGCCACGGGCAAGGTCGCGCATCGCCTCGCGGACGACGTTGTCCGCCGACAGCCAGAAGAACTCGGGGATGCCCGACTTGTCCATCGAGGCGCGCTCGTGGAACTCGGTGTGCACGAACCCCGGGCACAGCGCCATGACCCGCACGCGGCTCCCGGCCATCTCGATGGCCGTGGACTCGCTGAAGCTGACCACCCACGCCTTGGACGCGCTGTAGGAGCCCCGGGTGAAGAACGCCGCCACCGAGGCCACGTTGATCACCGCGCCCCGGTCCCGCTCCCGCATCCCCGGCAGCGCCGCCAGCGTCAGCCGCAGCACCGCCTCGCAGTGCAGCTTGAGCATCCGCATCTCCTCCTCTGCGGGTACGTCGAGGAAGTGACCCCGGTGGCCGAACCCCGCGTTGTTGATCAGCAGGTCCACCCCCTCGCGGAGCCGCCGCTCCACCGCCTCCAGGCCCTCGTCGGTCACCAGGTCGGCGGTGAGCACCTCGCTGCTCACCCCGTACCGCAGGCGTAGCTCCTCGGCGACGGAGACGAGACGTTTCTCGTCGCGGGCCACCAGGACGAGTGAGAATCCGTCGGCGGCCAGGCGGCGGGCGAAGGCGGCACCGATGCCGGCCGTCGCCCCCGTGATCAGTGCGGTTGGCATGCCTGCAGTCTAGGGACGACACGACCGGTCCCGGCCGTCCCGCATCGGTGCGAGAGATCAGCTCGGGGATTTCACCTCGGTGAGCGGCCTGACCGTTCTTGGCCAGACTCAGGACGACCGGCGGCGAATACCCGTGCCGACTTCAAGCCCGCCCAGCTCCAGACGGCCGCTCGGCTCGGACTGGCCTGATTGCCAAGGCGCGTAAGTTCGCCGCCGAGCACGGCCCGATCGTCTACAGGTCCTTCCGAGGTGCTCCGCGCGGCTCGGATGGTTGTGTCGCCGCGATATGGACGCAGCGCGTCATCGAGCAAGAGCTTGATGACTCGGTCTCGGCGACCGCCCACCTGTTTCAACAGAAAGTGCCCAAGATCGCTGACGCTAAAGTCACCGTGATCGGGCGGGCCGTGTTCGCGAGCTTCGACCATGAGGTGCCGACCCGGCGGTTGGTCGGCGATAGCGAGCCCGGCGGCTCGCTATCGCCACTTGAGAATACGGGTGCCGCGGCCTTACTTACTCAATGCGGACCCGCAGCAGCCACGAGGGGCTGTTCCAATCGCAGGTAAAGTCGATGACGACTCCGGCGCCCAGCATTTCGCGCCCCTGCTGCCTGCAGGCTCCGTGTGTGGCGTAGTTTTTGTAATTCACCCACACGCCCGCGCTTGGGGCCTGGGCCTGTATTTGGCTCCCTGATTCTGCTTGTGCGGGAGCCGAGAGGAGGGTTCCTCCGGCCATCAAGGCTGCCGCCGCCATCAGGGTTGCCGCCGTCTGTGTTAGAGCGCGTCGCACACTGTTCCCCTCGTTCGATGGACCTTTGAAGAAGGCGCTGCGAGGCGTCGAATTCGAGCTCGTGTGGCCACACGGTATGGTTTGTCGATTTGGTCGACTGACATGTTTCGAGGCAGCAGTCAGATGGCCGCCGATGGACGAACCGAGGCTGCCCCTTCCCCGAGTTCGTCGCCGAGCTGTCATCCCCGTTGAGATACTGCAGAGCCAGTTCGTTCCAATAAATCGTGACGCCTCGCCATTATCTGCGCAATTCGTACCTTCAGCACCGTACTATTCTGGATCAGATTGCACAAGATCGGATCGGCGTGCGCGCCCGTCGGTTCCGATGTCGAGAGATGTCAACTGTGGGTTTGAGCTGCAGGTTTATCCCGACTTTCTGGTTGAGATAGCAGTCGGGGTCGGGCACGCTCGAAGCTCGTGGTGCTCCTTCTCCTCTCATTGCGGGCCTGCTGGTCGCGAGTGTGAAGGCATGTCAGGTGTCACCGCGGTGGTCACGCTGAGTGAAAGTGATATGGGGCGTGTCAACCGGAGGCCGCGGTCGGTGGCCGGTGTGAGGTGCCGAGGATCGCGGCGAGTTCGAGGTGGCGGGAGGCTCCGCGCGCCTTCGTCAGGGGCTGAGCGGAACCGGCCGGAATGTTGTCGTGAAACCTACTTTCCCGCAAGGAAAACAGGTGCTACTTTCCTCGCAGGAAAGTAGTCGGACGGCTGAGGACGCCCCCATGAACGTTCAGGACGCACAGACCACCCTCCAGGACATACGCCGCCTGCAGGACAGGACTCGCGACGAGCTCGCCCGCCACCTCGTCGCCCTCCCCTACATGACCCTCATGGCCGTGGGCCTGTTCATCGGATACGCCTCGACCGACCTCCCGGAACCCTGGGACGGTCCCGCTCTCGTGCTCGGATTGGGCCTGTTCGTTGGGATGGTGTTCGCGCAACATTTCCGCATGTGCAGGGCCTCGGTGCGCCCGCGCTTCGTGGGGGTGTCCGACCGTCTGGAGCTGCTGTTCTACCTGGGCTGGGCGGCAGGCCCCGTGCTGCCCTTTCTCGCGTCCGAGTGGGCGGCCGAGGCCCTCGGCCTGCCCGCGAAGGACACGCTCGCCGCGGCCGTCACGGCCCTGGCGTACGTCGCGGTCACGCCGCTGCTCCGCATGGCCGCCAAGTCGATCATGCGGCGGCAGGACGGGCGAGGGTGATGGACCCGTCCTTCGACGAGTTCCTGCACGTCCCGGCCCGGCTGTCGATCGTGGCACTCCTGGCGCCGGCCGGATGGGTGGATTTCGGCTTCCTGCGCGACGCGGTCGAGACCAGCGACTCGGCCCTGTCCAAGCAGATCTCCGCGCTGGCCGGTGCCGGTTACGTCGCGGTGCGCAAGACGCGGGACGACGGTGCCCGGCGCACCCACGTACGGCTCACCCCGGAGGGCAGGGAGGCCTTCCGGCGGCACGCGGCCGCTCTGGAGCGGATCGTGGAGGCCGCGCGCACCCCGGTGGAGCGGGCGACCGCGCCGGACGCGAGAGCCAGGTAGCCGGACGAGACCTGAGCGTCCAGGGCTTTCCTTTCCTCGCGTGAACCGTCACGGCCCGGGAATCCCGAGGTCAAGCGCCTCAAGCGTCCCAAGCGCTGACCGTACGGCTCGCGCGGTGTCGGCGGACCGCGTCGCGGTTGGCGCATCGCTGGGAGCAGTAGCGCTGCCGCCCGGTGCGGGAGGTGTCGGCGAAGATCGTGGCGCACTCGGTCACGGCGCAGCGCCGGAGCCGGTGCATGCCCCGTCCCGCCAGGTGCAGCGCGGTGCCCACGGAGATGAGCGCGAACAGCACGGAGCCGAGCGGCCGGTTGTCGTCGCGGTAGTGCAGGTGCCAGCCGCTGCCCGCGTGGTCGGTCAGTCGCGGGTGGGCGGCGGACTCCGCCAGCATGCGGTTGAGCAGCTCGGCGCGCTCGTGCTCGTCGGTGGCGTCGACGACCTTCTCCCACGCCTCCAGCGCGGCGTGGGTACGGTCCAGGTCCCGCGACGTGACCGGGCGCTCCAGTACGAGCCCGGCGGCGCGGCAGCGGTCCGAGAGCTCCCCGGCGGTCGCCGGACGCCGGTTGGCCAGGTCCGCGGCCAGGTTCACCACATCTTCGCCGTAAGGGTTGAGGTGCATAAGACCATTACATCACCCTTGTCGGCATGACACACCACACCGATGTACGGCAGGCGTCGGAGGACGACGTCGCGGAACTCGTACGCCTGCGGGCGTTGCTGTTCGAGGACCTCGGCGGCGACTTCTTCAATCCCTCGTCGGCGGGCGACGGCTGGCGGGACGTCCTCGCCGAGGTTCTGAGGGCGAAGCTGGCGGAGGACGACGCGTGCGTCCTGGTCGTGGACGGCGACGAGGGCCTCGCCGCCTGCGGCATCGGCACCGTCGAGCAGTGGTTTCCCGGCCCGCACTCGCGGAACGGCCGGATCGGGCACGTGATCGGCGTGGTCACCGATCCGGCGTACCGGCGGCGTGGCCACAGCCGCGCGATCATGCGGGGCCTGCTCGGCTGGTTCCGCGAACGTGAGGCCGTCCGGGTGGACCTGTACGCCTCTCGCGAGGGCGAGCCGCTCTACCGGGAACTCGGCTTCTTCGACCACCCCGACCCCGCGTTGTGCTGGCGCCCGTGACGAACGCCCGGCCGTACCGGGTGACCGGCCGCGCGCCTATGACGAACGCCCGGCCGTACCGGGGTGTCGGCCGCGCGCCTGTGACGGATGCTCGGCCGTACCGGGTGACCGGGCGTGTGGCCGTGACCGGCCCGGTGGCGCGTCATCCTGAGCGGGGAGCCGGATGAGCGGCGGCGAGCCGGCGCACCACGCGTGGCGATACCGGTGGGTCATCCTCGGTGTCGCCACCTTCACCCAGGCCGCCTCCGGGTTCTTCGTGCAGGGCATCGGGGCGATGGGCGTCCACCTGCAACGCGATCTGAGCCTGAACACGGCTCAGCTGGGTCTCCTGCTCTCGGCGGCCCAGCTGGTCCCCCTGGTCGGGTTGCTGGTGGCAGGGGAGCTGCTGGACCGTCACAACGAGCGCTGGGTCGTCGGGGTGGGCGCCTGTGTCGTCGCCGTGAGCCTGGGGGTGGGCAGCCTGGCGCCGGGGTACGCGTCCCTGCTCCTTGTCCTGCTGGTCGTCGGCGCGGGATACAGCACCGTTCAGCCCGGCGGCGGCAAGTCGGTGGCGTCCTGGTTCGGCGCGTCCCAGCGGGGACTGGCGATGGGCATCCGCCAGGCGGGCCTGCCGCTGGGCGGCGTCCTCGCCGCGGCCGTGCTTCCCGTCCTCGCCGCCGCTCTCGGCTGGCGGGCGACGCTCGTGGCCGGTGCGCTCGTCGCGCTGTCGGGAGCCGTCGCCTTCATGTGCCTCTACCGTCGGCCGCCCGCCCAGAGCCCTCTTCGGGACGGCGCTTCCCAGAGGCCTCCCCGGGACGGTGCTTCTCGTGGCCCGGGGCCGCACGCCTCGCTCGCGTCGTGGTTCGGTGCCCGGCTGCGTATGCTCCGTGAACCGTCCATGGTGAAGATCATCCTGTCCGGGACGAGCATGGTCTCGGTGCACAGCGGGGTGGGCATCCTGACCGTGCTGTACCTCTACGAGGCGACGGCCGTCGAGGCGGGTACGGCGGCCCTCGTCTTCGTGGCGGTCCAGGGGGCGGGCGCCGCGGGCCGCGTCTGCCTGGCGGCCTGGAGCGACCGCAGCGGGTCCGGGCGCTACGTCTGCGTCCTGACCTGCATGGCCGCCGTGATCGTAGGGATGTCGGCGCTGATGACCCCGGTGGGGCGTTCGCCCGTGGCGGCCTGCCTGCTGTTCGTCTGGCTCGGGTTCTTCGGGATCGGCTGGTACGGCCCGTGGGTCGCCTACGTGGCCGAATCGGCGCCGCCGGGCAGGACGGGACTCGTCCTCGGCCTGGCCATGGCCGTCAACCAGATCGCCGTCGTCCTGGCGCCGCCCGTTCTCGGCCTGCTCAGGGACCTGACCGGCAGTTTCGTACCGGCCTGGGGCCTGCTCTGCGCGATGACCGCCGCCGCCCTGACGGTCACGGCTCGCGGGGAACGCCGGCGGGCGATCGCCTAGGCTCTGGCATCGGGCCCGCCGGGGAGAATGGGCGTACGCGGCAGGGGGAGGGAAGGGGCGTGCGGGAAACGCCCGGTGCGGCCGGAACCTTCGCGGCGGCAGGCGCGTACAGGTGATCATCTAAGCAGGCTACGAACACAGGAGGCTGAGAACCGTGCCGATCTCCCGCCGGACAGGATTGGGCCTGGCCCTGCTGAGCGCGGCCCTGGTCGCCTGCTCCTCCACCGGGGCCACCGAGTCTGCTGATTCCGGATCCGCTCCTCCCACGGCCACGGCCACGGCCACGGCCTCGCGGGCGGAGCCCGGCGGGGAGACGGGGGCGAAGACGGCCCCGAAGGTCCGCTTCACCGAGTTCGCACAGCTCGACATGCCGGTGGCGATGGCCCTGCGCGAGGACGATCCGACGCTCTACATCGCCGAGCAGACGGGACGGCTGCGCGCCGTGACGGACGGGAAGGTCGCCGAGGCGCCCGTCGTCGACCTCTCCCAGGAGATCAGCACGGGCAACGAGCAGGGACTGCTCGGGGTGGCCTTCCACCCGGACGGAGACTTCCTCTATCTCAACTGGACCGACCGCGAAGGGCACACCCACGTCACCGAATGGGCCTTCTCCGGCGGTAAGGCGACCGGCCGCAGGGACGTGCTGACCCAGCGGCAGCCGTACGCCAACCACAACGGCGGGCAGCTCGCCTTCGGGCCCGACGGGTACCTCTACATCGCCCTCGGCGACGGCGGCAGCGGGGGAGACCCGCAGGGCAACGGCCAGAACCTGGACACCTGGCTCGGCAAGATCCTCAGGATCGACCCGCGCGGCACCCCGTACAAGGTTCCCCGCGACAACCCGTTCGCCGGTAAGCAGGGCGCCAAGCCGGAGATCTGGTCGTACGGCCTGCGCAACCCCTGGCGCTTCACCTTCGACGCGAAGACCGGCGACATGTGGATCGGCGACGTCGGCCAGAACGCCTGGGAGGAGGTCGACTTCGAGCCGAAGGGCGAGGGGGGCCGCAACTACGGCTGGAACCTGAAGGAGGGCACCCATCCCTTCGAGGGCGGTGGCGGTGGTGGCGGGAAGCTGGTGGATCCGGTCATCGAGTATCCCCTGGGCGAGGGGGGCAACTGCTCGGTCATCGCCGGATACGTCTACCGGGGTAAGAAGATCCCCGGCCTGGAGGGGCGGTTCGTCTACGGCGACTTCTGCGCGGGCTGGGTGAAGGCCGCGCCTCCCGGTGGATCGGGGCAGGGCGACGACCTCGGCACGGTGGAGCAGCTGTCGTCCTTCGGCCAGGACCACGACGGCGAGTTGTACGCGCTCAGCCTGTCGGGGCCCGTCTATCGGGTCGAGGCCGCGCCGTGACCACGTCCGACGTCGCTCGGCCTAAATGATCAGAGAACAGTCGGCGATCGTTCGGTAAGGAACGTGAGCCGGGCGAGTGGGTTTTTCGAATAGGAAAATATAACGGGTTCCGGAGTCATGTCGTTTGTGCGTCAAGCGTCTGTTCCTGGTTTGACGTATTCGCCATGGGGAGCCCGAGATGGCTGGAAAGTTCATCCTGTCCGTTCTTCTCGCGGTGATGGCCGGGAGCGGTGCGGGGATCGGGACCGGTGGGGAGGCGATCGCCGGGGCCGGTAGGGCGGTGATTGCTGGAGCCGGGACTGGTGGGGAGGCGATCGTTGGAGCCGGGATCGGTAGGGAGGCGATCGTTGGAATCGGGATCGGCAGGGAGGTGGCCGCTGGAGCCGGGCTCCGGACATCGGCGGTCGCTCCGTACCCGCCATCCATCGCATTCGCCGCCGCCGCCGCGAGACTCGCCGCCGCCGCCGCGAACGTCCAGGCCGCCGCCGCGAGTGCCGCCGCCGCGGCCGGGGCGGTCGCCCTCGCGGCCGTGAACGTCGCCGCCGCCGTACAGAACATCGCCGGTGCCGTCGGGGGAGCCAACTTCGGCCCGCAGCTGGCCTCCATCGCCTCGGCGAGGGCCGGGCTCCGCGCCGCACAGGGTGGCGGGTCCAGTGCGGCGAGGGTCGCGCCCGCCAGGATGGGGGTCGTACCTGCCAGGATGAGGGGCGCACCCGCCGCCATGGGGGTCGTGCCCGCCGCGAGGGTCTCCTTCGTGGCGCGGCGGACCGTCTCCGGCGAAGCCCGCTCCGGTACCGAGGAGTTCGGTACCGAGGGGGCCAACACTGCGGGGTCCGGTGCCGAGGAGTTCGGTACTGCGGGGTCCGGCATTGAGAAGTCCAGCACTGCGGGGTCCCGTACCGAGGAGTTCGGTACTGCGGAGGGTGGCTCCCATGCCGCGTCGCTCGCGGCTCAGGCCGAGAGGATCGCCGCTCAGGCCGGGGACATCGCCAGGAGCACCTGGGAGATCGCTGCCGAGGCCGGGGACGTCGCCACCGAGGCCGGTGGCGTCGCGGTTCTCGCGGCGCCGTTCGACTCCGACGCCGCGGTGGCCGCCGCCGATGCCGCGCGGGAGGCCGCCGAGGGCGAGGAGATCGCCAAGGCCGCCGCGGTCCTCGCCTCCGCCGGGGAGTCCCTCGCCCTCGCCGCGGCTAGCCTCGCGCGCCTCATCGCCGATGCCGATCCCGACGCCGATAGGGGTGACGGTGATGGGTTCGGTGACGGTGACGGCAGCGGGTTCAGGGGGTGCGGTGGCTGCGGTGACGACTGCGGAAAGGGCACCGGGGGATGTGTTCGCGGGACCTCGCTGGACAAGGGCGACGGCGGCGGGCTGCCCTTCACCGGAGCGCACCTGACGGTCATGGCCGCGGTGGGCGGTGGCCTGCTGGCCGCCGGGGCCGTGGGCATCCTGATCTCCGTGCGGCGCCGCCGATCCTCCAGCACCGTCCTCTAGCCCGGTGCCGTCCGATTCGGTGCCCTCTGGCCCGCTCTCGTCTGACGCGGCTTCGTCTGATTCATTCCCGTCTGGCCCGCTCCCGTCTGACGCGGCGTCGTCTGGTTCGGCTCCATCTGGTTCAGTGTCGTCTGGGCTGGTTCCGTCTGACGTGATCCCATCTGGGCCGGTCACGTCTGATGCGGTTCCGTCTGGCCCGGTGTCGTCTGATCCGGTGCTGTCCGGTTCGGTGTCGTCTGGCTTGGCCCCGTCTAGTTCGATGCCGTCTGGTTTGGTTCTGTCTGGCCCGGTGTTGTCTGGTTCGGTGTCGCGGGGAAGGCGTCGTCGGGTCGTTGTGGTCTGTTTGCTGGTTCTCGCTGTTGCCGTACCGGCGGGGGGTTGGTCCGCCCATCTCGGGCTGAGCGTACGAGATCATCTGGAGGCGGCCGAGAACGCGTTGCTCCGGTTGCGTGCGGTGGTGGGCGCGGGTGAACCGGGTCTCATGGCGGCGCCGCTCTCCGAGGCGCGGTGGCACGCGGCCGAGGCGCGGCGGCTCACCTCGGGCGCGGACTGGTCGCTGCTCACCCACGTCCCGGTGCTGGGGGACGCCGCGACGACCGTACGGGCGATGGCCGAGGGGGTCGCGGAGCTGACCGACGTGCTGGACGGCGTCCGGCGGGCCGGTGCGGCGTTCGTCGCGGCGGGCACGTCCTCGCCGGGCGACCCGAGGCGGCTGCTGGCCACGGCCGAGAGGGCGGCGCCGGTCCTCGACGACGCCGTGACCCGGCTCGCGCGGGTGAGTGCCCGCCTGGCGGCCGTACCGGCGCGTACCGGAGTGGACCGGCTGGACCGGGCGCGCGGCACGGCGCTGCGCGAGATCGACCGGCTGCGCGCCGGGCTGGGCGACGTGGCGACCGCCGCCGCGCTGCTCCCCCCGATGCTCGGCGCCGACGGTCCGCGCCGCTACTTCCTGGCCTTCCAGACGAACGCCGAGGCGCGGGGCACCGGGGGCCTGGTGGGAGCCTTCGGCATCCTGCGGGCCGACCGCGGCCGGATCACCGTCGAGCGGCTGGCCCCCAACGACAGTCTCGCCGCCAGCCCCGTTCCCGTCGCCGACCACGGCCGGGACTTCCGTGGCCGCTACGGGCCGGGCGCGGCCAGGATGCTGTCCGTCTCCAACCTCTCCCCGCACTTCCCGTACGCCGCCGCCACCTGGACCGGGCTGTGGGAACGGCAGGCCCGCACGCGGCTCGACGGCGCCATCGCCACCGACCCGGTCGGGCTGTCGCACCTGCTGGGGCTGACCGGCCCGGTCACCCTGCCCGGCGGGGAGCAGGTGACCTCGGGGAACGTCGTCGACCTCACCGAGCGGGCGGCCTACGCCCGCTACACCGACCCCGTGGCGCGCAAGCGGTTCCTCATCGAGGTCGCCCGTGCCGCCGGTGAGGCGCTGCCCGCGTTTTTCGCCGACCCCGCCGGGCTGATGCCCGTGCTGTCCGCGATGGTGGGCGACCGGCGGCTCCAGGTCTGGAGCCGTCACGGGGCCGAGCAGCGGTTCCTGGCCGGTACCCCGGTCGGCGGCGTGCTGCCGTCGGGGCCGGGGCCGTTCGCGGGACTGGTGGTCAACAACTCCGCGGGAAACAAGCTCGACTACTACCTGAACCGCTCCCTGGACTACGCGCTGGGTCCCTGCCGGGGCGGCCTGCGTTCCTCGACCGTGCGGATCCGGCTCGGGAACGACGTCCCCGGCGGAGACCTGCCCTCCTACGTCACCGGCAGGCTCGACCTCCCCTCGCGACGGCACGTCCCCGGCTCCAACCTGCTCTGGGTGTCGCTGTACGGCGGGATCGGCGGCCGGATGACCGAGGTCAGGCTCGACGGCGAGCGGACGGCGGTCGTCCGGGGGATGGAGCGGTCACACCCCGTCTACTCGACGATGCTGGAACTCGCCCCCGGCCAGTCGAGGTCCCTGGAGTTCGACCTCACGGAGGTCGCCTCGGGGGAACCGCCGCTGGTCCCGGTCCAGCCGCTCGTCCGGCCGCAGCGGACCCGCGTCACCGAGGACCCGCGCGGATGTCCCCCTT
The DNA here is from genome assembly GCF_055690525.1 of Streptosporangium sp. H13245. Classification (NCBI taxonomy): domain Bacteria; kingdom Bacillati; phylum Actinomycetota; class Actinomycetes; order Streptosporangiales; family Streptosporangiaceae; genus Streptosporangium; species Streptosporangium sp. H13245. Next base: position 40,387 of record NZ_JBSZKT010000007.1, on the reverse strand, counting down.
GAGGGTACGCATCGGTACGAAGCCGGGACAAAGAGCGTCGGGACAAAGGGCAAAGGGCGGTGTGCCGCGGGCGGTGGCGGGCCGGGGCCGACCTACCCTCTCGTCATGAGGGTCTCACCACGGGACGCCGGGAGCGCGCGGAGCCCTACGACCGGGGTCACCGGGAACCGGGAGACCGGGCACGAGGGGTGCGGCCCACGCTGCTGGGGGAACGCGCGGAAGGCGCCCGGGGAGGGTGTCCGCTTCCGCATCCTGTTCGTGTGCACGGGCAACATCTGCCGTTCCCCGCTCGCCGAGCGGCTGACCCGCTCGGCGCTCGGGCCGTGCCCGGCGCTCCGGGTGACCAGCGCGGGCACCCACGCCCAGCCGGGCCTGGAGATGACGGCGCACGCCCGGCGGACGCTGGTACGGCTCGGCGGGGATCCCGCGGACTTCGGCTCCCGCCTCCTCGTCCCCGGGCTGGTGGCCGACGCGGACCTGGTGCTCACGGCCACCGGCGGGCACCGAGGGCAGACGGTGGCCCTGCATCTCGCGGCGGTCACACGGACCTTCACCATCGCCGAGTTCGGCGCGCTGGTGCGGGCCGTGCCGCCGGAGCGGATCATCCGGTATCGCGATCCCGCGCGGCGGGCCCGCGCCCTGGTCGACGAGGCGCGGGCACTGCGCGGTTTGGTACGGGTGGACGAACCCGACATCGCCGACCCTCACGGAGGTTCCCGGCTCGCCCACCGGGCGGCAGGGCGGAGCATCGCGAGAGCGCTCGCCGTCCCGCTGTGGCTGCTCACACACCCACGGGATGCCTTTTAGTCTCGTATCCGTATCCGAATGTGGCTGCTCACACACTCACGGGATGCCTGAGCTGGGGCTTCGCCTCGTGGCCGTAGCCATATCCGTATCCGTACCGGTATCCGAAGTACGCGGTGTCCTTGACCGGGACGAAGTTCAGCACGTTCCCCACCACCCGGGCGTTGACCGACGACAGCAGGTGCGCGGCGCGGGCTATGTGCTCCCGCCGGGTCCTGCCGTGACGGGTGATCAGGAGGGCGCCGTCGCAGAGCGCGCCGAGCGTCGCGGCGTCGGTCACCGGCAACAGCGGCGGCGTGTCGATGATCACCATGTCGTACGTCTCGGTCAGCTCGGCCAGCACCTCGCGCATCCCGTCGGAGCCGAGCAGCTCGCTCGGGTTCGGCGGGATCTGCCCGCTCGGCAGGACCGACACGCCCGGCTCGCCCCAGACCTGGACGACCTCCTCCAGCAGGGCCCTGCTGATCAGCACGTCCGTCAGGCCCACCGCCCCCTCGATGCCGAGGTACTGGGGGATGGTCGGGTGGCGCAGGTCGCCGTCCACCAGGATGACCCGCCATCCGGCCTGGGCGAGGGTTATCGCCAGGTTGGCGGAGACCGACGACTTTCCCTCGCCCGGCAGGCAACTGGTGACCACGAGCGACTTCGGCTGCCGGTCGACGCCGATGAACTGCAGGTTGGTACGGAGCATCCGGAACGCCTCGGACCTGGACGACCGGCCCTGGTTGTGCACGATCAGGGGGTGGTGCCGCGCGTCCCGCTCGTAGCCGATGATCCCCAGGGTCGAGCCGCCCGACGCGTGCTGCAGCGCCTCCACCGACTTGACCGTGGTGTCCAGGCGGTCCCGGACGGCGATGAAGGTCATGGCCAGGATCAGGGCGGCCAGCAGGGCCATCACCAGGTTGACCAGCGGCCGGGGACTGACCGGTGTCTCGGGCGTCTCCGCCCGGTCCACCAGCGTGACCTTCACGATGGGACGGCTGGAGGGGGTGGGCCGCTCGATCTGGTCGATGAGCTCGGCGAAGCGCTCGCCCAGGGCGTTGGCCAGGGAGGCGGCCCGTGAGGGGCTGGGGTCGGCGACCGTGGCACGCAGCAGCACGGTGCCGGGGACGGCCTCCGCGGTGATGTTCGCCTGCACGCGCTCCACGTCCTCCTCCCCGGTGATCTGGCCGACCACCCGCCTGCTGGAGAGCAGGGTCGCGTACGAGTGCACCCGCTGCGCCGACAGCATCCCCGCCTGGTAGGCGGTGGACAGGCTCCCCTCCCTGTCGTGGCCGGAGACCAGCATGGAGATCGTCGCGACGTACTTCGGCGGTGTGCCCGCCGTGATGGCGGTCGCCGCGCCCACCGCCAGGAGCAGCGACAGCAGGATGAGCGGCCAGTTCCTGCGCGCGAGCCGTAGGTAATGGAGGAGTTCCACGTCAGTGCCGCCTTTCACGGATCTTCACGGAGGGCTCGGGGGAGCGGGCCGGTGCGCGGGTGCTCGCGCCGCGCAGCGGGCGGGCGAGGACGACGGCGATGAGGCAGGCCGAGGCCGTCGCGGCGAGCGGGGACGTCCGGCCCGTGACCATCGCCAGGCAGAGGGCGCCGGTGAGCGCCGCGACCGCGCCGAGCGCCACCGCGACCGCGCGGGTCCCCAGACCGGCGCGGCGCAGCCGGTGCGACACGTGGTCGGTGCCGCCCCGCAACGGTGAACGGCCCGCCAGCACCCGGGAGACGAAGACCACGCAGGTGTCGAGGGTCGCCAGGAAGGTCGGCAGGAACAGCCCGGCGACCGTCGCGCCCGGCGGCCGTCCGCCGACCAGGACCGCCGCCGAACAGGCCAGCGTGAACCCGATGAACAGCGATCCCGAGTCGCCCATGAACACCCTCGCGGGCGCCCAGTTGTACGGCAGGAACCCCAGGCACGCGCAGGCGAGCGCGCACAGGAGCAGCGCGAGCGCGGTGTGGCCGCGTGCCAGGGCCGTGGCGGCCAGGAGCGCCGAGGTGACGGCGGCGACGGTTCCCAGCGCGCCGTCCATGTTGTCCAGCAGGTTGAAGGAGTTCGTCATCACGACGATCCACACCACCGTGAGGACGCCGTCCAGCCACGTCCCGGTCACGGTCGCCTGGACACCGGAGAGCACCACCCCGATCGCCACCACGGTCTCCACGGCCAGCCTGGTGACCGCGGGCAGGGGGGCGATGTCGTCGACCAGGCCCAGGACGGACACCGTGGCCGCGGCGAGGAGGATCGCGGTGATCTGCGGGTCGGCGAGGCCGAGGGCGATCAGGGTGGGCACGACGGTGGCCGCCGCGATCGCGACACCGCCGACGTACGGGGTCGGGCGGGCGTGGACCTTGTGCCCGCCGGGGCTGTCGACGAGGTCCCAGCGGACCGCGAGGCGCCTCAGCGGCAGTACGGCCGTGGCGCTGAGCGCGCAGGCCGCTCCCGAGGCGAGGGCGAGGGTCCCGCTCACGGGGCGGACGCCGCCGGTTCCCCCGAGGCCTCCCTGATGATCTCGACGAGGATCTCGTCGAGGCTGTGGCGCGGGACCCAGCCGGTGAGCGCGCGGAGCTTCGCGGTGTCGGGGACCCTGCGGGTCATGTCCTCGAAGCCCCGCTCGTAGGCCTCGGCGTAGGGGACGAGGTCGATCCCGGAGGTGGACCCGGTGAACTCGATGATGAGTTTCGCCAGCTCCATGATGCTCACCTCGTCGCCGGAGCCGATGTTGAAGGTCTCACCGATCGCCGCGTCCTCGTCGAGCAGCCTGAGCAGCGCGTCGACGACGTCCGCGACGTGCGCGAAGCAGCGGGTCTGGGTCCCGTCGCCGAACACGGTCAGCGGGACGGCCGAGAGCGCCTGCCGGACGAGGCTCGGGATGACCATGCCGTAGCTCGGGCTCTGCCGGGGGCCCACCGTGTTGAACAGCCGGACGATGATCGTCGGCAGGCCGCGTTCCTTGTGGTAGGCGTTGGCGAGGATCTCGTCGACGGCCTTCGCGGTGCTGTAGGCCCAGCGGACCACGGCGGGGCTGCCGAGGACGCGGTCGGCGTCCTCGCGCAGCGCGCCCGAGGAGTTCTTGCCGTAGATCTCGCTCGTGCTGGTGATCAGGATCTTCTTCCGGTACCGGTGCGCGGCCTCGATGACGATCTCCGAACCCCGGATGTTGGTCGTCAGCGACCGCAGCGGCTGCTCGACGATCAGTTTGACGCCGACCGCGGCGGCCAGGTGGACGACGACGTCACACCGGTGGACCAGCTCGTCGATCATGAGCTCGTCCAGGACCGACCCGTGCACGAAACGCAGGTTCGGGTGCGGCCGGAGGTTCTCCAGCCGTCCCGTCGAGAGATTGTCCAGGACGACGACGGAGTCGCCTCGGGCGAGCAGGGCGTCGGCCAGGTGCGATCCGATGAATCCGCTGCCGCCCGTTATCAGGTAGCTGGTTGGTGGTGTCTCGCTCACGGGCTTCTCCTCATCATGTGCTTGGAGAGTTCTCTGTCGTCGGCGGGAGACGGCCTCTCACACCGGCATACCGGCCACAGGTACGCCGGTCACGGGTGCGCCGGTCACGGGTGCGCCGGTCACCGGTATGTCGGCCACCGTCTCGGCGTCCGGGGCCCGTGTCCTCTCGAACCAGGCCACCGTCGTGCGGAGCCCGTCCTCCAGGGAGACGGGGCGCACCCCGGGGAACAGCTCGCGCAGCAGGCGCGGGGAGGCCCGGGACTCCCGGACGTCGCCCCTGCGCGGCGGCAGAGAGACCGGCTCCACCACCCGGCCGAGGATCTCGGAGAGGAGGTCCATCAGGTGCCGCAGGGAGACGCGGGTCCCGAAGGCCAGGTTCACCGGCTTCGCGCTCGTCACCCGGCGGGCGGCCGCGTCGGCGAGGATCTCGGTCACCGACCCCACGTAGGTGAAGTCCCGCGCCTGGCCGCCGTCGCCGTGCAGCGGGACCGGCTCGCCCCGCAGCAGGGCGGAGACGAACACCGGGATCACGGCCGCGTACGCGTGCCCGGCGCTCTGCAGCGGGCCGTAGACGTTGAAGAAGCGGAACGGCAGGACCGGCAGGCCGTAGCTGTGCGCGTAGGCGAGCGCGTAGGCCTCCGCGGCGAGCTTGCCCGCCCCGTACGGGCTGAGCGGCCTGGTGGGCAGGTCCTCGTGCTTGCGGGATTCCGGGCGGTCGCCGTACACCGAGGAGGAGGAGGCGAGGATCAGGTGCGGCCGACCGGCGCGGCAGGCCTCCAGCACGTTCAGGGTGCCGGTCGCGTTGACGGCGTGCGAGGTCAGCGGGTCGGCCAGCGACCGGGGCACCGACGGCCTGGCGGCGAGGTGGATCACGTGCGTGGCACCGGCGACCAGGTTCGTCAGCAGGTCCCGGTCCAGGATGCTGCCGGTCACGACGTCGGCCTCGACGCCGTCGAGGTTGGCGAGGTCCCCGCTGCTCAGGTCGTCCAGCACCGTGATGTTCCCGACGTCCGGCCTGGCCGCCAGCGCCCGGCAGGTGTGCGCGCCGATGAAACCGGCACCGCCCGTCACCAGCACTCTCATCGGCTGTTCTCCCGCGCGAGCGGGCGCCGCCCGCGCGTCTCGCACAGCGACCGGTAGAGGCCCTCGGTGTCCGCGACGAGGCGGTCCAGGGTGAACGCGTCCGTCGTCCAGTCGCGGGCCGCGCCGCCCATCCGGCGGGCGAGGCCGGGGTCGGACAGCAGGCGGACGGTGTGCGCCGCCAGCTCGTCCGGGTCGAGGCCCGACAGCAGGCCGGTGTGCCCGTCCCTGACCACCTCGGCGACGCTTCCCACCCGGGTGGAGACCACCGGGGTGCCCGACATCCCCGCCTCGATGAGCGTGACCGGGGTGCCCTCGTTGTCCGAGGTCAGCAGGACCACGTCGGCGGCGGCATAGACCGTCTCCACGTCCCTGCGCCAGCCGAGCAGGTGGAAGGAGTCGCGGACGTTCTCCGCGTCCCGCTCGACCTGCCGCCCCAGCTCGCCGCCGCCGCACACGACGAAGTGACAGCCCGGGATGCGGCCGAGCACGGCGTGGGCCACGGCGACGAACCGGTCCGGCCGCTTCACCTGGGTGAGACGGCCCACGTACGCCACCACGGGCGCGTCCTGCGGGATTCCCAGCGCCGCGCGGGCCGCGCCGCGGTCGGGGACCGGCCCCGGCCGCACCCCGGGCGGGATGACGACGTACTGCTCGGGACGGCCGATCCCCGCCTGGAGCAGCTCGTCCCTCACCCGGGAGCCCACCGTCACCAGCCGGTCCGACATGGCGGCCAGGATCCGTTCCGAGCCCACGTACAGGCCGCGTCTGACCGGTGAGAAGTAGCCGTGCAGGAGGTGGCCGTGGAAGACGTGCACCCGGGCCGAGCCGACGCGGGACAGCCGGGCGGCCACCCGTCCCAGGGCACCGGCCTTGGCCGTGCGAGTGTGGACGATGTGCGGGCGGAACTCCCGCATCGCGCTGACCAGCCAGAACAGGGCGCGGTAGTCGTCGCCGGGATCGACGGCGCGGCCGAGCCCCGGCACCCGGTGCACCGGTTCCCGCACGTCGTGCAGCAGCAGGTGGTCGCCCTCGTGGCCGTCGACGTGGCCGGTGTAGAGGCGGTGGTCGAACTCCTCGCGGTTCAGCCGCCCGTGGAGTCCCGAGACCTGGGTCGCGGGCCCGCCGACGTTCATCCGCGCGATGATCTCCATGACACGAATCCGGCCGTCTGGCTTCATAGGGGCTCCTTGGGGACGGGCCTGGCTCACGTCGGAGAAACTAGTTCTCCGCCGGATCCGTCCGCCGACACCATCACGAGGGTGGCGCGAGGTTTTCCCTACTCCCTACCTAAACGTGATCCAGCCGGGACACCTGGGTCTTACCAGCTCTTTCTCCTTTGCCCGCGGATACCTTGGCGTTCTCCGGACGGCCCGGGAAAGGGCGCGGCCGGAGCCCGGTGACCCGCGTCGGAGAACGCCGAGACCGCGGTACGCAGGTCGGAGAGGCGCGGCAGCAGTTCCCGCGCCCCGGTCGCGGTCCTCCTGGCGAACCAGGTGATCTCGGCCGCCGCCATGGCGGTGCAGGCGGCGCTCGCGGCCAGGGCGGCGCCCGCGGCCCCCCACCGGGGGATGAGCAGGGCGTTCATGGCCAGGTTCGCGGCCAGGGCGGCGGAGGCGACGGCGGTCATCGTCATCGGGCGGTCCAGCCGCACCAGATACTGCTCGACCGGCCGGAGCAGCGACAGGGCGACCATGCCGGGGGCCAGGAGGAGGATCGGCGTCACGCTGCCGGTGAACGCGGGGCCGTACAGCAGGGGGACGAGCACGGGCGAGGCCGCCGACAGCGCGCAGGCGGAGACGGACGACAGCAGCAGGCTGAGCCGCAGGACGCGGACGCTGACGTCCCTGGCGTCGCGCTCGTCCTCGACCGCCTGGCGGGGGAGCGCGACCTGCGCCACTGCGTCGGCGGGCACCCGCGAGAAGGTCAGGAACGCCGCCCCGACGGTGTACAGGCCCACCTCGGCGGGCGAGACGAGGGCGCCCAGCAGGAAGACGTCGGCGGTCAGCAGGAGGTGGAACGCCGCCAGCCCGACGTGGTACCGGCACGACAGGGTGAGCTGGTGGCGGGCGAGTACCGGCTCCACGCGCATGGCGCGCAGGCCGAGCGGTCTCAGGAGCAGCCAGAAGGGCGCGCTCACGGCGGCCGTCCAGCAGACGACCACCGCCGTGACGGTGAGGTTCCCCGTCGCCGCGAGCGCCAGGATCGGCAGGTTCAGGACGAGCGCGGACGCGACGACCCCCCGGTTGACCAGGTCGTTGCGGGAGCGCAGCTGCGCGATCCCGTTGAGGTTGACCGCCGCGACGCCGAACGGCACCGCGAGCAGGGCGATGACGAGCAGGTGGGGCGAGGGGAGGGGGAGGAACGCGGTCACGACCGCCAGGGTGACCGCGGCGGAGACGAGCCCGAGGAGCAGCCCGAGGAGCAGGCCGTTGCCCGCCAGGGCGCGGTGCCGCGCGGGGTCCCGCCACAGCGCGATCTGCGACCTCCCGATCGACAGGTTGCCCAGGACGACCGCGATCCCGCCGGTGGTCGCGAGCATCGCGTAGACGCCCCGGCCCTCGGGCTGGAGGGTACGGGCCATCAGGACGCCCGTCATCGCCGCCAGGGTCAGCCGCAGGACGTGGCTGGCCATCGTCTGGACGGTCTGGACGAGGGCCGCGCTCCCGTTCTGGGCCTTGGGCGTCTTCGGGGCTCTGGGCGTCTTCGGGACTTTGAATGCCTTCAGGACTTTGGGCGCCTCCGGGACTTTGAACGTCTTCGGGACTTTGAACGTCTTAGGGACGCCGGATGACTTCAGGACCCTGGGCATTTTCAGGGCTCCGGGCAGCTTCGGGACCCTGGGCGTCCTCAGGGCCCCGGGCATTTTCGGGACCTTGGGCAGCTTCGGGACGCCGGGCAGCTTCGGGATCCTGGGCGTTCTCAGGACCCTGGGGATTTTCGGGACCCTGGGCAGCTTCGGGACGCCGGGTGGTTTCAGGGCCCCGGGCATCCGATCTCCGCCATGACGGGGCCGTCCGGGACGGCGTGCGCCCGGTGCCAGAGCTCGAACTGCAGCAGCGTCCACAGCCGGTCACCGTGGTCGGCCCCGTCGGCGTGCTGCCGGAGCAACTCCCGGACCGCCTCCTGCCGGAACAGCCCCCTGCCCCGGGCGACGCCGTCGGTGAGCGCGTCGTGGGAGAGCTCCCGCAGCTCACCCCTGAGCCATGCGGCGAGCGGCACGCCGAACCCGCGCTTGGGGCGGTTCCGGAGCCGGTCCGGCAGCCAGGGCGCGACCGCCCGCCTGAGCAGCAGCTTGGTCCGCCGGTCGCGGACCTTCAGCGGGTCGGGGAGCCCCGCCGCCCACTCCATCAGACGGTGGTCCAGGAACGGCGAGCGGGCCTCCATCGAGTTGGCCATCGTGGTGACGTCGACCTTGACCAGCAGGTCGTACGGGAGGTAGGTGGTCGTGTCGACGTCCAGGACGCGGCCGAGGGCGGTCACCGCGGACGAGGCCCCGAAGGCGTCCTCCAGCAGCCCGTGACTGTCCACCCCGGCCAGCCGCTCGCGGAGCGCGGGGGTGTAGAGCTCCGCCTTCTGCTCGGCCGTGAAGCAGGACATCAGACCGGCGTAGCGCCGCGACGGAGGCTCCGCGGCGAACCGTACGACGCGGCCGAGCAACCGGCTCCGCGACCCGTACCCGCTCCGCTCGGTGATGAGCGTGCCGGCGCGGGCGGACAGCGCGGCCAGGGCGCGGGGCATCGCCGGGATCCGGCCGGCCTGGTTCATCAGGGCGTAGCGCCGGTAGCCGCCGAAACACTCGTCGCCCCCGTCGCCGTTGAGCACGACGGTGACGTGCCGCCTGCTCAGCCGCGCGACATGGAAGCTGGGAACGGCCGAGGAGTCGGCGAACGGCTCGTCGAAGTGCCAGGCGAGCAGGGGCAGCACGCCGAGGAGGTCGGCCGTCACGACGAGCTCGTGGTGGTCGGTGGAGTAGCGCTCGGCGACCAGCCGGGCCTCGGCGCGCTCGTCGTAGCGGCTGTCCTCGAAGCCGACGCAGAACGTCTTGACCCGCTCGCGGCTCTGCATGGCCATGGCCGCCACCACGGCCGACGAGTCGACGCCCCCCGAGAGGAACGCCCCGATGGGGCGCTCGCTCACCATGCGGATCCGGGTCGCCTCCAGGATCAGCTCGCGCAGGCGCTCCTCCTCCTCGCGTTCGTCCGTCACCACCCGCGGGGTGCGGTCCAGCTCCCAGTAGCGGTGCGTGGTGACCCGCCCCCGCTCCCAGACCAGCACGTGGCCCGGGGGCAGCTTGTGCACACCCTGGTAGATCGACCACGGCGCGGGGACGTAGCGGTAGGTCAGGTAGTGGTGCAGCGCCACCGGGTCGATCTCGCGGCGCATGCCGGGATCCCTGGCCAGCGACTTCAGCTCCGAGCCGAACCAGATCGAGGCGTGGTCGGACCGCCAGTACAGCGGCTTCTTCCCGACCCGGTCCCTGGCCAGGACCAGCCGCCGCCGGTCGCGGTCCCAGACGGCGAAGGCGAACATGCCGCGCAGCCGGTGGACCATGTCGACGCCGTACTCCTCGTAGAGGTGGACGAGGCACTCGGAGTCGCCCGCGGAACGCAGCCGGTGGCCCCGGCCCGCCAGGTCCCGCCGCAGTTCGGCGAAGTTGTAGATCTCACCGTTGAAAACCGACACGACCCGGCCGTTCTCGCCGTGGACGGGCTGGTCGCCGGTCGCCACGTCGATGATCGCCAGCCTGCGCATGCCGAGCGCCGCGTGCTCGTCCTCGTGGAAACCGGAGCCGTCGGGGCCCCGGTGCACGATCACCTCGCACATGCGGCGGACGAGTCCGGGATCGGGACGCGACGTCGACGCCATTCCGGCTATCCCACACATCGGGCCCCCATTGCTCGCCAACGCCAACGCCGACTCCAACGCTGGCTCTGATGCTCTGATGTCGACTGCTCGTGGCGGCGCCGGTGACACCCTGCCCCCGTGGTGCCCCCTGTGCCCGCGCCCCTGTGCCTCGTACGGGCCGGGGTGTCCGGCTTCCGGCCGTTACCGCGATCTTGCCGAGAGTAACCGACCCCGGCCGCTCGCGGGCGGTTGGCGCCGGGGGCGTGTCGCGGCGAACTCCAACCGGGGGTAAGGATCACGAAGATCATTGCTCGCGGGGAGCCGCCGGGCGCCTCCCGGCGGCCGTGACGTGCGAGCTTGTGAACGAACGTGGTGGACGGCGGGTGCCCGGCGCGCGTGCTCGCCCACCCGGCGGACGCCGGGAGCCGGACGCGACGTCGCGGCCCTTCACTCCCTCTCGCTGAACGGGTGGTCGGATGACCTTTGCGGAAGACGCGACGGTCGGCACGGGTACCGGTGATCCCCGGCACCCCGCGTTGCGCTGTCCCCGGTGCGACGGCTCGCTCTTCGACGAAGCCGGGTCGCGCTGTGCCGGGGCCGAGCTACGGGGTACCGGGGCCGGGTTGCGGTGTGCCGGGTGCGGGGCGGGTTACCCCGTCGACGACGGGATTCCACGGTTCGTTCCCCGGGACAACTACGCCGAGGGATTCGGGTTCCAGTGGAACAGGCACCGGCTGACGCAGCTCGACTCGCACGTCGGCATGCCGATCTCCCGTGATCGGCTGATGACGGGGAGCGGCTGGTCCGCCGACGAGCTGCGGGGCCGGAGCGTGCTCGAGTGCGGCAGCGGGGCGGGGCGCTTCACCGAGGTGCTGTGCGAGACCGGCGCCCTCGTGACGTCCTTCGACATCTCCAGCGCGGTCCATGCCAACGCCGCCTCGAACGGCCGTTTCCCCAACCTGAGACTCGTCCAGGCGAGCGTCTACGAGCCGCCGTTCCCCGAGGAGTCCTTCGACTTCCTGCTCTGCCTCGGGGTCGTCCAGCACACCCCGGACCCGGAACGGACGTTCAGGACACTGCTCCGCTACCTGAGACCCGGGGGCCGTTTCTGCGTCGACGTCTACGCGGCGGTCGTCGCCTACCCCCACCTGCGGCAGCTGATCCGCCCCCTCACCCGGCGGATGCCCCCCGCGAGGCTCTACACCCTGGTCGAGAGGACGGTGCCGCGCCTGCTGCCGCTGTCCATGGCGCTCAGCGCCGTCCCGGGCGTGGGACAGGGGCTCGCGCGGCTGGTACCGGTGGCCAACCACCGGCACCTGGGACTGGGGGACGAGGAGACGAGGCGGAACTGGTCGGTGCTGGACACGTTCGACTGGCTCGCCCCGCGCTACGAGAAACCCCAGACCCGGCGGCGGATCAGGCGCTGGACCGAGGACCCGGCCCCGCGCGACGTCTCGGTCGAGAGACGGCGCGGGATGTACGTGATCCGCGGCGTCAAATGACCGGCCGCCCGGGAGGCCACGGGTTCCCGTGACCGCCCGGAGCGTTCTCTCACCCGTGCCCGGCGGGGTTCCACCGGCACACCGGTCGCGTGGCGGGCCCACGGCGCATGACCTCGATGCGTTTCTGAGGTGATCTCATTCATGGAGTGCTTCCTCGTCGTCTTCATGGCGACGTTCCTGGTCTTCCTCACCTATGCCGGTCTGGGGATCGAGCAGGCGAACCGGGCGATCCCGGTGCTGCTCCTCGCCTTCGTCGCCCGCCTGGTCGTGCACGTCCTGGTGATGCGGCCGGGCCTCATCGAGTACGGCGGCGACAACCTCGTCTACCTGGACAGGGCGCTGGAGGTCGCCGCGTACTGGAGGTATGAGGACTTCCGGTTCGTCACCTCCGACCAGATCCCCTCCCTCTACTTCATGGAGGTGCCGTGCAACCTCTTCGGGGTCGTCGTCTACCTGTGCGACGGACCGGCCACGCTCGCCTGCACGGCGGTCCTGGCCACCCTGTCCGGCGGGCTGTGCATCGTCATGTACCGGTTCGCGCGGATCGTCGGCGCCGACGAGCGGGCCGCGTTCCGGCTGCTGGTCGTGGTCGCCTTCCTCCCCGCCCTCCTGCTCCACACGTCCGACACGTTCAAGGACGGCATAAACGCGTTCCTCGTCGTGGCCTGCTTGTGGCTCGTGGTCTCCAACGTGCGGCGCTTCGACGTGCGGAAGCTGGCCGCCGTGGTCCCGCTGCTGTGGGCGCTCTGGTACGTGCGGCCGTACATGGTGCTCATGTGCGCGCTGCCGCTGGTGTTCGGGCTCTCCCCGGTACGGCGGAAGCTGTCCGTCCACTCCCTGGTCGTGTCGACCCTGGTGCTGGTCCCCGTCCTGGTGCTCATCGCGCAGGCGGACGGCGGGGCATCCTTCTCGGCGCTGCAGGAACAGCTGGACCAGGGCCAGTCGGAGATGGTCCGCAGGTCCGGCGCGGAGGGGGGCTCCGGGGTGCTGTTCGAGGACGGCGGCGACGCGTGGGGCGCGCTCGTCCCGAAGCTGTTCTACACGCTCCTGGCCCCGTTCCCCTGGACGGGGGGCAGCATGGCGCTGCAGCTCGGAAAGGTGGACACGCTTATCTGGTACTTCCTGCTCCACAGCGCGCTACGCGGGGCTCGCCGGTTGTGGGAGCACAACCGGGCGCTGCTGTTCGCCCTCGTGCTGTTCGTCGTCCCCGGCACGGTCGCCTACGCGACGACCATGTCGAACATGGGGCTGATCTTCCGCCAGCGAATGCCGATCATGCTGGTCGTCAGCGTGCTGGCCGCGGTCGCGTGGACCGAGGCCGGGCGCGTGAGGCGGTCCCGGCACCCCCGGCACGCGCCGCGTCCCGAGATCTTCCCGGAACGCGTCACCGTCTCCCGGGTGGCGCGGTGACGCCGCCGCCCCGGCCGCCCCGGCCAGGAAGGACGAGATGAGGGATCTTCGCGTGTGCGAGGTCGTCAAGACCCTCGACGCCGGGGGTGTCGAGGTGCTCCTCGTCGAGCGGCTGCGGCGCGCTCCCCGGCTGAACAAGGACTACACGGTCGTGTGCCTCCAGGCGTCGACCGGCGAGCTCGTGGAACAGCTGCGGGACTCGGGGATCACGGTCGTCGACCTCAGCGCGAAGGCGCGCCCGCTGGCCTACGCCCACCTCGTCGGAACGGTTCACCGGCTCGCTCCCGACGTGCTCAACGCGCACTCGCCGACCCCCGCCGCGGTGCTCTGGCCGTTCGCCAGGATCACCCCCCGGCGGCCGGTCCTGGTGTCGACGGTCCACTACTGCCGCCGACCGGCCACCGTCCGGTTCGGCCGCCTGACGGGGATGGTCAACACGCTTCTCGACTACGTCGTCCGCAGGCTCGACGACCGGACGGTCGCGGTCTCGTCGCAGGTGGCACGCTCCCCCTCGGTCCGGGGGGCACGCCGCCTGCTGGTCCGGATGCACGGCGTGGACGTCCTCGGGCAGCGCTCCTGGGCGATGCGCGCGGGGGCCGTCAGGCGCCGGTTCGACGTGCCGGAGGAGGCATTCCTGGTGGTCTGCGTCGCGAACTTCCGGCCGGAGAAGAACCACGCGCTGCTGGTCAGGGCCGCCGCAGAGGTCCTCCGCACGCGGCCGGACGCGCTCTTCCTCCTGGCCGGGGACGGGCCGCTGCGGGAGGGGATCGTCAGGGAGACGGAGCGGCTCGGGCTGGCGGACCGGATACGCGTCCCGGGGCCGGTGCGGGAGGCGAGGCGGCTGGTGGCGGCGGCCGACCTGCTGGTGCTGAGCTCGCACTACGAGGGGCTTCCCGTGGTCGTCATGGAGGCGCTCGCGGCCGGGGTGCCGGTGGTCTCCACCGAGGTCGGGGGGATACCGGAGCTGGTCTCCTCGGGCTGGAACGGGATCCTGACCGAGCCGGAGTCGCCGGAGGCCCTGGCCGAGGGGATCCTCAAGGCGATGGAGCCGGACACGCATCGCCGCCTGCGGTCCGGAGCCGCCGCCAGCTCGGAGAGCGTCGAGATCGCGGGGACGGCCGAATGGTTCGAGCACCTCTACGAGGAACTGGCGGGGACGCGGCGCCGCTGAGGCGCACGGCGCGCGGCCGGGTGCCGCGTTCGCGACGCGGTCGTCGAAACGAATGCCGGTAATGGCCGTGCTCCCCGGTCCGTCCGGCATGAAAACCCGGGGCAAAATGCCAGCGCAAAGGACCGGCAAAACATTGTTGGACGCGAATGTCCGGGACCGGGGAAGGCGCCCGCGTCGCCAGACTTACCCGCATGGTCAAGTCGGTGTCCGGTAGCGATTCCACCCTGAGCCCACTCGACGTGGATACCGGAACGCCGGAGACATTCCATCGGAGAGAACGACCCCCGCGAATCGGGAGATGGGCACCGGCGGTGTTCGCGGCCGTCGTCGTCGTGGCCGTGACGACCTTCTACGGGGTGTCGGCCGTGGACCTGGCGTCCTTCGGCGTCTACGTCGCGCTGGGCCTGGCACTTCCCGGCCTGCTGCTGCTCCGGGCCCTGCATCGGGGAAACCGGGGAACACACGGGACACGCGGCCTCGCGCTCGTCGAGGAGGTCGCGCTCGGGCTCGCGCTCGGCTACGCCGTCGAGGTGCTCGCCTACGTCGCCGCCCGCGCCGCCGGGGCGCCGTCGCTCGTCCTGGCGTGGCCGGTCGCCACGTACACGGCCTTCGCCGCCGTCCCCCGGTTGCGAAGGCACTGGAGAGGCGGCCCCCGCCCGTGCGCGCCCGCCTTCGGTCAGCGCGGCGGGGAGCCCGTCACGGAGGGCGCCCGCCCGTGCGCGCCCGCCTGGTACTCGTGGTCCCTCGCGCTGCTCGTCGCGTACGTGGCCGCCTGGAGCTCCTTCACCTTCTTCAGGACGACCCCCCTCACCTGGCCGGGAATCGGGACGTCCCTGTTCGACATGCCGTACCACCTGGCACTGGTCGGCGAGCTGAGGCACCACGTGCCGCCGACGGTGCCCGTGGTCGCCGGTGAGCCGCTCCTCTACCACTGGTTCGTCTACGCGCACCTCGCGGCGGCGAGCTGGGTCACCGGGGTGGAACCGCTGGTCCTGCTGTTCCGGCTGGGGATGACGCCCATGCTGGTGGCGTTCGTCGTCCTGGTTGGGGCGGTCGGGCACCGCGTCACCGGTTCCCGGGCGGGTGCGCTGCTGGCCATCGGCGGCACGCTCCTCGTGGCGGTCCCAAGCCTCTACGCGAACGCGAACGGGCTGCTCACCTGGACGGGTGTCCAGCACTCCTCGTGGGAGAGTCCCACCCAGACCTTCGGTGCCCTGCTGTTCGTGCCCGTGGTCCTCCTCCTCGTCGACCTCCTCGAACGGCGACGGCGGCGCGGAGCCGGGCAGTGGCTGCTGCTGGGCGTCTTCCTGGTGGCGGTGGCGGGAGCGAAGGCCACGTACCTGCCCATGCTCGTCGCCGGGCTGTTCGCGGTGGCCGTGGTCGAGGCGGGCGTGCGGCGCCGGTCGCCGAGGCCCGCGCTCGCCGCGCTCGGGCTGGCGGTCGCCTGCCTCGCCTACGCGCAGTTCGTCCTGTTCGGCGGCGCGCGGCAGGCGACGATCCTCGACCCTCTCTCGCTCATGCGCAGAACCTGGGGAGAGCTGACCGGCCTGGGGGAGAACGCCGCGCCGCCGCCCGCCTCGCTGGCGGGGATCACGCTGCTGTACGCGCTGTGCTGGGCCGTCACGTGGTGCGGGGCCGCCGGGCTGCTCCGGCGGCCCCGGCTGCTCGTACGCCCCGGTGTGGTGCTCATGCTCGGCGTCGGCGCGGCGGGCGTCGGCGCGGTGGTCCTGCTCGGGGGGCCCGCGATGAACCAGGGCTACTTCCTCCAGGGGGCCTACCCCTACCTGGCGGTCGTCGCCGCGTACGGTTTCCTCGTCGTCGCGCGCGGGGAACGGGCGTCGGTCCTGGCGGTCGCGTGCGCGGCGGTCGCGGGGGTGGCCGTCGCCCACCTGGTCCGCACGCTGTCCGGTGTCGAGGTCCCGCTGCCCCCGGGCGAGCCGGAGACCGCCCTGTACCGTCCGTACGCCGCCCTGCTGGTTCTCGCGGTGGCGGCGGCCGTCGTCCTGGTCGCGGCGCGGCGGCGCTTTCGCGGCTGGGCCCTCGTCATCGCCCTGGTCACCGCCGTCGGCCCCCTCTCCGCCTGGCACGCCCGCGCGCTGCTGATCGTGCGCGGCGGCGGCGAGGGCGCCGTCTACCAGGTGAGCCGCCCGGCGGCGCGGGAGGTCCCGGAGGGCGCGCTCGACGCGGGACGGTGGCTGCGCGCCCACTCCGATCCCGGCGACCTGGTCGCCACGAACGCGCACTGCGCCTGGGGGCGTACGGACCCGTGCGACAGCCGCCACTTCTGGCTGTCCGCGCTGTCGGAACGGCGGGTGCTCGTCGAGGGGTGGGCGTACACGGCGGCGAACCTGGACCGCTGGCGGCCGGGCGAGCCGATGACGGGACTCCCGTTCTGGGACGACCGGCTCATCGCGCTGAACGACGAGGTCTTCCGGGAGCCCTCGGCGGCCTCGGTACGACTGCTCGGGGAACGGTACGGGGTGCGCTGGCTCCTCGCCGAGGAACCCGGTCCGGAGCCAGGGCCCGGGGGGACCGGGGGAACTGAAGGCAGTGGAAGCGTGGGGAACATCGGGGACTTCGCCGACCTCCGGTTCCGCTCCGGGGCCTATGCCGTCTACCGGGTGCCGGACGCCTCGGAGGCCCCCTGACACCCGGCCGTACGCGCGTGCGGAGCCGCCCCGGCCGTACGCGCATGTGGAGCCCGTGCGCGGCCGTCCCTAGATCATCGCCCCCTCACGCCGGTCCGCCGGGCAGCCGGTAGACGGCGTAGGCCCCGGCACGGAATCGCGGTGTCGCGAAGGCCCCGAGCCCGGGAACCGGCCCCCCGAGGTGCTCGTCGGCGAAGAGCCAGCTCACGCCGTGACGTTCGCGCAGCTCCCGGACGGCCTCGCCGGTGGGCGCCTCGAAGACGGCGTCGTTCAGCGCGATGAGCCGGTCGTCCCAGAACGGGAGCTCCAGCGTGGGCAGTTCCGGACGCCAGCGGGCCGTGTTCCGTGCGGTGTAGGTCCATCCCTCGACGAGTACGCGCCGCTCCGACAGCGCGGCCACCCAGAAGTGCCTGCCGTCGCACGGCTCCTCACGCCCCCAGCGGCAGTGCGCGTTCGTGGCGACCAGGTCGCCGGGATCGGAGTGGTCGCGCAGCCACCGCCCCGCGTCGAGCGCGCCCTCCGGCGGCGACGCGACGGCCTGGGGCGGGTCGCTTCCCTCGCCGCCGCGTACGACCCACAGGACGCGCGCGTGGACGACGGCGGGCAGGCCGACGACCGCGAGCGCGGTGACGACGAGGGACCAGGCGCGCAGGCGCCCGCCCGTGACGGCCAGGACGGCCGCCGCCGACAGGATCGCGGCCAGCAGCACGACGTACGGCAGGTAGAGGAGGGTGTCGCTCGTTCCCGGTTCCAGGGGGATCCTGACGCCGCACAGCAGCGGGATCAGGTAGGCCGAGGCCAGCCCGGCCCCGGCCGCGTACAGCGTCGCCCGGCGCGACTGCCGGGCCCGCCGCGCCAGGGTGACGATCCCGAGGGCCGTGACGGCCGCCAGGTAGGGGTAGGCGCCCCAGAGGAAGAAGAGCTGGCTCCGGCCGGGATGCCCGAGCAGCACGGCCGCGCCGACGCCCGCCGCGCCGATGCCGAGCATGAGCGCCACATCGGGGCGTACGAGCAGCCGAGGACGGCTCAGCAGGCCGGAGATCCCGCTCCACGTGACGGCCCAGCACAGCAGGAGCACCGCCACCATCCCCAGGAGCGAGAGCGGCGGGGGATCGGCCCCGTCCCCCGCGCCGGTCATCTCCCGCCAGACCGTCCGCATGAAGGAGAAGGGGTCGACGACGAGTGCCTGCCTCGCGCCGTCGAACAGGACGAACTGCGCGAAGAGGAAGCACGCCACGGTCATCCCGAACGCGGCGAGCAGCGGCCGGGACGGCCCGCGCCGCCTGACCGCCCCGGCCCCGGCCACCGCCAGCAGTCCCGCGCCCAGCAGCGGGAGGTAGGTGGCCTTGGCCCCCGCCGTCGCCATGAGGAGGACGCCCAGCAGCGGCCAGTGCCCGGCGGTCCGGCGGCGGTGCTCCAGGAGGTCGGCGAGGAGCAGTACGACGGGCGCGAACAGCAGGGCGCCGAACGTCTGGGTGGGGCTCGCCCACGCGGAGTCGGGAACCCCTCCCCAGGTGAAGGCCCCGTTGCTGCCGAGGTAGAGGCTCGGTGTCGCCACGAGCACCGTACCGGCCGAGGTGAGGGCCGCTCCCGCCCAGGAGCCGGTGACCCGCCGCCCGGTCATCCCGGCCAGGACGACGAACGCGGCCAGCACGGGCAGCATGCCCAGCCGGAACAGCAGCACCAGTGGTTCCACCCCGGTCACCCAGCTCGCCGCCGCCAGGTGCGCGTAGACGAACCAGTGGTAGGAGAGGGGTTCCCCCGCGACCATGGGCACGGTGGGTGGCAGGTGGTGCCTCAGCTCGCCGATCAGCGCCAGGTGGAAGGGCATGTCGGGGAAGGACCGCCCGAGCGCGGGCCAGGTCAGGGCGTTGAGCCTGAAGAACGACACGGCGCTCCAGGCGAGCAGGTAGGCCATCAGCAGGGCCAGGAACCACGACCACCAGGCGGGGGCCCGCTCCCGGCGGGACCGGGCGACCGTCCAGTGCCTGCGCAGCCTCGGGACGGCGAGGAAGAGCAGGCAGGTGCCGATCGGCCAGACCAGGACGAGCAGCGGTACGCCGAGGGCGCGGGCGCCGACGTAGGCGAAGACCTCCACGGCGTAGCCGAGCGCGAGCCCGAGCGCCATCTCCTCCGCGAGCGTGCGCCTGCCCCTGTACAGGAGCCGCAGCAGCAGCACCCCGGGGAGCCCCACGCCCAGCACGACGTAGAGGCCGAAGCGGACCAGGTCCGTGACGGAGACGCCGTAGAGGGCCGTCACCGTACCGGCGAGGACCGTCATCGACACGGTGGGCGCCCACCCCCGGAGGCTCCCCGTCCGGCGGGGCCGGGGCGCGGGGTCGCCCGCCTCGTAGTCTCCGGCGGCTCCGGCGGTCAGCAGCGGACCCGGCGCGGGAGGTCGGCGGGGCGGGGTTTCTGTCATGCGCCGAGCCTGGTGAAACGAGCGGCGCGGGCGGCGCCCGGCGCTCGCGTACGCCGATGTCTTTCCCCGTCCTTGGCCGTGTTTTCACGCCTTTCCCGGCCGTCCCGGACGGGCGGGGAACGGGGTCAGGGGCGGTGTGCCCGGACGACGAGGGAGACGCCCGGCAGCGACCTGACGGGCAGGTACCTCTCGGCCACGACCACGGCGCTCAGGGCCGCGTTCACCAGGCGCGGTGTGTCCGTGACGTCCGAGCCGGAGATGCGCCTCCTGCGGAGGGCGACGACCGGCCGCAACAGGACGTTCCAGCTCCACAGGCGGTCGACGACCAGGCCCGCGCCGGTCAGCAGGGCGTCCAGCTCCTCCCGCGTGTACCGGCGGACGTGACCGGACACCACGTCGTGCGCCGACCACAGCGCCATGTCGCAGGGGACCGTGACGAGCGCCGTTCCCCCGGGCCTGAGTACGCGCACCAGTTCGGCGGCGGCCCTGTCGTCCTCCTCGATGTGTTCCAGCACGTCGAACGCCGTGACGAGGTCGAACTCCCCTTCCGGCAGGGGCAGGGCCCGCGCGTCGGCGTGGATCGCCTTCAGGCCGCGCTCCCCGGCGATCTCCACGGCGGTCTCCGAGTGGTCCGCGACCAGGGCGTCCCATCCGTGTTCCACGAGCACGCGCGTGTTGCCGCCCCCGGCCGCGCCGACGTCGAGCGCCCTGCCGGGCGGGCCGAGCCTCCGTAGCTCGCGCAGTTCGCGGGCGAGGATGGCACGCCGCTCGCGGTACCACCAGTGGCGGTCCTCCACCTCGACGGTGCGGAGAATCTCCGTGGCCTCCATGTGTCCTCCCGGACGTGTGTCGTGGTGTCTCCCGTGCGCTCCCACGCGTCCCTACGCGTCCTCGCAGGCGGTTCGCGGAGCACCGGAGCCGCCGGACGGCGTGGGCTGTACGGGCGGCGTGGGTGGTGTGGACGCTGTGGACGGGGCCGGGGTGTCCCGCGCGGTCAGCGGGCGGCGCGTTTCGCGGGGCGCCACCAGTCCTCGTGGTCGCGGTACCAGCGCACGACGCGCTCCAGCCCGTCGTCGAGGCCCACGCGGGGCTCGTACCCGATCGCCCGGATCTTGCGGCTGTCCACCGAGTAGCGCCGGTCGTGCCCCGGCCTGTCCGGCACGGTCTCCACCATGTCCCAGCCCAGGCCGAAGGCCGACAGCAGCCGCTCGGTGAGCTCCCGGTTGGCCAGCTCGACCCCGCCGCCGATGTTGTAGACCTCGCCGGGCCTGCCCTTGTCGAGCACGAGCTGGATGCCCCTGCAGTGGTCGTCGACGTGCAGCCATTCGCGGACGTGCCCGCCGTCCCCGTACAGGGGGACGCGGCGCCCGTCGATCAGGTTGGTGACGAAGAGCGGGATGACCTTCTCGGGGTGCTGGTACGGGCCGTAGTTGTTGGCGCAGCGGGTGACCCGCGTGTCGAGCCCGTAGGTCCGGTGGTAGGCGCGGCACAGCAGGTCGGCCCCCGCCTTGGCCGCCGAGTAGGGCGAGTTGGGCAGCAGCGGCTGGGTCTCGTCCCACGAGCCCGCCTCGATGGACCCGTACACCTCGTCCGTCGACACCTGCACGACCGTGCGCACCCCGGCTTCGAGGGCCGCCTGGAGCAGGCACTGCGTGCCGTGGACGTTGGTGACGACGAAGCTCCCCGGGCCGGTGATCGAACGGTCGACATGCGTCTCGGCGGCGAAGTTCACGACGACGTCCTGGCCCGGCATCAGACCGGCGAGGAGCCGGGCGTCGGTGATGTCGCCCCTGACGAAGGTGTGGCGGGGATGGCCGGTGACCGGGCCGAGGTTCGCGAGGTTTCCCGCGTAGGTGAGCTTGTCCAGCACCGTCACGCGGGCGTCCTCGTATCCGGGATAGAGCCCGGACAGCAGCGACCGCACGTAGTGGGAGCCGATGAACCCGGCGCCGCCCGCGACCAGGATCCTCATGCGCGCACCTGGACCCTGCTGTGGTCGCCGATCATGAGCTGATGGGTGTTGGGCAGTCCCACGGCCCTCGTCACCTCCACGTTCCTGCCGATCAGAGAGTAGGTGAGCCCCGAGACGCCCCTGATGGCGGAGTCCCCGAGGACGATGCTGTACTCCACCCCGGCCTCCCTCAGCACGCATCCCTCGCCGATCGAGGTGTAGGGGCCGATGTACGAGCCGTCGATCCTGGTGTTGGCGCCGATGATGGCCGGGCCCCGGATCACCGACCGCTCGACGGTCGTGCCCGGCCCGATGTCGACGCGTCCGGTGATCTCGGAGAACGCGTCCACCGTCCCCCGGACGTTCGGTTCGAGCGCCTCCAGGACCATGCGGTTGCACTCCAGCATGTCCTGCAGCCGCCCGGTGTCCCGCCAGTAGCCGGTGACGAAGTGCGAGTGCACCCGGTGGCCGTTGCGGATGAGCCAGGTGATCGCGTCGGTGATCTCCAGCTCGCCGCGGGCCGAGGGCATGATCGCCCGGACCGCCTCGTGGATGACGGGGGAGAAGGTGTAGACGCCGACGATCGCGAGATCGCTGCGCGGGTTCTCCGGCTTCTCCTCAAGCCCGACGATCTCCCCGTCGGGCCCCAGCTCGGCGACCCCGTAGAACTGGGGTTCCGCGACCTTCGTGAGCAGGATCTGCGCGTCGTAGTCGGCCTCGCGGAAGGCGTTCACCAGGTTGGCGATGCCGTCCAGCAGGAAGTTGTCGCCCAGGTACATCACGAAGGGCTCGTCGGCCAGGAACTCGCGGGCGATCAGCACGCAGTGGGCCAGGCCGAGCGGGGCCTCCTGCCGGATGTAGGTGACGTCGAGGCCGAATCCCGAGCCGTCGCCGACGGCCGCCCTGACCTCGGGGCCCGTGTCGCCGATGACGATGCCGACGCTCGTGATCCCCGCGTCCCTGATCGCCTCCAGCCCGTAGTGGAGCACCGGTTTGTTGGCGACGGGGACGAGCTGTTTCGCGGACGTGTGGGTGAGCGGGCGCAGCCTCGTCCCCTTGCCGCCCGCCAGAACAAGTGCCTTCATCGCTCTTGGATCCCTCCGCAAGGAACGCGTGGCCACGGCAGCCGAACATCGGTTGAAAGCTATGGGGAGATCCGGCCGGTGGTCGTTCGCCGTCATCGCTTTTGCGGAGAAAAAGGGAAGGTGTTACCGGGCCTGGGCATTGACGCGTTCCCGGAACGTCCAGGCCCGGTGTATCGCGTAGCTGACCGTCGGGCTGACGGCCAGCAGCAGCCCCTGGGCCGCCATGACGGGAACGCCGAACAGCTCCACCAGCACCGGGAGCCCGGCGAGGGAGGTGCCGAGAAAGCCGAGCCCGACCGCGTAGAAGCGCAGGTAACCGGTGAGCCACGACCGCCCGGAGGCCCGGAAGACCACCAGCCTGTACCACGGGTAGACGATCACCACGGTCGTCAGATGGGCCGCCATGGCCAGGAGAAGGTACGGCACCTCATCGTTGGCGGCGAGCAATCCCAGACCCAGGAGAGCGCAATAGAGCAGGGCCGTCGTGGCGCTCGCCATCAGGTATGTGATGCGCTGTCCCCCAAGAGCGGGGATAAAACCTCGCCGCCGGTCATGTGCGCTTTTTCTATGATTAGTCCGATTTTTCGCTTGAACCATCTCATGGCCTTTTCGGATGACGCCGAGTGGCGATCAAATGGATTTTATCCTGCTGTAATAAATGGGCGGAGGATCAATGTCCGTGTCGGTGGTTATTCCGTGTTACCGCTCCGCGCGGACCCTCCCGGCGCTGGTGACCAGGGTGATGGCGGTCCTTAGCGAGCTGTCCGCCCCCCACGAGGTGATCCTCGTCGTCGACGGGAGCCCGGACGACACCTGGAGGACGGCCGCCGAGCTCGCGCGGCGCGTCGAGGGCGTGCGCGCCCTCCACCTGTCCCGCAACTACGGCCAGCACAACGCGCTGGTCGCCGGGATCAGGGAGGCGGAGTTCGAGGTCGTCGTCACGATGGACGACGACCTGCAGCACCCGCCGGAGCAGATCCCCCTCCTGCTGGCCGCCCTCGAAGGCGACCGCCTCGACCTCGTGTACGGCGTCCCGCGCCACGAGGAGCACGGGCTGGTCCGTAACCTCGCGTCCCGGTCGGTCAAGGCCGCGATGGCGGGCGGCCTGGGAATCCGCACCGCCCGGATGATCAGCGCCTTCCGGGCCTTCCGTACCCGCCTGCGCGACGGGTTCGAGGAACTGTCGGGGCCGCACGCCTCCGTCGACGTGGCCCTGTCGTGGGCGACCACCCGGGTGGGGGCGGTCCGGGTGGACATGGTCGAACGCGGTCACGGCCGGTCCGGCTACACGCCCGGCCTGCTGATGCGGCACGCGGTGAACATGCTCCTCGGCTACAGCACGGCCCCGCTCCGCGCCGCCAGCTACCTCGGGTTCCTGGCCGGTGTCGTGGGCCTGCTGCTGGGCGGCGTCGTCCTGTGGCACTTCGCCAACGGCGACACCACGGTGGCGGGGTTCACCACCGTCGCGTCGATGGTCGCCCTCTTCTCGTCCGCCCAGTTGATGGCCGTCGGCGTGCTCGGCGAGTACGTCGGGCGCATCCACGGGAACGGCATGGGACGGCCGACCTACGTCGTGTGCGAGCGCGTCGGGTCGTCGGCCGCCCTCGGCGTCCCCCGGCAGCCGGGCGGCACTACCGTCGCCGTCCACGCGGGAGTGGGCTCCGGATCAGGTGAACGGTGAGAAGGGCCTGGACGGGCTCGAACCCGTACCTCACCCATGCCCGCTGCCCCACGATGTTGTGCGCCTGGGTCGAGGTGACGATCTCCCGGGTGCCCCGGGCCAGGGCCCGCCGCTCGATCGCCGCCAGCAGCTGGGCGTACAGGCCGCGTCCCCGCGCCCGGGAGCTCACACCGCCGAGCAGGATCTCCGTCCGGAGGCCGTCGCCGTCGTCGTCGTTGTCCGAGAGCGTGGCCAGCGCGAGAATCCCGTCCCGGGGCGCGCCGGGATCCGAGGGGTTGGTGTTCCCGGCTGAGGGGTCGGCGTCCTGGTCCGAGAGGTCGGCGTCCTCGCCCGTGCCTCGCTGTCGCAGTGCCAGGCACTTTCCCTCGGCGGCCGACCTCAGCGCCCACTCCCGGTACCCCGCCAGTGCCCCGGCGGCGTCGAACAGGGGATTGGCCAGGTAGTGGCTCTGGTAGGTGGCGAAAAAGTCGGAGATCGACTCCCGTACCGCCGCCGGGGTGACCCGTTCCGTCACCTGGAGGTCCGCCGGTGGTTCCGGCGCGCGCCCCCGTCCAGGAAACAGCCGCCAGTACGTCAGCGAGTCCGCGAACACGGCGGTACGGCCGAGCGCGGTCAGCTCGGCGAACCAGCCGACATGCTCGGCCGGGTAGCGGAGCACGATGACGTCCGCCCCCGACCCCAGGACCGCCTCGCGAACCGCGGGAAAAGGGGACGCGGCCCCCGCGGGGACGGTGAGGCGCTCCACCGTACGGCCGAACCTGGCCGAGTCGAGCGGGGACTCCACGATGCGCGGAACCCCGGCCCCGATCACATCCCGCCAGGCCATCGGCCCCCCTTATGACTCCGTACGGCGTTGATGTCCCGGTCACGTCTCCGCCGGGTCATCCGTACGGCGTCGACATGCCGGTCACGTCTCCGCTGCGTCAACGGCCCACCCTGTGGCTCCGTGTCACGTCTGCGCTGGCTCATCGGCCCACCCTGTGGCTCCGTACGGCGTCGATCACGCGCGTCACCCCGGCCGCGCCCAGGTCGGCGAAGAGCGGCAGCCGCACCAGGCGGTCGGCGACGTCCTCGGTGACCGGGCACCCGCCCGGGGCCGTCCGGCCGTACCGCAACCCGGCGGGGGCGGCGTGCAGGGGCTGGTAGTGGAACGTCGCCTGCACGCCCCTGTCCCCGAGGTGGGCGATGAAGGCCCCTCGGCTCGCCAGGTCGGGGAGCAGCAGGTAGTACAGGTGCGCGGGGTGCGCGCACCCGTCGGGGACCGTCGGCAGGGAGACCCCGTTCTCGGCGGCCCACCCGGCCAGCCCCTCGTGGTAGCTCCGCCAGACGGCGAGGCGCCGGGCCTGGGTCTCGCCGAACGACTCCAGCTGGGACGTCAGCTGGGAGGCGAGGATGTCCGACAGCAGGTAGCTGGAGCCGATGTCGACCCACCGGTACTTGTCCACCTGGCCGCGGAAGAAGCGGCTGCGGTCGGTGCCCTTCTCCCTGATGACCTCGGCGCGCGCCACCAGCCCGGCGTCGTTGAGGAGCAGCGCGCCGCCCTCCCCGCACTGCACGTTCTTGGTCTCGTGGAAGCTCTGCGCGGCCACGCCGCCGAACGCCCCCAGCGGACGCCCCCGGTAGGAGCCGCCCAGGCCGTGGGCGTTGTCCTCGACGAGGGGAAGGTCGTACCGGTCGCAGATCTCGCCGATCTTCTCCATGGCGCACGCGACCCCCGCGTAGTGGACGACCACCACGGCCCGCGTGCGCTCGGTGATCGCGGCCTCGATCAGCCGCTCGTCCACGTTGAGGGTGTCGGGCCTGCAGTCGACGAAGACCGGTACCGCCCCGCGCAGGGCGTAGGCGTTGGCCGTCGAGACGAAGGTGAACGACGGCATGATCACCTCGTCGCCGGGCCGGAGGTCGAGCAGGATCGCCGACATCTCCAGGGCGTGCGTGCAGGAGGTGGTCAGCAGGACCTGCCTGGCCCCGGTCATCTCCCGCAGCAGCCCGGCCGCCCGCCTGGTGAACGGCCCGTCTCCGGAGGTGGACCCCCGGCGTACGGCCTCCGCGAGGTAGTCGAGCTCGTTCGCGGACAGGTGTGTCCGGTTGAAGGGAATCCTCGCCGGGGCGTCCGCGGCCGCGCCCGGGAGAGCCGGGATGTCCGCGGGGACGCCGGGGAGAGTCGGGGCGTCCGTGGTCGCACCGGGGAGAGTCGGGATGTCCGAGATGGCGCCGGGGAGAGCCGGGGCGTCCGTGGCCGCGCCCGGGAAAACCGGGGCCGGGGTGTCCGCGACGGCGCCGGGGAAAACCGGGGGCGTGGCGGGGACGGGATCGCGGGGAAGGACGCGAGGACGCGCGCCGCCCGCCATCAACCGGTCCTCTTCTTTGATTCAGCGTCGATGCCGCACGTCGAATGCACGGGTGAATGTTACTGATGATCCTTACCGTTCGAGCGGACCGACATGCGGGCGGACGGGGCCTTTTCTCCGCCGACCGTTCGGGCTTTCTTGGCCGTCCTGAGCTGGGGAGATGATTTCCAGTCGGAAAGAGCCGAATATACCGTGAATTGTGCTGGACTTCGGTGTGGGCGGGTTGCGACACGCCCGGATTGACGCTGAATCTGCCTCGCGATAATACCTGCTCCTAAAGTCGTGTCGTATTCTCTTTTTTCCCGAGGCGGTGGAGGTCCCGAGATGGGGGAGAAACTGGTTGTGGTCGGCCAGGGGTATGTCGGGCTGCCCCTCGCGATGCGGGCCGTCGAGGCCGGGTTCGACGTGGTGGGCATCGACGTCGACCGCCGCAGGGTCAAGCGGCTCAACGCCGCGGAGTCCTACGTCGAGGACGTCGGCGACGAGACGCTAGCCGCCGCCCACCGCACCGGCCGCTACCTGGCCGCCGCCGACTACGCCGACGCCGAGGGGTTCGACGTCTGCGTGGTGACCGTGCCGACCCCGCTTCGCGAGGGCGTCCCCGACCTGCGCCACATCGGCGCGGCGGGGGAGTCGCTCGCCCCCCTGCTGCGGCGGGGCGTCACGGTGGTGCTGGAGTCCACCACCTATCCGGGAACCACGGAGGAGTACCTGCTGCCCCTGCTGGAGGAGGGCTCCGGGCTGTTCGCGCCACGCGACTTCCACCTCGGCTACAGCCCGGAGCGGATCGACCCGGGCAACGAGCGCTGGCGCCTGGAGAACACCCCCAAGGTGGTCTCCGGCATCGACGGGACGTCCCTGGAACGGGTCCGGGCGTTCTACTCGCGGATCGTGGGCGAGGTCGTGCCGGTCTCCTCGCCGAGGGTGGCCGAGCTGTGCAAGCTCCTGGAGAACACCTTCAGGCACGTCAACATCGCCCTGGTGAACGAGCTGTCGATCTTCGCGCAACAGCTCGGCATCGACGTCTGGGAGGCGATCGACGCCGCCTCCACCAAGCCGTTCGGCTACATGCGCTTCACCCCGGGGCCCGGCGTCGGCGGGCACTGCCTGCCGATCGACCCCTCGTACCTGTCGTGGAAGGTCAAGCGCAGCCTGGGGCACAACTTCCAGTTCGTGGAGCTGGCCAACGACATCAACGCCCACATGCCGGACCACGTCGTGCACCGGGTCGGTCTCGCGCTGAACCGGTCGCGCAAGCCGGTCAACGGCAGCCGGGTGCTCGCGCTCGGCCTCGCGTACAAGAAGAATGCCGGAGACTGCCGCGAGTCACCCGCGATCGACGTGGTCAGGGGCCTTCGCAAGCTGGGCGCGGACGTACGGGCCGCCGACCCGCACGTGGACTGCTTCCTGCTGCCGCAGGGCGTCGAGGTCGTCGAGTTCTCGGAGCGGGAACTCGCGGAGGCGGACGCGGTGGTGGTCCTCACCGACCACGACTGCTTCGACTACGAGCTCGTCCAGAAGGTGGGCGTCCTCGTCTTCGACACCCGCAACCGCTGCCGGGGCCCCAACGTCGAGCGCCTGTGACCCCGCGCCACAGACGCTCCAGACACCGCAGACACCGCAGGGCACCCCGGACGCCGGGACCACGGGAAGCGGGCGGCCACCCGTTCCACCCCCCGCAGACCCCCGCCGGATCCCGGTCAGGACCGCAGGCTCACCCCCGAGCCCCGCCGACCTCCGCCAGGTCTCGGCGAGGGCCGCGCGCGCACCCCCGCCGAACCCCGCCGGATCCCGGTCAGGATCGCATGACGCGGGCGATCAGTTCCTCGACCTGGTTGTTGAGCCTGGCGCCCCGGGGCCATCCGGCGTAGTGGGTGAGGAAGACGACGATCTCGCGGAGCTCGTCGGGGGTGAGGTCGCCGGTCCGCAGCGCCGCGTCCAGCTGGAGGCCGACGTCCTCGTCCATGCCCTGGCCGACGAGCAGGCCGACCAGCAGCATGCGCCGGTCACGGTTCGAGATCCCCTCCCTGGACCACACCTCGGCGAACAGGTTCTCGACGGTCATCCCGAAGAGGTCGCCGGGCTCGTTCTCCCCGTGGTCCCAGCCGTAGACCTGTTTCATCCAATACCTCCGTGTGGGCCCCCCGGCGGCCGTTTCCCGGCGGGGACGGCCAGTGGGGTCCCTACCCCGCCTGACCCCCGCCCCTTCCGGCGACAAGGAAAGATCTTTTTTCCTTAAAGTCCTGACATATAGATATATGTCGTACCAGAGATCATCCGGCGTTACACGCCCGTACCCCGATCGGTGATGATCGGCGCCGGGCGGGTTGCCCCGATAATCGGGATATGCGGTTCGACATCCTCGGCCCCACCCGGATCCGGCTCGACGACGGGCGCGTGGTCGCCGTGGGCGGGCAGGGGATGCGCGCGCTGCTCGTGATGCTCCTCCTCGACGCGGGGAGGGTCGTGACCACCGAGCGGCTGATCGGCGGCCTGTACGGCGACGACCCGCCCGCGAACGCAGCCAACGCCCTGCAGTCCCAGGTCTCGCGGCTGCGCAGGGCGCTCGGCGCCCAGGAGGTCATCGAGTTCCACCCGGCGGGATACCGGCTCGCGGCCGGGGCCGACGCCGTCGACGCCCACCGCTTCGAGGGGCTCGCCGCCGAGGGCCGCCGGGCCCTGGCCTCCGGCGAGCACGATCGGGCCGTCGGGCTGCTGGGCGAGGCGCTCTCCCTGTGGCGCGGTCCCGCGCTCGCCGACGTGGGGGAGTCGCCGTTCGCCCCGGCGCCCTCGGCCAGGCTGGAGAGGCTCAGGCTCGACTGCGTGGAGGACCGCGTTCAGGCGGAGCTGGAACTGGGCCGCCACCGCGAGCTGGTCGCCGAGCTGCAGGGGCTGACCGCCGCCCACCCCTTCAGGGAACGGCTGTACGGGCAGCTGATGCGCGCCCTGTACGGCTCGGGCAGGCAGGCCGAGGCCCTGGAGGTGTACGAGGGGGCCAGGCGGATCCTCGGTGAGGAGTTCGGGGTGGACCCGTCGGCGGAACTGGCCGCCGTGCACCTGGCGGTGCTCAGGGCCGACCCCGCCCTCACCGGCGCCCCCACCGTCCCTCCCGGCGCCGTCGCCGGTCCCGCCGCGCCCGTCAGGTCGGGGCTGTGGGCTCCGCTGACCAGTTTCGTCGGCAGGGAGAAGGAGATGTCCCGGCTCCGCGCGCTGCTCGGCGAGGCGAGACTGGTCACCCTCGTCGGCCCCGGCGGCGCGGGCAAGACCCGGCTGGCCGGTGAGGTCGCCGCGGGCGAGCGCGGCGAGGTGTGCTTCGTGGAACTGGCCCCCGTCTTCGGCGGAGGGGAGGCGGCCCAGGCCGTCCTCGGCGCGCTGGGCGTCCGCGACGCCGGTCTGCTCCCCGCCTCCGGCCGCCCGCTGGTCACCCCCCTGGCCAGGCTGGTCACGGTGCTGGCCGACCGTCCCGTACTGCTCGTCCTGGACAACTGCGAGCACCTGGTCGCGGAGGTCGCCGAGCTCGCCGACCGCCTGCTCGCCGCCTGCCCGGGACTGCGCGTCCTGGTCACCAGCAGGGAGGCGCTCGGCATCACCGGGGAGGTGCTCCACCCGGTCGCGCCGCTGCCGGTGCCGAGGACGGGCACCGGCGCGGCGGACGCCCTGGCCTACCCCGCCGTACGGCTTTTCGCCGACAGGGCGGCGGCCGTGCTCCCCGGTTTCCGCGTCGACGACGCCAACGTCGAGCAGGTGCTGGGCATCTGCCGCGCCCTGGACGGCCTGCCGCTCGCGCTGGAGCTGGCCGCGGCACGCCTGCGCTCCCTGCCGGTGGCCGAGGTGGCCTCCCGGCTGGACGACCGGTTCCGGCTGCTGTCGCGCGGCAGCCGCACCGCGCTGCCCCGGCACCAGACGCTGCGCGCCGTGGTCGCCTGGAGCTGGGACCTGCTCGACGACGACGAGCGGTCGCTGGCCGGGCGGCTGACCGTCTTCGTCGGCGGCGCGACGCTGGAGGCGGCCGGTCGGGTGTGCGGGCTGCGGGAGGACGAGGCCGTCGACCTGCTGAGTTCCCTCGCGGAGAAGTCGCTCGTCGAACGGGTGGGCGAGCGCTACCGGATGCTGGAGACCATCCGCGCGTACTGCGCGGAACGGCTGGCCGAGACCGGCGAGACCGAGGCGCGCCGCGAGGCGCACGCCTCGTACTACGCGGACCTGGCGGCCACCGCGGACTCCCACCTGCGCGACGCAGGGCAGCTGGAGTGGCTGCGGCGGCTGGACGAGGAGCACGACGACCTGCACGCCGCGCTGCGCTGGACCGTCGACACCGGCAGGACCGGGCAGGGGCTGCGCCTGCTCGCCGGGCTCGCCATGTACTGGTGGCTGCGGGGCCGCCGCTCGGAGGGCGCGGCCCTCGCCGCCGACCTGCTGGGCGCGATCGGCTCGCTCCCCGCCGAGGCCGCGGCGGGAGCCGTTCGAGCCGAGGGACCAGTCGAGGGGATGGAGGAGGAGTACGCCATGTGCGTGCTCGTGGCCTCCTCCGGTGAGTCGCGGTCACCACGGTATTTCGCCCTGCTGGAGACGATCGCCCCGTTCATCCCGTCGATCGACCGGCCGTACCGGTGGCCGTTCCTGGGCATGCTGTGGCCGATGTTCACCGGCCCGCCCATCTCCTCCTGGGCATCGGGGCCACCGCCGGTCCCCACCGCCGCCGAGCCGTGGCTGCGGGGGCTGTCGCACTTCGGGCACGGCTACTTCT
Source organism: Streptosporangium sp. H13245 (assembly GCF_055690525.1). Classification (NCBI taxonomy): domain Bacteria; kingdom Bacillati; phylum Actinomycetota; class Actinomycetes; order Streptosporangiales; family Streptosporangiaceae; genus Streptosporangium; species Streptosporangium sp. H13245. The sequence continues at coordinate 9,242 of NZ_JBSZKT010000007.1, read as the reverse complement.
ATCTGCACAGCGGCGACGCAGGGAGCGCCGAGCGCTTCTTCGAGGAGGCGCTGGAGCTGTTCCGTTCCATCGGGGAGCGCTGGGGAAGCACGCTCACGCTGGCCGAACTGGCCGGGCTCGCCGACCTGCGGCGGGACAGGGCCGCGTCGCGCGCGCTGACCGGTGAGGCGCTCCGGCTGGCGGAGGAGCTCGGGTCGGAGGAGGACATCGCGGAGCTTCTCTGCCACGAGGCCGCGATGACCGTACGCGACGGCGACCTCGCGACCGCTCACGCCGAGTACCTCCGCGCGGCCGAACACGCCCGCCCGGCCGGGGCGCCCGACGTGATGGCCATGGTCCACCGCGGCCTCGCCGAGGTCGCCAGGCTCCGCGGGGACCTGGACGAGGCGCTCACCCTCGCCCTCAGGGCCCTGGAGCTGTGCACGCCGGAGTGGTACACCACCGAGGAGGTCCGGTTGCGCGTCATCGTCGACCTGGGCCGGATCACCGCGGCGGGCGGGGACGGGGCCGGGGCGAGGGCGTGGTACCGCAGGGCGCTGGAACCGGCGCTGCGGCGTTACCGGTTGGTGGCGGGCTCGGCGATCGAGGGCCTGGCGGAGGTCGCGCTGCTGGAAGGCGACGCCGAGGAAGCGGCCCGGCTGCTGGGCGCGGCCACGGCCCTCAGCGGCACCCCGGCGGCGACCTCCGACACCGGCATCACAACGGCCGTCCGCGCCCGAACCGGCGACACCGCGTACGAGAAGGAGTGGCACGCGGGAACGCGCATGTCACCGGTCGAGGTGCTCGCGACGCTGGATAGGTGACCTCGTTCGGAGCGGCGACGCCGCGTAGGAGGAGGAGCGACGCGCGAGAAGCCGCGTGTCGCGGGCGAGGTGCTCGCGACGCTGGATAGGTGACCCCGTCCGGAGCGGCGGCGCCGTGTACGAGGGGGAGTGGCGTGCGGGGACCTGCATGTCGCCGGGCGAGGTGCTCGCGACGCTGGACACGTGACCCCGCCCGGAGCGGCGGCGCCGCGTACGAGAAGGAGCGACGCTCGGCACGTGACCCCGCCCGGCCGGTGGGGAGGGGAGGTCCCGGACGGCGCGTGGCCTGTCGCAGCGGCTGTCGCCACGGCCGTCAGCGGGGGGTGCGCGGGCCGTCAGCGGCGCCGATCACGATGGCGGACATGAACGACCACTCTCCGATCACGGATCGCCGCAGGTGGGCGACCCTCGCCGTCGCCTGCCTGGCGACACTGCTCCTGTCCGTCGACGTCACCGTCCTGCACCTCGCCCTTCCCCAACTGGTCGCGGACCTGCGGCCCTCGTCGACCCAGATCCTGTGGATCGGTGACGCGTACGGCTTCGCGCTCGCCGGGCTGCTGATCACGATGGGCAACGTCGGCGACCGGATCGGCCGCAGGCGGCTGCTCCTCGTCGGCGCCGTGGCCTTCGGCGTGGCCTCGGCGGTGACCGCCTACGCGCCCACCCCCGAACTGCTCATCGCCGCCCGCGTCCTGCTCGGTGTGGCGGGTGCCACGATCATGCCCTCCACGCTGTCGATCATCCGCAACGTCTTCACCGACCCGAAGGAGCGGACCACGGCGATCGGCCTGTGGAGCGGGATGGGCGCGGCGGGTTTCGCCCTGGGACCGGTCCTCGGCGGACTGCTGCTCGACCACTTCTGGTGGGGCTCGGTCTTCCTGATCAACCTGCCGGTGATGGCGCTCATCGTGATCGTCGGCTTCGCGGTGCTCCCGGAGTCGCGCAACCCCGCCGCGGGGCGGGTGGACCTCGTGAGCGTGCCGCTGTCCGTGGCCGGGGTGATCGGCGTGATCTACGCCGTGAAGGAGGCCGCCGTGCACGGCCTCGCCAACGCCGGTGTCCTGGTGGCGGGGGCCGTCGGGATCGCCGCCCTGGCGCTGTTCGCCCGGCGGCAGACCCGGCTCGCCGAGCCGCTGATCGACGTCCGCCTCTTCCGGCGCCGGGCCTTCACCGCCTCGGTCGGCGCCAACCTCGTCGCCATCTTCGGCATGTCCGCGCTGTCGCTGATCTTCGCCTGGTACTTCCAGCTCGTCCTGGGCTGGTCGCCGCTGCGGGCCGGTCTCGCGGGACTGCCTGGAGGCATGTCGGCGGCGGTCGGCGGGGTCCTCGCGGCGGGGCTGATCACCCGGTGGGGCCGGGCCAGGGTGGTGGCGCTCGGCCTGGCGATGGCCGCCGCGGGCTTCGCCTGCTACAGCCAGATCACTCTCGACACCCCCTACCTCTACTTCCTCGTCCCCATGATCGTCTGCGGGGTGGGCATCGGGCTGACGTTCGCGGTGACCAACGACACCGTGCTCGCGAGCGTGCCCAGGGAACGGGCCGGGGCCGCGGCGGCGATCTCCGAGACGTCCTTCGAACTGGGGGGCGCGCTGGGCATCGCCGTGCTGGGCAGCGTCCTCACCGGCGTCTACCGGGGCGAGCTCCGGCTCCCGGCGGGGCTGCCCGGCGAGGTGGCCGCCCCCGTCACGGAGTCGCTGGCCACCGCGCTGGAGGCGGCCTCGGCGCTTCCGGGACGGCTGGGAGAGGCTGTCGCCGAGGCCGCGCGACTGGCCTTCGTCACCGGGATCGAGGTGACGGCGATCACCGCCGCGACGATGATCGCCGTACTCGCGGCGGTCTCGCTCGTCAGCCTGCGCGGCGTCCCCGACGTGATCCCCGAAGAACTCCTCCCCGAGCCGCACCGGTAACCCGCGCGGACACCCCGGCATAGATCCTCGGCACGGGCGCCCCTGCGAAGTTTTGGCGCGGGCGCTCATTCCGATAGCCCGAAGAAAGTCTCCTGGCTTCTTGTACGAGTCGGATGGTAACTATCGGTTGCCAAACGAAGGCGGCATGGACGTCTGGGAAGTCCTTGACGAAATAGGGGAGATATTCGAACCTGTTTGCGATTACGGCGAGCCGAAGCTAAGTAACCTCAAAGGGATCAAGGAATTCGTCTGATAGATATTTCCCGATTGCGGAATCGGGTAACCAGGAGTGACCCCGTCTATGAGGTCATCGGCTTGGAGGCGCCCCGTGAGGTAAACGAATGATTTGTTACTGAGGGTGGCCGTCCTGTAGGTAGCGCATATGTCCTGTCGTCAGTGCTTCCAATGCCATGGCGAGCCGACGGCTTACATATGGCCGTAGTCGTTCCTTCGTCTGCGCCTCATCGCAGAACTCGAACGCGGCCAGTTCGGTGTCGCGCAGACGAAGATCCGCGATCTGTGAGTCGCTCAGTACGCCACCGTCGAAGACGAAACTAAGCAGATCGTCCCAAGGGCCATGAGGTGAAACCCAGTCCACACACAACAGGTCACCTACCTGTGCGTCGTGTCCGAGTTCTTCGGCCAGTTCGCGGCGTACGGCGTCTGCCGGTGGTTCGTTGACCTCCGCCATGCCTCCGGGCAGGTCCCAGTCCGGTTTGTACGTCGGATCGACAAGCAGGACTCGCCCTGTGCCGTCGCGAAGAATGATGTCCGCGCTGACCCGCTTCCTTGCCTGTTTCGCATTTCCTTCGGCGAGGTGGGACTCCCAAGCCTGTGGGTCGCGCTCGTACATGGCACCTTCCGGGTTCATGATTTTCTCCCGTGTGACTTCAAGTCTCGCTCCTTGTCCGCCACCGATAGAGACGCGATCGTTCTTCCAGCGCCGCTTCCGAGTGCGTCAAGAAATCGAGAATCACCTTGTTTCCGGAGGTGTACGGCATGAATGATTGTCGTAGTTCGTGGAGCTGCTTGACCACAAGAAAGGAGCCGAGAGACCGTGTGGATTCGAGGACTTCTCGTGCGACCGTGCAAGCCTCATCTGGTTTTTTCAGTTTGATGAGGACGGCTGCGAGAGCGAGCTTCCCGAATGCGTGGCTGCGCGTGCGGCCCGCCGACCGCAAGGTGATTACGCGTTCGGCTTGTCGGCGCGCTTCGTTGAGATCCCCAAGCTGCCGCATACAACGAGCCGTCTCACCTGCCAACGACCCTTCGTCGAACTTGCTCACCCACTGCGAAGGGGGTTCGGTAGATGGTTTCCCCACCAGTTTCTCGGCCTGAGACAGTAGTCGTATGCACTCTGTTTTCTGTCGGAGGATGGCCAGTCCACGTGCCTCCATCGTCAGCAGGCGGGCTCGAAGACCGGGGTTGTCGGATCCCTCGTCTAGGGTCTCCTGCCCTCTACGGGAAAGGGTAACTGCTTCCCCGGGTCTTTCCATGTGGCTGAACAGGTGGCTCATGCTGCTGAGAACGTGGGCCGTGAGCTGGCGATCGCCGCTAACCGTCGAAAGACTGAGAGAGCGCTCAAAGTGCTGTTCGGCCAGCCGGTCGCGACCGGAGTCGTGTGCCATCCAGCCGGCCATCTCGGTAAGGGCCGTCGCGGCCGTGAATATCGCATCGTTGTCCGCGTTGTCGCTGCCGAACAGGCGTGGTGCTAAATCAGCCTGGAGATAGTTGACAACGTTCGCATATAGATGTCCGCCGCCTGCTTGCAGGTCAGCCATACGGAAGGCGTGCATCGCCATCATGTCCGCACTGTTTGTTCCCGGCGCGACCTCGTTGAGGGGGCGTCCTTCCACAGCCCGTAAGTCATCAAGCTGATGCCGCTGGAGTGTGACCGGCAGTCTCGAAGGTTCACGGGTAAAGAGTTCTGCTTCGGTGATCCCGAACGCTCGGGAGTAGAGAACGGGATAAGGGTCTTTCGGGTGGTGTCTGCCTTTTTCCCAGCTTTTGATCTGGCGGATCAGTGACTCACGCTGGGGCAGGGACGCGCGGGTGCGTTCGTCGGCCGCTTCGGCGAGCCGTCGTGCCATGTCCCGTTGCGACCAGAGCCGGTCGCGTCGTTCGGCGCGCAGCCGGATCGCCCATGAGGGCGTGTGGTCGAAGGCGGACACGATATGTGATCTCCCCGCTATGGACGCCGTATCCCCGAGCGTACGTCGGGCGGGGATGATCGTTCAGGGTTTTGGTGGCGCGCACGTCACCGCGCTGCCGGAGGTCGTTGCCTTGTCCGCCCTGTCGTATTCAGGGGTTCAAGCGACTTGAATCCCGCGTTTGATCCATCGGCCGACGGCCACCGCGGAACATCGGCTTCCCACACAGCTGGGCGACCATGGCGGTGAAGATCATTGCCCTTGGCTTCTCGCGGGTCCGTCCGGGGGCGAGTTATGCGTGGGTCCATGTCTGTTCTGCGTTCACAGCCGGGCGCACGTGGGCCAAGCGGCCTCTCTGGCCCCTGTTCCGTGAAGGAAGTTCGAGGTTCAATGATGTCGTGAATCCAACAGCGGCACTGTGTAACAAGTGAAGCCGGGTTCCCGGAAAGATTTGGTCAAGATTCTCTGGATAGGCACGCCAGGACAGGAGAGAGTCGCGTGAGAAGCGGGCACAACCACCTCGTTAACCCGTAAAGCGGAGGTACAGCCCTGGTGAAAAGATCAAGGGCCGGGTTCGCCGTGACAACCGTGGCGGTCGTCTCCGCCATGGCCGGTGGGCTCACGGGATGCGCACGTGCCGAATTCACCTACGTCCGCCACGACGAGGGGCAGACGTACTTCAAGGTTCCGGCGGCCTGGCAGAAGGTCGACCAGACGGCGCTGGAGAAGGCGACCATCGGGGCCGATCCCGAATCGGCCACCGCGCGGCTGCGTAAGCAGCTCATCTGGTCGGCCGCCTACGACGCCCACACCCAGCCGTCTCCCAACCATCTTCTCGGCTACGGCACCGGAGACGAGCCGTTCGTCTTCGCCCGGATCGCCAAGCTTCTCCCCGATGAGCAGGACTCGCTGTCCCTGAACACCATGCGCGACTCCGTCCTGCCCGTCACCGAGACGGTGCGCAAGCAGTTCGCGGAGCTCCCCGGTTATCCGTTGAAGGACTTCGAACTGCTCGCCGACGACGTTCTCCAGCCGGGAGACGGCCTGCGCGGCGTGCACGTGCGGTTCAACTACGCGATCCAGGGGGCCGGAATCGAGACCTTCGACCTCACCTCCTACCTGGCCGAGGACGGAAAGCAGATCTCCACCCTGCTGATCCGCTGCTCGGCCGCCTGTTACCGGAAGCGCGCCGGGGAATTCGAGAAGATCGCGCAATCGTTCAAGGTCAAGCGGCTCACCGGGTGAGGAGAAGCCCGTCATGAAGTCACCTCCACCACCTCCCAACTTCGAAGGACTCCGGGCTCCCGGCTCCGGTCCGACGGATCCGCATCCCGACAAGCGCAAGAAGATGCCGTTCTGGGACCGGATTAAATTCCTCCTCATTCTTACGATCATCTATTTCATTCTGGTGTGGAGTGAGATGGCCTCGTACGAGGGCATCATCACGTTCCAGGATGCGATGATCATCACCGCGATCGCGGCACCGTGGATCTTCTGGTTCCTGGGGGCCGAGTTTCTGCGGCAGCTCCATTTCTTCGTCAGCGAGCGTTCCGCCGGATACAACCGGTTCTGGACGCGCGGCGTGTTCGGCGGCTTCGAGCGCTGGACCCATCGCCGTTTCTCCGACTGGAACCGCTTCAGGATGGCGCGCGCCATCAAGTGGGTGTTCTGGATCGCGGTGCTCGCCCTCATCCTCGGCGAGGTGCTGGACACCTCCCCGGCGCTCGCGCTGTTCCAGGCGCCCGCGCTGCTCTGGCAGGCACTCCCGTACATGGCGCAGCTCGCCTTCGCGTTCTTCTTCGTCGCCTTCCAGTTCATCGGCCTGTTCTGGCTGTTGTCGCGGGGCGGCGTGGAGACGTACTTCCCCGACGACATCAAGACCCGCTTCACCGACGTCTGGGGCCAGGACCACGTCGTCGAGCGGGTCAAGGAGAACATCGTCTTCCTGGAGCGACCGGACGCCATCGAGGAGCGCGGCGGCTACGTGCCCAGCGGCCTGCTGCTGTGGGGCCCGCCGGGCACCGGCAAGACCCTGATGGCCGAGGCCGTGGCCGGGGAGACCGGCAAGCCGTACGTGTTCGTCGACCCCGGCGCGTTCGTCAACATGTTCATGGGCATCGGCATCCTGAAGGTGAAGTCGCTGTTCAGGAAGCTCCGCAAGCTCTCGCTGCGCTACGGCGGCGTGATCGTCTTCTTCGACGAGGCCGACTCTCTCGGCAAGCGCGGCTCGCTGGCGCAGCAGGGGCCCAGGGGCGGCCCCGGCTTCTCCCCGCACACCGCCGGATGCCACGGCTTCGGCTACCTCAGCGAGGACACCCGGTGGCTGCTGACCCGCCAGGGCGCGGCCGGGCCGAAGGAGCCCGACACCGGGCGCAGCCGCTTCATGATGGGCGGCATGGGCGGGGGCGGTGGCGACCCGGGCACGCTACAGGCGCTGCTCACCGAGCTGTCCGGCCTGAAGAAGCCGAGGGGCATCGTCAACCGGCACGTGCGAAGGCTCTTCGGCATGCGGCCCAAGCCGCCGCCGAAATACCGGATCCTGGTCATGATGGCCACCAACATGCCCAACTCGCTGGACGAGGCGCTGCTGCGGCCGGGCCGTATCGACCGCATCTACAAGGTGGGCTACCCGTCGAAGGCGGGCCGGGTCCGCACCTACCGCGGTTACTTCGACAAGGTCGACCACGAGCTGACCGACGCGCAACTGGACAAGCTGGCGACGATCACGCCCTACGCCACCGGTGCCACGATCAAGGACCTGGTGAACGAGTCGCTCATCACCGCGATACGCGACGGCCGGGAGGTCATCACCTGGTCGGACGTGACCCGCGCCAAGCGGCTCAAGCAGCTCGGCCCGCCCGAGGACGTGGAGTACATCGAGCGCGAGCGGCACGCGGTGGCCGTGCACGAGGCCTGCCACGCCGTGGCGGCGTACCGCACCCGCTACCACCTCGAGATCGACATCGCCACGATCGAGAAGGGCGCCGACTACCTCGGCATGGTCGCGAGCATCAAGCCCGAGGACCAGTTCACCCGCTGGAAGTCCGAGCACGAGGCCGACATCATGGTCTCGCTCGCCTCCCTGGCGGGGGAGCGGATGTTCTTCGGCGAGGACAACTCCTCCGGTGTCTCCGGCGACCTGTTCTCCGCGACGTACCTCACCGCGCTGATGGAGGCGCACTGGGGCATGGGCCGGGGGGTGACCTCGGTGCCCGCGCTGCAGGAGCTGGAGATCATGGGCGGCAAGTCGATGCCCAAGCCCGGTGGCGGGGGCATCGGGTTCACCAAGGCGCCGGGCGGCAGCCAGCCGCTCGCTCCCGACGTGCTGGGCGAGCGCATCGAGTTCAACCTGGTGGGCCTGCTCGACCGGACCGAGGAACTGCTGCGCGGGCACCGGCGCGATGTCCTGTGCCTGGCGCACGCGCTGGAGGCGCACAAGACACTCAACGGCGACGATGTGGTCGCGATCCTGGAACGCAGGCGAGGGCCGCTGATCGACGGCTCCATCTACGTCTCTGACGACTTCTACGCCGAGATCGAGGAGTATCACCTGGAGGCGGCGCGGGCGCACCGCGAGCACAGCCACGTGGCGCGCGCCCTGCCCGTCCCACCGGCCCTGCCCCGGCTCGAACCCGTCACCGCGGTCGTCCACGGCGCGGTGCTCACGGGCAACGGCCACGGTTCCACGGTGTCCAGCACGATGCCGGGTACGGTGTCGACCGCGGTGGCCCCGGCGGCCGTGGCCGAGCCGGACTTCGTGCCCTGGGGCGACGACACCCCGGCGCGCCGCCCGGCACCGCCGTCGCCCGCGTCACCGCCGCCACCCGTCGCCCCCGCGCCGCGTGGCGGGAGGTCGCGGGTGGTGTTCGTGGTCGTGGCCAGCCTGGCCGCGCTGGCGGCCTTCACGGCGCTGGGCACCTACGTGCTCAACGGCGGGACGGCCGCGATGGGCCGGGCGGGCTCACCGGGTTCCGGCACGCTCGCGGTGGTGTTCGTCGCCGTACTGGCGGCGGCCGTGGGGGCGGCCATCGTGGCCTCGGTCACCCGGGGGTCGCAGGCGGCCAGGGCCAGGGCCGAGGCCCAGCGGGACAGCGCCGTGGAACGGGCCCAGCTGCTCGCCGCGGCGATGGACCCCGAGGTCGCCATGCGGATCCTCGGCTACAACGGCACCGACGAGCGGCCCCCGCGCTGAGGGCTCCCCGCAGGCCGCTGATCATTGGAAACGAGGAGAAACGACCACAGCCCGCCCGGCCGAGGCCGGGACGGGCTGTGGTCGGAGGTTCCGGGGAAACCGTGAGGCCGGTTCTCCCGGAGGTCCGTCAGAGGTTCCGGGGGAGCCGTGAGGCCGGTTCCCCCGGAGGTCCGTCAGAGGTTCCGGGGGA